>NC_014844.1:3024257-3326683 GCF_000176915.2 Pseudodesulfovibrio aespoeensis Aspo-2
CCGCTCGGAGTAGCCGTACACCTCAATAATCTGGCGTGCGGCATGACGGCGAAGGGCGGGCTCAGTCATTTTCGGCCCAGCACCTCTTTGAGCACCTGTATGTCAAGCGCCTGATCGGCCACAAGGCCCTTGAGGCGCCGATTCTCTTCCTCAAGCTGCCGCAACCGTCGGGCCTCGGATACCTCAAGGCCCGCGAATTTGCTGCGCCACTTGTAGAACGTCGTGTCCGTGATGCCGATCTGGCGGCACAGTTCTGCCACAGGACGTCCAGCCTCCGCCTGCTTTAAAAGCCCGATGATCTGCTCTTCCGTGAACCTGCTCTTTCTCATCTTCGTGATCTCCTTTGCCGGAGTCACAAACTTATAGCTGGGATACCAAACGGGGGGAAGGTCACCGCAGCCTGCGATTTGTCAGCTTCTAGGCCTTAGGAGGCTTAATGGCTGGGGTTGGGGCGTTAGGAGAGATGGGAGGGGAGAAAGAAACGAGGACAGACTGACAGACGAAGCATTCAACAGAAATCATTCACTGCAAACTCAACTATCAATATCTGGGCATTTCTATCCACTCCTTTCCCTCCAGAAGCCGCCCATTTTTTTTCTTTGACCGCTTCACGCTATCTGCCCCCCAAGTACCCCATTGTTTGAAATAAAAAGGAATATTTTGGGCAACACATTGATTTCTAATATTAACAACCCATCGAGATTCCATTTGCCGTGCCCTCGGGCCACTTTCTCCTCCGACAATAACCCAGTTTATTCCTTCCAAATTGATAAACCCCAAATCCTCCAAAAGTGGTTCAATCGATAAAAAACGAACTTTAGCAGCTGACAACTGACGTAGATCATCAATGCGTGGAATACCATGATCAACATTTTCTACGGTTACACCCAGCATTACATTTTCAGGAATAACTCTACTTGCAAAATAGTTGAGCATTCGATCAGAACGTTTTGTCAATATTTGGTATCTATGCTGAGGCGTTTTGCAGATCGTGTTGAGTACCTCATCAATAAATGAACCAGGCATTTCTTCATGAAAAAGGTCGCTCATTGAATTGACAAAAAAAATGGTTGGCCGCTTTATCAAGACTGGTTGCGAAAGCCTATGTGGAAGAATTGTGAATTTGAATCCTTTTGCATAGTCTACCATTTTCATTGACTGTAATCTTTTTGCCATCACTTCGGCATAGCAATTGATACACCCAGGGCTAATTTTGGTGCATCCAACAGAAGGATTCCAAGTCTCTTCAGTCCACTCGATTTTACTAGGCATTACACTCCCATCAAAATAAAGACCCCTGATTTATTGATGCAGAGATAACTATTCTTCGGTCATTGTTTTTATAGTATTTTTTTCCAAGAAAAAAAATCCCTTTACCACGCTTCACGCCATCATTCTTCTTGATATGAATCAGCTCCCTGCTTTCCAATTTTTCAAGGCAGGCTCGAACTCCGGATGGCGTGAAACCATTTTTAAGGCCAAGCATGTACATCTCACAGTTGTCCACCCCCCTATCCGGCAATATGGCTAACAACTCTTTTTCTTCTCCCATGGGGATCAAAGAAAGTTGAGAACTACATTGATCTTTTAAAATTTTGTCTCTTGCTTCAAGAAATTTTTCTAAACCATAGTGGTGTCGGCTAATAAAAACAAGTGAGTAATGAAGTGGCCCCTCTACCATCGTCGCATGCCATGAGTAGTTATATAGCTCTTGCATCTTTCTTGATATTAAATCTGCAAAGGCAATAGGGGTTGAACATAACCTAGCCTCTTTTTGCGCTATCGAATAGTCATTGAGAAATTTTGCAACAGGCTTAAGTTTAGCGTCATGATCCAAATTTCCGTTTAAAAACCTATATATAAATGTTAGTGGTATAAACAAAAGAACTTCGGAACTTGCTTGCTCCATTATTTTTGAAACGCTGCTTCTACCGACTTGCGTATATCCATATGGATCGATGAACCAGAGTTTGTGCCCAGAATGTCCAGCGCTGCAATACTTTTCAATAAATGACTCTGCCTTTTGATTATCGATGCACTCAACAAATTCATACGAACAAACCTTTGACAACTCTTTACGGTTATCATCATCTGGCTCATTTAGATACAAATGAAACCCCACTGAGGGGGCATAAGGTAAATGAGCACGAATATTATTACAGGCAGTCAACGCGCTCCCTACACAATCACCATATATTCCCTTACCCGCGCAAGGGTCATATATGCTTACACGCGAATATCCTCCCTTTGATACTATCTTCAGATATCTCTTCAAATAGGCATCAAAAATAGCAACCTTCTGCCTCGTATGCTGATCCATCTCTAGCTTCTTAGGATTACCCACGCACTCCTCACTGGCTCTCGTCTATAGGATATACAATTTGCCATTTATGCTTTCTTACCCCAAAAAGCTAGATAACAATGGTTCTTTTCTGAGAATGAACGTGCAGCACTGGATAGCAGACGATCACAACAACACATTCCCATTACACATATTTTTGTTTTTTTACCACCCCCCCAGCCATTAAGCCTCCTAAGGGTTAGAAGCTGACCAATCGGGCGGAGCGGCTCTTCGAATCACGGAGCCGCTTCGGCGACTTGATTCGGGGAGCGGAGCCGATTGGATCAGCTTCTTGGCCGTGGAGTGCGGCGGCCAAGCTAGAAAGCCGAGCTTTTTTTCCTATGTGGCCCACCGTCAAGGGAATCTGTGTATAGCCTTTTCCTATTCGTGCTCTCTGGCACCAAGTACCATTCGTTCGGTACAAAATCATTATTGCGCCATTTGGTTCACGCTGTCTAAACAGCCGAAAAACGCCCGCGCAGATTGGTGATTCAGGTTATGAACTTTGATAACAACGGCCCGAAAGACTCAAACGCCATAAAACGATTGCCAGGAGGCGAGCTATGGCTGCAATGGCTTTTTGCGGCACTCCTGTTTTTGCGACAAGCTGGTTGTAACGTTCTTTGATTTTAGGAACTTTTGCCTGCCATATCCAAGCGGATTCGACCAGGAGGCTTCGCAATCGTTTTTGTCCGACAGGAACAAGTCGGCCGCGTGATGATCGCTCACCACTTTGGCGAACCGTCGGCGCAAGACCGAGATACGACACGACCTGTTCATGACACTGAAAACGCTCCGGACGAAAGACCTCCAGCAAAAACGTGGTGGCGACCGTCGGGCCGACGCCGGGGACCGTCCGCAGCCGCTTCATAGCCTCTTCATGCCGTTTTACCATGATCATGGACAGAGTCGCCTCGATCTCTTTTAGCTCCACCTTCTGCCAAGACAACTCGCGCAACAGGCTGTCCAGCGTCAACTTGGCGGCAGGCTCGATTTGAAGAGTCGACAGTCTCCCAACGGCTTGCCCGGACCACTGCGATAGCCCTGGCGGCTCCTCCGCGCCGACGTAAAGCAGCAACGACTTGATCCGTAACTTGGCGCGGCGGATGTTGTCGACAATCTGCGACCTGCGGCGAATCAGGCTGCGCTCTCCTTCCTCGGCAGGAGTAGGCACGGCGATCCCCTTAAGCATGCCCTTGGCGGCATAGTCGGCCAGTTTGATACAGTCCAACCGATCTGTCTTTGACCCCGCAACCACAGCACGGGGAACCTTGCTCGGGGCAACCACGCAGCAATCTATGCCAGCCTCTTCCATGGCCCGACATAGCCCAAAACCCGTTGGGCCGGATTCATAAGTGACCTGTGCTATTGGCTGCCCCAATTCGAGCAACGCCAGGACCAAATCATATGGCTTGGCAGGCGCTACCCATGTCTCACAAGCCCCATCCTCGCGACGCACCGCCACATGATAACTGAGTTTGTGAACGTCCACGCCGACGTGAATCTCCCGGCCTTCAAACGCTTCCAGAAAATCGCTGATTCGTGATACTGAATACTTTGCCATGCTGTGCCTCCTGCGGTTCTAAGTTGTCGTTCAAACTCAGACTACCTCAGGTAAGGCCAGCATGGTATTTGGTTCTTTTTTGGGGCGGCTCAGCCAAAAAAGAACCCCGCCGGGAGGGCTCTTAAAAACTGGAGGAGCGCAAGCGACGGCTCTTCCCCCCTCCCTCATCACCTCTCTCCCCGCTCCGCCACATCGCGCAAAAAAAGAGAGCGACCCTCAGGCCGCTCCCTTCATTTCGAATCAATCAAATCTCGATCTACCAAGCGTAGAGCGGGAACTCGCGGGCGAACTCCTCGACCTCTTCGCTGATCTCTTTCAGAATCTTGTCATCCCCAATGTTCTCCAGCGCAGCGGTGATAGCCTCTGCCACCACGATCATGTCTTCCTCGATCATGCCGCGGGTGGTCAACGCAGGGGTGCCCAGCCGGATGCCGGAGGTCTGGAACGGCGACTTGGTCTCGAACGGGATGGTGTTCTTGTTGACGGTGATGCCCGCCTTGTCCAGGGCGATCTGCGCGTCCTTGCCGGTGTAATCCCTGTCGGAGAGGTCCACGAGCATGAGGTGGTTGTCCGTGCCGCCGGACACGAGCCTGTACCCCGCCTCCTGCATGCTGGTGGCCAGCACCTTGGCATTCTTGACCACCTGCTGCTGATACTCGGTGAATCCGGGGGAGAGCGCCTCGCCAAAAGACACGGCCTTGGCCGCGATGACATGCATGAGCGGGCCGCCCTGGATGCCGGGGAAGATGTTGGAGTTGAGCTCCTGCTCCAGCTCCTCGCCGCCCAGGATCATGCCGCCGCGCGGTCCGCGCAGGGTCTTGTGGGTGGTGGTGGTGGTGTAGTGGGCGTGCTCGATGCAGGACGGGTGCTCGCCTGCGGCGATGAGGCCCGCGATGTGGGCCATGTCGACCATGAGCTTGGCGCCCACCTCGTCGGCGATGGCGCGGAACCGGGCGAAATCGATGATGCGCGGGTAGGCCGAGGCACCGGCGATGATCATCTTGGGCCGGTGTTCCTTGGCCAGGGCTTCCACCTGATCGTAGTCTATGGTCTGGGTCTCGCGGGAGACGCCGTAGTGCACTATGTTGAAGAGTTTGCCGGAGAAGTTGACCGGGCTGCCGTGGGTCAGGTGGCCGCCGTGGGACAGGTCCATGCCGAGCACGGTATCGCCGGGCTTGCAGGCCGCGAAATAGACGGCCATGTTCGCCTGGGAGCCGGAGTGGGGCTGGACGTTGGCATAGCCTGCGCCGAAAAGCTCCTTGGCGCGGTCGCGGGCCATGTCCTCGACCATGTCCACGAACTCGCAGCCGCCGTACCACCGCTTGCCGGGGTATCCCTCGGCGTATTTGTGGGTCATGACGCTGCCCTGGGCCTGACGGACGGCTGTGGACACGAAATTCTCGCTGGCGATGAGCTCAAGCTTGCTGACCTGTCGCTCGATCTCGTTGGCTATGGCCGCAGCCACTTCGGGATCTTGTACGAACAACTCTTCCATGGTGTTACACCTCGTTTTGGATGTGGATACGAATGGCTTCCCACCGTCTCATGCGGCGCGGCTGGTTTCAGGCGGCAGCCGGGCACAGGGACATTCATCCCTGCGGGCGACCGCACCCACCGTCCCATGCGGGGTGGAGATCCGCTTTATATCAAAAAAGGGAGGCCGTTCAGCCTCCCTTGTTGTTATCCCGTGAAGCGCTTGAACAGGATGCAGGCGTTGGTGCCGCCGAAGCCGAACGAGTTGCTCAGCGCATACTCGGCCTGCTGCTGTCGCGGCCCTTCGGCACACACGTCGAGGTCGCATTCCGGATCGGGCGTGTCGCGGTTGGTGGTGCCGGGGATGATGCCCTCGGCCAGGGTCTTGACCGCAAAGACCGCCTCCACGCCGCCGGCAGCGCCGAGCAGGTGGCCCATCTGAGACTTGTTGGCACAGATGGCGATGTCGTAGGCGTGGTCGCCAAAGACATTCTTGATGGCCCTGGTCTCGCACAGGTCGTTGAGTTTGGTGGAGGTGCCGTGGGCGTTGATGTGATCGATGGCCGACGGCTCCACCTTGGCCTCGCGGATGGCGGCGGCCATGGCCAGGGACATGCCCGAGCCGTCCTCGGGCGGGGCGGTCATGTGGTAGGCGTCGCCAGACGCGCCGAACCCGACCACCTCGGCCAGGATGGTGGCCCCGCGCGCCTGGGCGTGCTCCAGCGATTCGAGGAGCAGCAGGCCCGCGCCCTCGCCCATGATGAAGCCGGTGCGGTCCGCGTCGAAGGGACGCGACGCCTTTTCCGGCTCGTCGTTGCGCACCGAGAGCGCCTTCATGGCGTTGAACCCGGCCACACCGAGCACCGAGATGGTGGACTCCGCGCCGCCGCAGATCATGACATCGGCCCGACCGATGGCGATATCGGTGTAGGCCACGCCGATGGCATGGGTGCCGGAGGCGCAGGCCGTGGTGGTGCAGATGTTCGGCCCCATGGCCCCGGCCTCGATGGACACCTGTCCGGCGGCCATGTTGGCGATGAGGATGGGAATGAAGAACGGCGAGATGCGTCCCGGCCCCTTGTCAAGGAGCTTGGTGTGCATCTCCTCGATGCTGTGCAGGCCGCCGAGCCCGGCACCGATGATGGTGCCAGCGCGGTGCTTCTCGGATTCCGGGATGGTCCACCCGGCGTCCTTGAACAGCATCTTGCAGGCGCAGACCGCAAACTGGGTGAAGGTCTCCATGCGCCGGACTTCTTTGGTGTTGATGTAGATGGTGGGATCAAACCCTTTGACTTCAGCGGCGATCTTGGTGTCATACGCGGTGGTGTCAAACTTGGTGATCATGCCCACGCCGGACTTGCCAGCCAGAAGATTCTGCCAACTGGTCTCAACGTCGTTGCCGAGCGGGGTAATGGCCGCAACGCTGGTGACGACAACCCTTTTCATAATGGATATCCGTGCTGTCTGCGTTTCAGAAAAGAAAAAAAGGAGCGCCTTACACCTTGTTGTGCATAAGGCGCTCTCATAATCGTCGTAATCAGGACAGAGCTGGTCAGCCCACGGCCTTTTCGATGTACGCGATGGCGTCCTGGACCTTGATGAGCTTCTGGGCCTGCTCGTCGTCGATCTCCAGGTCAAACTCTTCTTCCATGGCCATGATCAGTTCGGTCAGGTCCAGGGAATCCGCGCCCAGGTCTTCGACAAAAGCGGCACCATCGACCACTTCGTCTGCGCTCACGCCCAGCTGGTCCACGATGATCTCTCTGACTTTTGCGGCTACGTCGGACATGCTTTCCTCCAGTATCAATTGTTTTTGTTGTGACTCGATTACATATACATGCCGCCGTTGACTCCCAGGACCTGGCCGGTGATGTACCCGGCTCCAGGACCCGCCAGAAAGGAGACGGCGGCTGCGATATCCTCGGACTGCCCGAGGGTGTTGAGCGGAATCTGCGCCAGCATGGCCTCGACCACCCTTTCGGGCAGCTCGTCGGTCATGTCGGTCTTGATGAAACCGGGGGCCACGGCGTTGACCGTGATGTTGCGCCCGGCCAGTTCGCGTGCGGCGGACTTGGTCAGGCCGATGAGCCCGGCCTTGGCCGCGCAGTAGTTGGCCTGCCCCGCGTTGCCCATCTGCCCCACGATGCTGGTGATGTTGATGATGCGGCCCAGGCGCTGCTTGCCCATGATCTTGGAGGCTTCCTTGAGAAAGGCGAAACAGCCGGTCAGGTTGATGCGCAGGACCGTGTCCCAGTCCTCGTCCTTCATGCGCATCATCAGCCCGTCGCGGGTGATGCCCGCGTTGTTGACCAGCACTTCGAGCGTGGCCTTGCCCTTGATTTCGTCCCGGAAGAAGTCGGCAATGGCGTCGCGGTCGCCGGAGTCGAGCTTGAAGGCCCTGGCCTTGCCGCCCTGCGCCTCGATGACGGCCACGACCTTGTCCGCCTCCTCGGGACGGCTGACATAGGTCAGGTAGACCTCGAATCCATCGCTGGCCAACCGCTCGGCCACCTTGCGGCCAATGCCGCGAGAACCGCCGGTAACCAGCGCGACTCTGGGAAGATCACTCATCGACACACCTCGTGGTTCGCTCGTTGGTCAGCCCCCAATATACCAATCCAGAACGGACTGCAAACACTTGGGGGGTACGCCTGCCACGCCGTATCAGGCGACTGTGGCGTGATCGTGTCCAACAGGTCAAAATTGAAAGGCTGATGCAAAACGACCCGAACCCGGCGCAGGGGCTGCCCGCGCCGGAGCCGCTAAAATTGCAGGAGCATCGCGCCCCAGGTGAACCCGCCGCCAAAGGTGGGCACCAGCACCCGGTGGCCCGGCTTGATCACGCCCAGGTCAAGGGCCTCGGACAGGGCCACGGGCACCGAGGCAGCCGAGGTGTTGCCATACCTGTCCACATTGGAGAAGACGCGCTCCACCGGCACCTCAAGCTTGCGGCCCACGGCGTCGATGATGCGGTAGTTGGCCTGATGCGGGATGAGCACGTCCACATCGGCCTTGGTCAGGCCGTGCTTGGCCAGAAGCGCCTCGCTGATGGCGGTCATGTGGCGCACGGCGTGCTTGAACACCTCGCGCCCCAGGAACTCGACGAAATATTCCTCGCCCACGGCCTGGCCGAGCTTGTAGGCAATGGCCGAGCCGCCGCCGCGCACCGTGAGCAGGTCGCCCAGGGCGCCGTCCGCGCCGAGCATGATGTCCACCACCCTGGGGGTCTCGTCCGCGTCGCCGTTGGTGAGCACCGCCGCGCCCGCCGCGTCGCCAAAGAGCACGCAGGTGGCGCGGTCCTCCCAGTTGACCCGGCTGGTGAGCGCCTCTGAGGCCACCACAAGTATCTTGCTCTGCGGATGCAGGGCCAGATATCCGCGCGCGGTCTCCATGGCGTAGAGAAACCCGGAGCAGGCGGCCTGCACATCGAGGCAGACCTGGCCCGCGATGCCGAGCTTTTCCTGGAGCACGCAGGCTGCCGAGGGGATGACGTAGTCCGGGGTGAAGGTGGCGAAGACGATGTGGGTCAGGTCCGAAGCGTCCATGCCCGCGGCGGCCAGGGCCTTGCGCGCGGCCTGAAGCCCCATGTCGGACGAGGTTTCGCCCTCGGCCACGATATGCCGCTCCTTGATGCCGGTGCGGCTGGTGATCCACTCGTCTGTGGTCTCGACGATCTTTTCGAGGTCCGCATTGGTCAAGACGCGCTCTGGGGCGTAATGGCCAAAGCCTCTGAGAATGAAATGAGTATTCATGGAGGGTGGTGTAAGCATTTGGCCTGTCCGGGTCAAGCGGCGCGGGGAGGGGGCCGACGGGCGGCGCGGCTCTAGGCGGCGTCCTTGGCGGTTTTTTCGAACTTGCCCGCCAGGCTGCTGTGGGCGGCCAAGCCTTCGGCCAGGTGCTCGTGCATCTTGTTGCGCACGCTGGTGGCGGCCATCTTGATGGCGTTGACCATGGCCAGCTCGTTGGACTTGCCGTGGCAGACCACCACAAGGCCCTTGAGGCCGATCAGCGGAGCGCCGCCGTACTCGGCGTAGTCCACCACCTTCTTGAACCGCTTGAAGGCGCGCAGGGAGAGCAGGGTGCCCAGCCGGGACAGCCAGCTCGATTTCAGCTCGGTCCGGAGGATGTTGCCCATGGACTTGGCCAGCCCCTCGGACAGCTTGAGGGCCACGTTGCCCACAAAACCGTCGCAGACCACCACGTCCACGTCGCCGGTGAAGATGTCACGCCCTTCGACATTGCCGATGAAGCGCAGGTCCGACTGGCGCAGCAGCTCAAAGGCGTCGCGCACCGTGGCATTGCCCTTGCCCTCTTCCTCGCCGATGGACAAAAGGCCCACCGCAGGATTGGGCACGCCGAGGACGTAGCGGGAGAGCACGTCGGCCATGAGGGCGAACTGGAGCAGGTGCAGCGGCTTGGAGTCCACGTTGGCCCCGACATCGATGAGCACCACCGGGTTCTTTTCGGTGGGCATGATCCCGGCCAGGGCCGGGCGCATGACGCCCTTGATGCGGCCAAGCACGAACATGCCGCAGGCCACGGTGGCCCCGGAGTTGCCCGCACTGACCACGCCATCGGCCACGCCCTCGGTCACGCAGCGGCAGGCCACCTGGATGGACGAGTCCTTCTTGCGCCTCAGCGCGTCCGAAGGCTTGTCGTCCATCTCGACGACCTGCGATGCGGCCCGGACAGTGATGTCCAGCCCGGCAGTGTTCAGCCTGGAAAGCTCGCTTTCGATGCGCTCCGCGTCGCCCACGAGGACGACGGCAATGCCGTTCCGCGCGGCCTGGACCGCGGCGGGCACGACGACATGGGGGCCGAAATCGCCCCCCATGGCATCCACAGCGATGCGCGGAACGATGTCGGAACCGGCGTTAGGCATCTTTGCCGCTGATAACCTGACGTCCCTTGTAGTTGCCGCACACGGAGCAGGCGCGGTGAGGAAGGGTGGGCTCGCCGCACTCGCAGAAGACGACGTTGGGAACGGCCACGTGATCGTGGGAGCGGCGCATGCCCTTGCGGGAGCGGGAAGTCCGTTTCTTGGGAACTGCCATGATGTATACCTCGCTAAAAACTGGTTGTGGTCGTATTAGTGCAGGGCGTGTCGGCTGGCAAGCACAATTCGCCGGGACGCCTATTTTAACTTCAGATTGCGGAAGACGGCAAGCCGGTCGTCCCCGTTGTCCTCAACACATTCGCAGGACTCGATGTTGCGGTCCCTGCCGCAGCCGGGGCACACGCCCTTGCACTCCTCGGAGCACAGGGGCTTGACCGGCAGGGCCAGGGCGAACTCTTCCCACAGCAGCGCGCCGATGTCGAGCTGCAACTCGCCGCTCACCTCGCGCATGCGGGGTTCCTCGCCCACCTCACTCGCGATGACCTGCTCGAAGAGGTCGAAGCTCGAATCGATCTCCACCTCGGCCCGGGCTGCGCACCGGTCGCACGGCATGAGCACCGATCCCTTCAGGGTTCCGCGCACCAGCGCGCCTCCGTCGGACTGGGGCATGATCGTGACCACGGCCACGAGATCGCGCCCCGGTGCGACATCAAGGGAAAAGGCTTCGCACCCCTCGCGCCACAGCGCCTGGTCGTCGAAGATCATGTCCCTGCCCTGGGCGGGAATGTCGCTTATCGCTATCCATTGTTCCGGCATTGTTTCCTCCGCCCGCTGACCGGGATTCCGGTGCGGGCAACCGATGCTTCGTATATGGGAACTTTTTCTCTTGTCAAGAAAAAAACCCTTGCCATTTGGCTTTCAACTCGGTAAAGAATCACTCCCGTCGCATGGAGGGTACCGACTCTCCGGCGACTGTGACTCAAAAATTTTCAAACGATTCAGGATGATTACCCAGGAGGTCGCCATGTCCCAGGTTTGCGATATATGTGGAAAAGGTCCCCAGAGCGGCAACAACGTCAGCCACTCCCACATCAAGACCAAGCGTCGCTTCATGCCCAACCTGCAGAAGGTTCGCCACCAGCTTGAGTCCGGCCAGGTCGTAAGCGTCAAGGCATGCACCCGTTGCATCCGCAACGGCGCCATCACCAAGCCCGTGGCTGTCAAGAAGGCCGACTAGCCCGGATCCGGGCCAGACGCACGCTTTTTATGTCCACACGCTGCCGCCGAATCCTCGGCGGCAGCTTTTTTGCGTCACTGCCCCCCCCCTCGACCAGCTTCAGCCACAGGGCCAAGTCGTCGCACAGGCTATTTTGTGCAAAAAGCACACAACCGGTTGCCGCATATTTGCACATCTGCACAAACCGCGCACAAGACTGCAACGCATGCTCGTTGATTTCATTCATTTTAATTTTTGGCACGACTCCTGCAAATTAGGAGTCACAGAGAGCGGACATCCCGCCCGCCCTTGAACCGCAACGAGGTCCCGATGAATTTTCTTAGTTCATTTGGCACATGGTGCACCCCCGGAGCGTGGCATGGGATCGGGCACGGCGGCGGGGGCATGTTCGGGTTGTTCCCCCTGCCTCTGGGGCCGTTCCTGCAGATCGTCCTTGTCGGCTTGCTCGCCTATGTCCTCATGCGGCGGTTCGGAACCTCTGATCCCGCCCCGGCCAGAGGCCAGTCGCCTGCGGACATTCTCAAGAGGCGGTACGCCCTGGGCGAGCTGGACCAGGAAACATTCGTGCGGATGATGAAAAATCTCGGATAAATTTCTCAGCAGCGTAGCAGCGCGACACCTCCCCTTGTGAAGAGCCCCCTGCCGACCTCAGTCCCGGCAGGGGGTTCGCCGTTTCAGGCAGGGAAAAGCCTTCCGAAGGGCGCCACTGCCCCCCCCTTTGTCGTTGGTCATCTCACCCCGCTTGCGAACACCTCCTTTGCATAACTATGCCGCCAGTGGCATAGTTATGCAAAACCGTGCCACTGATGGGTCGGCTTGCAATCCTTTCGCTGGGGCATACGGTGAGGCCCAGTCACAGGAGTGCAGACAGGTATGCAGCGCGACACACACAGACAGAAACCCGCCATCGGGATCGCCATGGCCGGACCCGCCATCCTTCAGGATGGCGGAGGACCGGTTGGCCGCTCCGTTTGGGATCGGCCTTTCCGTCGTCCTGCCCAGCGCCTGTCCATGCACATGTCTGATGGAGCCCTGTCCCCGGTAACGGGCCAGTTCGCCCCAGAGGCAGTGGGCCACGAGAACCATCGAAACCAGTTCCTCGGGCCGCGCGTCGCGGCCTGGCGACTCTGACTGGTACGCCATGGGAATCAGGTCTGGTCCCCCTCATACACCTCCCCGCAGAGCAGCCGCCCGGCCCCGCACGCCGCAGCCCCTGCTCCTGGAGACGCCACAGCGCCCAGCGCCAGCTGATTCGACGCCCTCTGATCCGGCTTTCTGGCCGGGCATTCCCCAATCCACAGCCCTGATACCGCTTCCTTTTTTGCGAACCGTTGCCGGTTCGCGCCTGTCGCGTTTCCCGCATGGCCCTTGGCCGGGAGCGCGCATCTCTTTGCTTGCGCCTGCCAACCCAGGATGCGTCCCGCCTTCGCGGGGTGTTCGATAACGTCAAAGGAGCATCGAATGTTTTTGTCAACCAGTACAACAGGCACGCCATCTCCGCAGATTCCCGCACCGCCCCCGTTCTCCGGACTGGGGCATGCGCTGGAGGCAGTTGAAACCATCGCACGGGATATGCGTCCCCAATGGGACATCCGCATTGATTGCGAAGTGATCGACATGCTGCCGCTCCCGGCGCACGGCTACGCCCTCCAGCTCTGCCTGGGCCGCGAGATTCGCGGAAGATGACACAACCGACAACCCGAGGAGAATCCATGAAAGTCAACAGAAGGCGATTTCTCAAACTGACGGCTGCCACTGCGGTGGCCACGGCCTTTGGCGGGCTGGGCTTCGTGCCCGACGCCCAGGCGCTCGACAGGGTGGCCATGCTCGGCCCCAAGTGGAGCAGGCAGACGACCAGCATCTGCCCATACTGTGGCGTGGGCTGCGGCCTGATCGTCAACACCGACCTGAAAACCAAACGCGCCATCAACACCGAGGGCGATCCCGACCACCCCATCAACGAAGGCTCCACCTGCGCCAAGGGCGCGTCCGTCTGGCAGTTGGCCGAGAACGAGGAACGTCCCAAGCGCCCCCTCTACCGCGCCCCCTACGCCACCGAGTGGAAGGAAGTGTCCTGGGATTGGGCGCTGGGCGAGATCGCCAAGCGGGTCAAGAAGACGCGTGACGCCACCTTTGCCGTGAAAAACGCCAAGGGCCAGGTGGTCAACCGCTGCGACGGCATCGCCTCGGTCGGCTCCGCTGCCATCGACAACGAGGAATGTTGGGCCTATCAGGCGATCCTGCGCTCCCTCGGACTGGTCTACGTCGAGCACCAGGCCCGCATCTGCCACAGCTCCACCGTGCCGGCCCTGGCCGAGAGCTTTGGCCGCGGGGCCATGACTAACCACTGGAACGACATCGCCAATAGTGACTGCGTCCTGGTCATGGGCAGCAACGCGGCCGAGAACCACCCCATTTCCTTCAAGTGGGTGACCAAGGCCATGCGCAAGGGCGCCAAGCTCATCAACCTCGACCCGCGCTTCACCCGCACCTCGTCCAGGGCGGACCTCCACTGCCATATCCGCGCGGGCACCGATATCGCCATCCTCGGCGGGCTCATCAAGTACATCCTCGACAACGACCTGATCCAGAAGGATTACGTGCTGACCCACACCAACGCCCCGACCCTCGTGGGCGAAAAGTTTGGCTTTGAGGACGGCCTGTTCACCGGGTTCACCCGCAACGGCGACGACAAGGACTACGCAGGCTCCTACAACAAGTCCCTGTGGGCCTTTGACAAGGACGCGGAAGGACTGCCGAGGAAAGACCTCACTCTCAAGCATCCCCGGTGCGTCATCAACCTGCTCAAAAAACACTACGAGCGCTACGACCTGGACACGGTCTCCTCCGTTTCCGGCGCGGACAAGGCGAGCCTGCTCGAATTCTACAAGCTCTTCTCGGCCACGGGCAAGCCGGACAAGGCCGGGACCATCATGTACGCCATGGGCTGGACCCAACACACCGTGGGCGTGCAGTACATCCGCACCATGGCCATGGTCCAGCTGCTTCTGGGCAACATCGGCGTGGCCGGGGGCGGCGTCAACGCCATGCGCGGCGAATCCAATGTCCAGGGGTCCACGGACCACGCCCTGTTGTGGCACCTCCTGCCCGGCTACCTGGCCACCCCCAATGCGGGTCTCGACTCCTACCAGGCGTATGTGGCGGCCAAGACCCAGCCGCACCTCGACGGGGCCAAGGATCCCAAGAGCGCGGCTTGGTGGCAGAACTTCCCCAAATACATGGCGAGCTTCCTCACGGCCATGTACCCGGACGCCACGGCGGAGCAGTCCTACGCCTGGCTGCCCAAGGCCGAGGACGGCAAGACCTACACCTGGCTCCAGCTCTTTGACGCCATGTCCAAAAGCGAGTTCAAGGGGTTCTTTGCCTGGGGCATGAATCCGGCCTGCGGCGGTGCCAATGCGGGCAAGAACAGGAAGGCCATGGCCAACCTCGACTGGATGGTCAACGTCAACATCTTCGACAACGAGACCGGCTCATTCTGGCGCGGTCCGGGCCAGGATCCCAAGAAGATCAAGACCGAGGTCTTCTTCCTGCCCTGCGCCGTGTCCATCGAAAAGGAAGGCTCCATCATCAACTCGGGCCGCTGGATGCAGTGGCGCTATCAGGGACCCGACCCCCGCGGCGAATCCAAGACCGACGGCCACATCATGACCGAGCTCTATGACGTGATCCGCGCCCTCTACGTCAAGGAGGGCGGCGCGCTCCCCGAGCCGATCAAAAACCTGTCCGTGGACATGTGGAAACAGGGCCACGGCTTTGACGCGCACAAGGTGGCCAAGCTGATCAACGGCTACTTCACCCGCGACGTGACCATCAAGGACACGACGTACAAGAAGGGGACCCTGGTGCCGAGCTTTGCCCTGCTCCAGGACGATGGCTCGACCTCTTCGGGCAACTGGCTCTACTGCAACTCCTACACCGAGAGCGGCAACATGGCCGCGCGCAGAAGCAAGGAGCAGACCGCCGAACAGGAGAACATCGGCCTGTTCCCCAACTGGGCCTGGTGCTGGCCGGTGAACCGGCGCGTCCTCTACAACCGCGCCTCCTGCGACAGTACCGGCAAGCCGTATGCCCCGCAAAAGGCCGTGGTCCAGTGGAACGGCGAGAAATGGATCGGTGACGTGCCCGACGGCGGCTGGGCACCGGGCGAAAAGTACGCCTTCATCATGCAGGCCGGGGGCCTTGGCCAGCTTTACGGCCCAGGCCGCGAGGACGGTCCCTTCCCGGAACACTACGAACCCATGGAGACGCCCTTCAAGAGCCACAGCTTCTCCAAGGAACTGAACAACCCCGCAGTCCTGCGCTTTGCCCATGAGGCCCTGGCCGTGGCCGACCCCAAATACCCCCTGGTGGCCACCACCTTCCGGGTCACCGAACATTGGCAGACTGGACACATGACCCGGCACACGCCGTGGCTGCTGGAGGCCATGCCCCAGATCTTCGTGGAAATGAGCGAGGAGCTGGCCAAGGAAAAGGGCATCGAAAACGGAGAAAAAGTGACGGTCGAGAGCATCCGCGGCAGCATTTGGGCCGTGGCCATGGTCACCAAACGGTTGCGCCCGCTGACGGTCATGGGCAAGACCATCCACCAGATCGGCCTGCCCTGGCACTTCGGCTGGCAGATGCCCCACGACGGCAGCGGCGGCGATTCGGCCAACCTGCTGACCCCGTCGGTGGGCGACCCCAACACCGGCATCCCAGAGACCAAGGTCTTTGTGGCCAACGTCCGCAAGCTGTAAGGAGAACGCAATGAATGGAAAGACCTTCTTCGTCGATCTGACCCTGTGCACGGCGTGCCGCGGCTGTCAGGTGGCGTGCAAGCAATGGAAGAAACTCCCGGCTGAGAAGACCGTCAACTGGGGCTCCTACCAGAACCCCAAGGACCTCTCGTCCAAGACCATACGCGTCGTCCGCTTCTCCGAGGTGGAAGTTGACGGCAAGCTGCGGTGGCTGTTCTTCCCAGAGCAGTGCCGCCACTGCATCGAGCCGCCGTGCGCCACGGTTCCGACGAACCCGGCGTCCATCATCCACGATCCGGCCACCGGGGCCGTGGTCTACACCGACCTGACCGCCAAAGAGGATGGCGAGGCCCTGCGCATGAGCTGTCCCTACGACATCCCGCGCGTGGACCCGGAGACCAAGGCCGTGGTCAAGTGCGACATGTGCCTGGACCGCGTCAAGGCGGGCATGCTCCCGTCCTGCGTCCAGGCCTGCCCCACCGGCACCATGAACTTCGGCGACAGGGACGCCATGCTCGAACTGGCCGATAAGCACCTGGCCGAGGCCAAGGTGAAGTTCCCCGGCGCCACGCTCATCGACCAAGACTCGGTCCGGGTCATCTACCTGGCCGCCTTCCGCCCCGCAAGCTACTACGATTACCTTGAAGCGGATGCCTCGGGTGTCGCGCCCGGTCCGCTGACCAGAAAACAGCTCCTGGCCAAGCTCAGCTCGCCAGTCAAACGCATGATCTCGTAACACACCGTACCTGCCGTGCCCGCCCACGCGGAACACGGACCCAAACCAAGCGGCCCGGAAGCGATTCCGGGCCGTTCTCGCGTCGGGCGCTGCCGCGTGTGGCCGTCCGGCGTGCCTCCAGACGCAAAAAGCCCCCGCCGGAATGAATTCCGGTGGGGGCGCTCAAATCTCTTTGCGGGGCGGCGGGGCTACAGGCTGACGGCCCGTCTGAGCCGGGCCAGGGTCTGCTCCCTGCCGAGCACGGCCATGGTCTCGAACAGGCCGGGCGACTGGGTCGTGCCTATGATGGCCACGCGGATGGGTTGGGCAATGGCCTTGAACTTGATGCCGTGGTCCTCGATGAACTGCTTGTGCAACGCCTCAAGGGACGGCTCGGTGAACTCGCCGAGCCCTTCCATGCGCCCGGCGATCTCTTCGAGCAGGGGCTTGGTCTCAGCGGTCAGGTGCTGCTGCACCGCAGTCTCGTCGTAGTGCAGGAACTGGGCGTCCACGATGAAGGGGCGGGCCTGCTCCAGCATGTGCACCACGGATTTGGCCCTGGGCTGGAGCAGGGGCGCGATCCTGGCAAAGGTCGCCCGGTCCACTTTCGCAGCCTCCTCCTCGCCCACCTCGCGGGCCAGAAAATCGCAAAGCATCCCGGCCAGCCGGTCCGGATCAGCCTTTTGCATGTACTGGCCGTTGACCCACTCGAATTTGGTCAGGTCAAAGACCGAGGGCGACGCGCCGAGGTTGTCCGGGTTGAAGAGGGCCTGCATCTCGTCCATGGTGAACAGCTCCTGGTCGCCCGAGGACCAGCCCAGCCGGGCCAGGTAGTTGCACACGGCCTCGGGCAGGTAGCCCATCTTCTCGTACTCCATGACCGAGAGCGCGCCGTGGCGCTTGGAGAGCTTCTTCTTGTCCGGGCCGAGGATCATGGGCACATGGCCGAACTCGGGCACGTCCCAGTTCATGGCCTGATAGATGAGGATCTGGCGCGGGGTGTTGTTGACGTGGTCGTCGCCGCGCAGGACCGAGGTCACGCCCATGTCATGGTCGTCCACCACCACGGCCAGGTTGTAGGTGGGCGAGCCGTCCGTGCGGCGCAGGATCATGTCGTCCATCTCGGCGTTCGCCACCACGATGGGCCCCTTGACCATGTCCCTGAAGGCCGTGGCCCCCGCTTGCGGGGCCTTGAGCCGGACCACGCCGCTGGTCAGCCCCCTGTCGCGGCAGGTGCCGTCGTACTTGGGCTTGCCCCCCTCGGCCATGGCCTTTTCGCGCATGGCGTCCACGTCTTCCTTGGAACATTGACAGTAATAGGCGTGGCCCGCCGCGATCATCTGGTCGATGACCTCGTTGTGGCGGTCAGCCCTGGCCGACTGGTGGACGATCTCGCCGTCGTGATCGAGGCCGAGCCAGCGCATGGAGTCGATGATGGCCCTGGTGGCCTCGTCCGTGGACCGCTCACGGTCGGTGTCCTCGATGCGCAGGCGGAACTCGCCGCCCTTGGAGCGGGCCAGCAGCCAGGAAAACAGCGCGGTGCGCGCGCCGCCAATATGCAGAAATCCCGTGGGGCTCGGTGCGAACCGGGATACGATCTTGCCCATGGGCATGGTCTCCTTGCAGGTGAACTCGATTCAGTGCCGCCCCTGATATGGGACGCGGCACCCTTGATCCGGGCGGTTAGCTGACCGCTTCGACGCCCTTGATTTCGGGAATTTCCTTCAGAATGATCCGCTCGATGCCGTTTTTCAGGGTCATCTGGGACATGGGGCAGCCCTTGCAGGCTCCGGTCAGGCGCACCTGGACGATGCCCTTGTCCGTGATGTCCACCAGTTCCACATCGCCGCCGTCGCCCTGGAGCGCGGGGCGGACCTTGTCCAGCACCTTCATGACTTTCTCACGCATGACGTTTCCTCCGTATGGTTTCCTGGGACGCAGGAGTACGGGGTTCGGCCACCCGTGTCAATTGACGGGCCGGATTCCCGGACGGCGGGGGCCGATTCCCGGACAGGGCTCAAAGGACGAAATGGGGGTTGTACTTCTTTTCATGGACGACCGTGGTCATGGGGCCATGACCCGAATAGACGCGGGTGTCGTCGGGCAGGATGAAGATGCGCGAGCGGATGGAGCCGATCAGCTCCGGCCCGCTGCCGCGCGGCAGATCGGTCCGGCCCACGGCGATCATGAAGAGCAGATCGCCCACAAAGACGCACCCGGCTGCCGGAAAGAAGAAGGAGAGGCTGCCCGGCGTGTGGCCCGGCGTGTCCAGCACCACCATGGGCTGGCCGAGCACGGTGCGCCGCCCCGGCCCCAACGGCTCAGAGGGAAAATCCAGATACTGCGCCAGTTCGCGCACCCCGCCCGCCTCAAGGGAGATGTCCTTGAGAAAATCGTCGAGCGGGCTGACGTAAACCGGCGCGCCGAAGCGTTCGCGCAGTTCGCCCGCTCCGCCCGCATGGTCTATGTGGAAATGGGTCAGATAGACACCGCGCAGGGCAAGCTCCTGCTCCTCGATGCGCGCCGCCAGCCGCGCAGGGTCCACGCCCGCGTCGATGACCACGGCCTCGCCGCCTGCCGAAAGCAGGTAGCAGTTGGTCTCGTCCGGGCCGAGGACAAAGGTCTCGACAGTCAGTTTTTGCATGTTCCCAATGCTCCCGGCCCGGCTCAGCGGCGGGTCAGGCCGAACTTCTTGAGCTTGTATTGCAGGGTGCGGCGGCTGATGCCCAGGGCGTCCGCCGTGCGCTCGCGGTGATTGCCGTTCTCCTCCAGGGCGCGCAGGATGGCGAGCTTTTCCGCCTCTTCCAGCGAGGCCGGGGAGGTCATGGCGTGGCTGAAACCCGGCCCCAGGTCCACTGCGGCCTCGCGTGCGCCCGACACCTGGGGCGGCAGCAGGTCCGGCCCCAGCGCGTCCGAGCGCGAGAGAATCAGGGCGCGCTCCAGCACGTTCTCCAGCTCGCGCACGTTGCCGGGCCAGTCGTAGCCGGACAGGGCGTCCAGAAAGGCCGGGGTCACGGTGCGGATGATCTTGTTGTTCTTGTTGCCCAGCTTGCGCATGAGGAAGCTGACCAGAAGCGGCAGGTCCTCCTTGCGCTCGCACAGGGGCGGGATGCGGATTTCCAGGACCGCCAGCCGGTAATAGAGATCCTCGCGGAAGCGGCCCGCCTCCACCTCGCGCTTGAGGTCGCGGTTGGTGGCCGCGATGATCCGGGTGTCCACCTTGATGGTCCGCACAGAGCCGAGCGGCTCGATGGTCTTCTCCTGGAGCACGCGCAGGAGCTTGGCCTGGAGCGCGCCCGGCATCTCGCCGATCTCGTCGAGAAAGAGCGTGCCGCCGTCGGCCAGCTGGAAACGGCCCGGCTTGTCCTTGACCGCCCCGGTGAAAGCGCCCTTCTCGTAGCCGAACAGCTCGCTCTCCAGCAGGTCGTCTGGCAGGGCCGCGCAGTTGACCTTGATCAGCGGGCGCGAGGCGCGGTTGCTGGCCCGGTGCAGCCCCTCGGCCACCAGCTCCTTGCCCGTGCCGGACTGACCCAGGATGAGCACCGTGGCCTCGCTCGGCCCGGCCTGGGCGATGAGGTCGCGCACCCTCTCCACGCCGGGACTGGCCCCGATGAAATTCAAATCGCCGCCCACCTCGGCTTTGAGCCGGACATTCTCCCGGACCAGCTTGTGGTACTCGAACGCCTTGCCCAGGACCACGGTCAGCTCGTCGTTGTCCGCTGGCTTGGTCAGGTAGTCGAAGGCCCCGCGCTTCATGGCGTCCACCGCGCTGCCCACGCTGCCAAAGGCGGTCAGCAGGACCACGGGCATGCCCTGGCGGCGCATCTGCAACTCCTTGAGCAGTTGCATGCCGTCCATGCCGGGCATCTTCATGTCCACCAGGGCCACATCGGGTACAGTGCCGGACTCGGCGGACTCGGCCAGCACGGTCAGGGCGCGTTCGCCCGACGACGCTTCCAGCACGGTCCAGCCGTCGTCCTCAAGAACCGCCCGGACCATGAGCCGGTGACCCGGTTCGTCGTCAACCACGAGTACCACGCGATCTTCTATCATTCATCCTCCGGCGGCGCGCATTCCTGTCAGCCAGGGGCTGCTGCGCCGTCTTGTCACATTGATACCCTGTCCGCCCTGATCCGTCACGCCTCGCGCGCCGGATCGTCCGCGGGTTCCGGGCCGTTCCCGGTCCCGGTCCCGCTCCCGTTCGTGCTCCCGTTCGTGCTCCCGTCCCTGCTCCCGTCGGGCCCGTCCGGGAAAAAGAGCCGCACCCGGACGCCCTCGTCGGGCCGGGAGTCCAGGACCGCCTTGCCCCGGTGGGCGCGCATGATGTTCTGGACGATGGCCAGCCCCAGGCCGGTGCCGGTCTTCTTGCCGGTGACAAAGGGCTTGAACACGTCGTCGCTCATGTCCGGGTCCATGCCCGGCCCGTCGTCGGCCACCACGATGCACACGCCGCCCTCCACCCGTTCGCTCGTCAGGCAGACATGACCGGGCTTGTGGCACTCCTCGCAGGCAACGATGGCGTCCAGACTGTTGGAAATGAGATTGAGCAGCACCTGCCTGAGCGCGTCCTGGTCGGCATAGACCGTGGGCTGGGCAAAATCGAACACCGGCTCGATCTGCTTGTTCTTGAAGTCGAAGCGCATGAGCTGGCGCAGGGATTCGCCCACCTCGGCCAGATCTGTTTCCACAGGATCAAGCCGCCGGGGCTTGGCCAGGTAGAGCAGGTCCGTGACCACGCGGTTGAGCCGGTCCGCCTCCTGGACCATGGTGGCCGCATACTGGTCCAGCGGGGGCTGGTCCTTGAGCTTGGACGCGAAAAGCTGGGCAAACCCGCGCAGGGAGCTCAAGGGATTGCGCACCTCGTGGGCCACGCCTGCGGCCAGGGAGCCGATGGCGGCCAGCCGCTTGGCCTCGTTCAGGTCTTCCTCCAGGGAGCGTATCTGGGTGCGGTCGCGGATGAGCATCAGCCGCTGGCCCAACTCTGGCGCGGCGTCCTCATCCAATCCCTGAAAGGAGAGCGACAGGATTTCCAGCTGGCGGCCCTGGTAGTCGAACTGCTCCCAGTTGTAGGACGCGGTGCTCGCGGTTTCGCCAGCCCGGCGGGCAAAGGGGTAATCGCCCCAGTTGACGCCGATGATCTCCGGCGCGCCCTGCGCACCCTTGGGGGCGAGCAGCTTCTTGGCCGAATGGTTGGCGGCCATGATCTCGCCGCTCTCGGACAGGGTGACCAGACCGTCGGGCATGTTGTCGAGCAGCTTGCTCTGAAACCGCTCAAGGCGCACCAGCTTGCGCCCCTCGCCCTTGCGCCTGAGATAGGCAAAGGCCAGGGACCACAGGACCACGGCGGCCAGGAAAACATAGCCCGTCTGATAGGTGGCCGCGCGGCGGTACTGGCGGAACTGGGCCAGATGCTTCTCGGCATTGAGCCCCACCAGCAGATACACGGGCGGAACCTCGAAACCCGGAGGCAGGTCCAGGGCCGGATCAGGGGGCATGCCCGGCTCCATCATGCCGTGCCCCATGCCCGGCCCTGCGCCAGACCCTGCGCCAGACCCCGCGCCTCGCCCTTGTCGCCGACTGGGGATGGGCTCCCCTCGCGCCAGCAGGGCGGTGGTGGCCCGGACGCGCAGGCCGGAGATGAGCACAGCCTTCTTGTCCACCTCGGCCATGGCGTGAAAGGCCCGGCCCGGCTCCAGGTCGCGGGTGACCATGTCGGGCAGGGCCACGACCGGGAAACCCGCCTCCTTGTCCGACGAGGCCAGCGGTTTGCCCTCGGCATCGCACAGGGAGATGAAGACGATGTCGTCGGACTTGGAAAGCTCCTGGAAGAGATCCTCGGCCATGGAAGGAAAGATCGGGGAAATGAGCGGGTTGACGCGCATGGAGCGGGCGATGCGCGAGAGGTTGTTGTCCACCCCGCGCAGGATGGAGCCGCCGGTCATGACGATGTGCCCCTCGACGATCTCGCGCTGATGCGCGATGGACCGCCACGTCAGGTAGAGGCTGCCCAGCCCCAGCACGATGAGCGCCAGGACCAGGGCCACCAGCGGGCCTTTTTCTTTCCCTATGGAGTGTACTTCCATCGACGCGCCTGCTCCCCGGTGGTTGTCTACGCCGCTGCGGGGGTTTTGAAAACATGGTTCGCGGCCCTGACCGGCTGCCTGGGTTCGCCCGGACACGCACAGCGGTGTAGCATTATTCCGCCCGGCGCGAAACCTCAAGTCGGGACGACCATGCGGACAGCGGGACGGACGATAAAACGGGCGTACCGGAGCACTCCCCGACACGCGGGAAACGGAGCGGCATTCCCGATGAATGACCGCTCCGCCCGTCCTGGTGTTCCGCGTTTATCCGGAAATCGGAGCTAGGAGCGTCCCGGTCCGCCAAAGCCCTGGCCGTAGCGGGGACCATCCTGCATGCCCTGCCCGCAGCCATAGCCGGAGCCGCAGTCAGGACCAAAGCTGCGGCCGCAGCGGCCAGCGCGGGGCATGATACCGGTCTCCTTGACCAGCTCGTCATTCATGGACGCGCGCAGCTCGCCCATCTTGTCGCGCAGGACGCGGATCTCGCTGACCAGGGCTCCGAGCTTCTTCTCGTCGGCCTTGCCGCCGTTGATCAGGGCCTGCATGGTGGCGTGCTTGGTCCACAGGGCGTCGCGGGCTTCGTCGATCTGGCCGTCATACTTGGCGACAATCGCCTCTGCAGCTGCCTGTTTCTCCGGCGAGAGCTGGGCATAGGGGGTCTGCCCCCAGCCCTGTCCGCCGCAGCCGCCGCGCCCGGAACCGGGACCGGCAATGGCCCAGGACGACAGGGCCAGGATCAGGGCCGCAGCCATGACAGTGGTGGTGATGTTCTTCTTGGTCATTAAAGCCTCCAAATGGTTATATGCAATCAGGGGAAAGGAGAAAACGTCGGTTTCTGACCAAAACCAAGCATACCCCGTGCCAACCATGTAAAGTTCGTGATTTCAGCGTTCTATACGTATGGCCATTTTTTGATCGGAATCGATTTGCACAAAATGTGCGCAATTAGTTGCACGCGATGTGCATGCTTGGCAGCTGCCTCGCAGGCTGGTGACCCTGGCCATATGCTCATTTCCTTTCAGGAAGAGACGTGATAGGGGGTGCTTTCTGTTCACGGCACGGCACTGTGCTGGCCGCCGCTTCCGTCATCATGGCCGACAAGGCCCGACACCATGCCGGAACCCGTGCCGGACATCACGCCAGACGCCACCGGAGGAAACATGCCCGACAGACTGCCCTGGCCCGAATACTTCATGCGCATCGCCCATCTGGTGGCCCAGCGTTCCACCTGCACCCGCCGCGCCGTGGGGGCCATCGCCGTGCGCGGCAAGCGCATCCTGGCCACCGGCTACAACGGCGTGCCCACCAACATCGCCCACTGCGAGGAGGTCGGCTGCATCCGCGACAAGCTGAAAATCCCCTCGGGCGAGCGGCATGAGCTGTGCCGGGGTCTGCATGCCGAGCAGAACGTCATCATCCAGGCCGCCACCCACCACCTCGACCTGACCGGCTGCGACATCTACTGCACCACCAAGCCCTGCATCCTGTGCACCAAGATGCTCATCAACTGCGAGGTCAGGAACATCTATTTCTCCCAGAACTATCCCGACGAACTTTCCGAGCAGATGCTCGAAGAGGCCGGAGTGAACTATGTGTTCATGGAAGGCGACTTCAGCTAGCCCCACCCCCATGGCCCGCGCCATCGAGCTGGCCCGCCTGGGGCGCGGCGCGGTGGCGCCCAACCCGTGCGTGGGCGCGGTCCTGGTTGACGGCGACCGGATCGTGGCCGAGGGCTGGCACATGCGCTACGGAGGGCTGCACGCCGAGCGCGAATGTCTGGTGGACGCCCGCAGCAAGGGCGTGACCCCCAGGGGTCTGACCATGTTCGTCACCCTGGAGCCGTGCAACCACCACGGCAAGACCCCGCCCTGCACCCAGGCCCTCATCGAGGAGGGCGTGGCACGGGTCGTGGTCGGCACCCGCGACCCCAACCCGGTGGCCGCAGGGGGCATTGAGCGACTGACCGCGGCAGGCATCGAGGTCGAGGTGGGCGCGCTCGAATCCGAGTGCCGCGACCTGATCGCGGATTTCCTGGTCTGGCAGAACTCCCACTCCACGTTCAACATCATCAAGATGGCCGCCACCCTGGACGGCAAGATCGCCTCGCGCCTGCGCAGGCCCGAGCCGGTCTCCTGCGCCGAGTCCTTTGCCAGGGTCCACGCGCTGCGCAGTCGGGTGGACGCCATCATCGTGGGCGGCTCCACCTTCCGTGCCGACGACCCCAGTCTGACCTGCCGCCTCACGACCTTGCCCGACGGGTTTGTCCAGCCCTACGGCGTGGTCATCACCTCGCGTCTGCCCGACGATCCGGCCCGGCATGTCCTGACCCGCACCCGGCCCGAGCGCACCATCTTCATGACCACCGACACGAGCGCACGCAGCCAGGAGGCGGACAGGCTGCGCGAGGGCGGCACCAGCGTCTGGCCCCTGCCGGGCCCGCCGGGCGGGCTGAACCTGTCCCTGGGCCTGGAGCGGCTGCGCTACGACCTGGGCTGCCACACCACCCTGTGCGAGGGCGGCGGCCAACTGGCCATGCAGTTTGTCGGCCAGGGGCTGGGCGACGAGATCGTCCACTTCGTGGCCCCGCGCATCCTGGGCGACGAGGGCGCGCCCTCGGCCTATTCGGGCCGCCAGGGCGTGACCATGGCCCAGACCCTCAACTACCGCATCATCGACATGCACCCCTCGGGGAGCGACATCATGCTCACCCTGCGGCCCAGATAGCCCCTCCAGACTATCGGCCGCAAGGCCGCTTTCCCTCCCACGCGACGCCCCCCTGTCCCACATTGCGCCGCACGGCTTCCCAGAGATTGCTGACAGCGGCTTCACCATATACTTGCTCCTGCCGACAACTCCGGCCCTGTCACATCCTGGCGCGCAACCGCCTGTCTTCTCCAGTTGTCCTTGCCATCATTGCCATCATCGCTCTTGGGGATTGACAATATGAACTTGAGGTCGTATTCATATTCAAACATTCAGGAGGAACCATGAACTATCTGTTCCGCAACCAGGGCGACCACGTCTTTAACTTGCGCAACCATTGGATCATCGACAATCCCGTCAGGCGGTGGCTTCACCCCCCGGACAGGCTGCTGGGAGGATTTGTCAGCCCCGGCATGACCGTGGTCGATTCGGGGTGCGGCACCGGCCTCTTCACCCTTGCCATGGCCCGGATGGTCGGGCCGTCAGGACGGGTCGTGGCCGTGGATGTCCAGCCGGAGGCCCTGGCAATGGTTGAGAAGCGGGCGGAACAAGCCCGGCTGCATTCCATCGTCGAAACCTGGAAATGCGAGGCCGACGACATCGGGGTGTTGCCTGCCTGCGATTTCGCCCTCGCCTTCAACATGGCCCACGAAACGCCGGACATCATCCATTTTTTCAGCCGGATGAGCCAGTGCCTGCGGTCCGGTTCGGCCCTGCTTCTCATCGAGCCGATGTTTCACGTCAGACAGGAGCATTTCGACAGGGAGCTCGCTGCCGCGGCCAAGGCCGGTCTTTCCCGCGAAGACGGGCCTTCAGTCAGGTTGAGCCATGCGGCGATCCTCCGAAAGGGTTGATGGACGACCCTCCTCCGGGTAGCATGGGCGGTGGAGGACACATGAATAACGACAAAGCCACCAGAACCCCCCAACAGGCGCGCAGCATGGAAAAACGCAGGCGTCTCATGGACGCGGCCATGCGCCTCTTCGACACACACGGGTTCGACGGGACCAACGCCAAGGCCATCGCCCGTGACGCCGGGGTCTCGGTGGGCACCTTCTACGCCTATTTCAAAGACAAGAAGGATCTGCTCATGGAAATCCTCGGCGAACACACCGCCGAGATCGACACCATCTTCGGCAAGCTGGAGGCCGCTGTCAGGGACGGGGCAACGGGCCGGGAGATCCTGCGCCTGGCCGTGGCGGCGGGCCATGCCAGCCACACCCAGCCGCCGGGCCTGCTGCGCACGATGCTCGCCATGCGCTACACCGACGACGACATGCGCCGTTTCCAGGAAGCCGAGGAAACGGCGCACCTCAAGCGCATGGTCGGGTTCCTCGAAACCCTTGGCCCACGCCTGCGCGTGAGCGACCTTGAAGCAGCCGCCTCCGTGTTTGGGAGCGCCTTTGAGGATATCCTGCACTCGGCCATCGTCTTCAGCCAGGACATTGACCGGCAACGGCTCCATGACGCCCTGGTCGACATGGGCGCGGCCTACCTCTTCACCGATCCCGACGCCAGGGGCTGACCGCTCTGATTTACACCGCCCCGCCTGCCTGCTACAACCACGGGCAACAACGCATCAGCAAGGAGAGGCCATGTTTACAGGTCTGATCATGGGCATGGGCCGCGTCGAGGCGGCGGACGCACGCGGCGCGGAGACGCGGCTACGCATCCGCGCCCTCTTCCCCCTGTCCGATATCGAGGCGGGCGAATCCATCGCGGTCAACGGCACCTGCCTGACCGTGGAGACCTTTGGCAACGGCTGGTTCACGGCCTACGCCAGCCGCGAGACCCTGTCCGTCACCAGCCTGGGCGCGCTCAAGGTCGGCTCGCAGGTCAACCTGGAACGGGCCATGGCCATGGGTGACCGCTTCGGCGGCCACATCGTGGCCGGACACGTGGACTGCCTGGCCGAGGTGGCCGGGGTGCGCCCGGCAGGAGAATCGCGCATCTACCGCCTGACCTTTCCCCTGGCCCAGGGACGGCATGTCATCCCCAAGGGGTCCGTGGCCCTTGACGGCATCAGCCTGACGGTCAACGACTGCGGGCCGGACTGGCTCGAAGTCAACATCATCCCCAAGACGCAAGAGGCCACCACCATCGCGGGCTGGACCCCAGGCAGACGCGTGAATATGGAGACCGACATCATCGGCAAATACGTGGAGCGCATGGTCGCCCCCTGGACCGACCGTCAGTCGGATCGCCAGCCCGACGCGGCCAGCGGCCAAAAATCCGCCATCACCATGGACTATCTGCGCGAACACGGCTTTTGAGGACTGCCCGGCCAACGCCCGGACAAATTGTCTCTCTTCCCGCATTGTTCCCTAAAGCTTCCCCGGATCTGAGCCGATACACAAGAAGACCAGCTGGGTGAAACCGGCTGGGCCGCATAGGAAATCCGGGGTTGGGAGACCCTTGCAAACCCGCAGGGACGCGGGGAGGGAGCAGGCGTATGGCCAGGGACGGCGATATCCTCTTTTCAGTCATCATGCCCACCACGGGCAACCGGCCAAAGGCGCTGCGCAAGGCAGTGGACTCGGTGGAACA
Source organism: Pseudodesulfovibrio aespoeensis Aspo-2 (assembly GCF_000176915.2). Taxonomy (NCBI): domain Bacteria; kingdom Pseudomonadati; phylum Thermodesulfobacteriota; class Desulfovibrionia; order Desulfovibrionales; family Desulfovibrionaceae; genus Pseudodesulfovibrio; species Pseudodesulfovibrio aespoeensis. The sequence continues at coordinate 3,052,518 of NC_014844.1, forward strand.
GGCCGCCCGCTTCGCCGGACTGGAAACCGGGCAGGTGGAAATCCTCATCGGCTTCGACGGCGTCCGGGGTCTTTGCCCGCGCTCGGTCTACACCGTGCGCGGCCTGAACCTGCCCGCCGACCGCAACGGCGGCAACGGCATCCGCGCCCTGCTCACCAACCTGGCCCAGGGCGACAAGCTCATCTATCTCGACGACGACAACGCGCTCAAGGCCCAGGCCCTGCGCCTCTACCTGAAACACTTCGACACCGAGCTGATCATAGGCCGCATCGACACCCAGCTCGCCCTTGACGCGCCGAGCATCCCCAGGCCGGGGATGGGCGACGTGATCCGGCCCGGCAACGTGGACCCGCTGTGTGTCTGCGTCTCACGGCGGCTGGTCACGGCCCGGTGCGGCGGCTGGCGCTATCGCGACCGCGAGGACGCGGACTTCATGAACATCCTCGACTGGCACGTCAACGCCCACAGCGAGACCGTGGTCGAGGACATGGTCGGCGTGTTCGACGCCGGGCGCAGCCTGGACGCCTCGGCCCTGTCAGACCGGCAGGCCGCGCTCCTCGACCGGCTGGCCGCAGCCCGCGACTGCCCGGCCTGCCCGCCCGGACCGTTCTGCCGCGCGCACAGGGCCGACCCGTTCTGCGCCAGCCGGGCCTGACCGGCCCGCCTGCATGCGGGCCGCATTGAGCCCGCATCCCAGGCCGTATCCAGGGCGAACGCGCCGCACGACCGTGTCCTCTGCCCTCGAAACACGCCCGCCATCTTTGTATCAAACTGGAAATACTGACTTTTTGCCTGGGAATTTTCCCCTTCCCCAGCGCACCCATTTGCGATAAGTAGTGGGGTTCCGCGTGCGCGGGGAGCGGGCCTGCCCGGCTGCCCGGCCCGGAAATAGAACAACGAGGTACTTTGAACATGGCACTGTGCACCCTTGAAGAGGCCATTGAGGATATCCGCCAGGGCAAGATGGTGATCATGGTGGACGACGAGGACCGCGAGAACGAGGGCGACCTCGTCTGCGCTGCCGAGGCCGTCACCCCGGAGATCATCAACTTCATGGCCACCCACGCCCGCGGACTCATCTGCCTGCCCATGAGCAACACCATGGCCGACAGCCTCGGCCTTGAGCTGATGACCAAGAAGAACGAGTCCGGGTTCGGCACCAACTTCACGGTTTCCATCGAGGCCCGCGAGGGCGTGACCACCGGCATCTCGGCCAAGGACCGCGCCACCACCGTGCTGGCCGCCGTGGCCGACGGGGCCGACGAGAACTCCATCGTCACGCCGGGCCACATCTTCCCCCTGCGGGCCAAGGACGGCGGCGTGCTGGTGCGCGCCGGGCAGACCGAGGGCGGCACGGATATCGCCCGGCTGGCCGGGTTCAAGCCCGCCGCAGTCATCTGCGAGATCATGAACGAGGACGGGACCATGGCCCGCATGCCCGAGCTCGAAATCTATGCCAAGAAGCACAACCTCAAGATATGCTCGGTGGCCGAACTGATCGCCTACCGCATGAAGTTCGGCGGCTACTCGGTGACCAAGGTGGCCGAGGCCAACCTGCCCACCCGCTGGGGCAACTTCAAGAGCGCGGCCTTCTATTCCGAGACCGACGGCAAGACCCACATCGCGCTCTACAAGGGCGACATCACCCCGGACGATGCCACCCTGGTGCGCGTCCACTCCGAGTGCCTGACCGGCGACGTGTTCGGCTCGGTGCGCTGCGACTGCGGCCCCCAGCTCCAGGACGCCATGTGCATGATCAACAACGAGGGCAAGGGCGTGCTCGTCTACATGCGCCAGGAGGGCCGGGGTATCGGCCTTGGCAACAAGATCCGGGCCTACCACCTCCAGGACCAGGGCTACGACACCGTGGAGGCCAACGTGAAACTCGGCTTTCCCGCAGACCTGCGCGAATATGGCACCGGGGCGCAGATCCTGCGCGCGCTGGGCGTCTCCAACATGCGGCTGATGACCAACAATCCCAAGAAGATGGTGGGTCTTGAAGGCTACGGCCTCAAGGTGGTCGAGCGCGTGCCCATCGAGGTGGGCGCCTGCGAGCTGAACAGGAACTACCTCAAGACCAAGCGCGACAAGATGCAGCACATTCTCCACGTTGACGAAGACGACAAAGCGTAACATAGTACATAGACCAATTTTCATCACACGGGAGACACCATCATGCCCCTGAAGACCATCGAAGGACAGCTCAACGCGCAGGGCCTCAAGGTGGCCATCGTGGCCGCGCGCTTCAACGACTTCATCGTCGACCGCCTCATTTCCGGCGCGGTCGATTACCTGGTGCGCCACGGCGGCAGCGAGGAAAACCTGACCCTGGTGCGGCTGCCCGGCGCCTTTGAGCTGCCCCTGGCCGCCCAGAAGCTGGCCCGCTCCGGCAACTACCACGGCGTGGTCGTGCTCGGCGCGGTCATCCGCGGGGCCACCCCCCACTTCGACTATGTGTGCAACGAGTGCGCCAAGGGCGTGGCCCAGGCCAGCATGGAATCCGGCGTGCCCATGGGGTTTGGCCTGCTCACCTGCGATTCGCTCGATCAGGCCATCGAGCGGGCGGGCAGCAAGGGCGGCAACAAGGGTGTAGAGGCGGCTTCGGCCATGCTCGAGACCATCCGCGTCCTGGAACAGCTCTAGCCCATGTCAGGCAATAAAAAGGGCAACCGGCCCGGCATCCGCAGGGTGGGACGCACCCTGGCCTTTCAGGTGCTCTACGGCACCCACTTTGACGACCCCAAGAACCCGGTGGACATAGGGACCGCGTTTGAGCGCAACCCCATGGTCGAGGAGCAGGAATCCGAGACTGCGCGGGAGTTCGCCCGCGCCCTGGTCCTGGGCGTGGACAAGAACCTCGCCCGCATCGACGCGGCCATCGGCGAGCACTCCCAGCACTGGAAGTTCGACCGCATCGCGGTCATTGAGCTGTCCATCCTGCGCCTCTCCCTCTACGAGATGCTGTTCACCGACATCCCGGTCAAGGCCGCCATCAACGAGGCCATTGAGCTGTCCAAGCTCTTTGGCGACGAGAAGTCGCGCGGGTTTGTCAACGGCATCCTCGACGGCGTGGCCCGGACCATGCCCAGCGGCAAAGCATAATCTCCAAAGGATAACAGACCATGGCCTTAGGCAAATACGATCCCCAGGCAGTCGAGCGGAAATGGCAGCGCATCTGGCAGGAGTCCGGATGCTTCGAGGTCGAGGTTGATCCGTCCAGGCCCAAGTACTATGTGCTTGAGATGTTCCCCTATCCCTCGGGCAAGATCCACATGGGCCACGTGCGCAACTACTCCATCGGCGACGTGGTGGCCCGTTTCAAGTCCATGCAGGGCTTCAACGTGCTGCACCCCATGGGCTGGGACGCCTTTGGCCTGCCCGCCGAAAACGCGGCCATCAAGCACGGCGTCCACCCCGCCGCCTGGACCTATCAGAACATCGCCGAGATGCGCGAACAACTCCAGCGGCTGGGCTACTCTTATGACTGGCGGCGCGAGATCGCGTCCTGCCGCCCCGAGTACTACAAGTGGGAGCAGAAGTTCTTCCTGAAATTTCTCGAAAAGGGGCTGGCCTACCGCAAGCACTCGCCCCAGAACTGGTGCCCGGACTGCAACACCGTGCTCGCCAACGAGCAGGTGGAGGACGGCAAGTGCTGGCGCTGCGACTCCGAGGTCGAGCAGAAGGACATGGAGCAGTGGTTCCTGCGCATCACCGACTACGCGGACGAGCTGCTGGCCGACCTGGACAGCCTCGAAGGCGGCTGGCCCGAGCGCGTGCTGACCATGCAGCGCAACTGGATAGGCCGCAGCTACGGCGCGGAGCTGACCTTCCAGGTCAAGGACATGGACCACACCATCCCGGTCTTCACCACCCGGCCCGACACCCTGTTCGGCGCCACCTTCATGTCCGTGGCCGCCGAGCATCCCCTGGTGGACATCCTGACCGCCGACGCGCCCGACAAGGCGGAGGTCGACGCCTTTGTGGCCAACATCCGCAACATGGACCGCATCAAGCGCGGCGCGGACGACCTGGAGAAGGAAGGCGTCTTCACCGGCAAATACTGCGTCAACCCGGTCACTGGCGCGCTCATGCCCATCTATGTGGCCAACTTCGTGCTCATGGGCTACGGCACGGGCGCGGTCATGGCCGTCCCGGCCCACGACCAGCGCGATTTCGAGTTTGCCCGCAAATACGAGCTGCCGCTCAAGGTGGTCATCAACCCGGCGGACCTGCACGCCAGGGGCGAGGTGCTGGCCGAGGCAGACCTGACCGCCGCCTATGCCGACCCCGGCATCCTGGTGAATTCCGGCGACTTTGACGGCATGGACAACGAATCCGCCAAAAAGGCCATTGTCGAACACCTGGACAAATCCGGCCTGGGGACCATGGCCGTCAACTACCGGCTGCGCGACTGGAACGTCTCGCGCCAGCGGTTCTGGGGCGCGCCCATCCCGGTCATCTACTGCGACGCCTGCGGCGTGGTGCCAGTGCCCGAGGACCAGCTGCCCATCCTCCTGCCCGTGGACGCCCAGGTCAGAAGCGACGGCAAGTCGCCCCTGCCGACCATGGACTCCTTTGTCAACTGCGTTTGCCCGGCCTGCGGCAAGCCCGCCCGGCGCGAGACCGACACCTTTGACACCTTTTTCGAGTCCTCCTGGTACTATCTGCGCTACTGCGACCCGCGCAACGAGGACGCCCCCTTCAGCCAGGAGGCCACCGGCTACTGGATGAACGTGGACCAGTACATCGGCGGCATCGAGCACGCCATCCTGCACCTGCTGTACTCCCGCTTCTTCACCAAGGCCCTGCGCGACACCGGGTTTGTCCAGGCGAGCGAGCCGTTCGCCAACCTGCTCACCCAGGGCATGGTGCTGAAAGACGGCGGCAAGATGTCCAAATCCAAGGGCAACGTGGTGGACCCCAACTCCATGATCGAGCGCTACGGCGCGGACGCCACCCGGCTGTTCATCCTCTTTGCCTCGCCACCGATCAAGGAGCTGGAATGGTCCGACCAGGGCATTGAGGGCGCGTTCCGCTTCCTGAGCCGTCTGTGGCGGCTGGTGGAGGAGCTGGAGGACCGGCTCCATGCCGTGCGCCCGACCTCCCATGCCGCCCCTAAATCCGACGCGGCCCGGCAGCTGCGCTTCAAGGAGCACGATACCGTACGCCGCGTCACCCGCGACATCGAGAACGAGTTCCAGTTCAACACGGCCATCGCCGCGGTCATGGAGCTGGTCAACGAGATGTACGCCCTCAAGGACGAACTGGCCGACACCGAGCCAAAGGCTCTCGCCTCGGCCATTGCCACCGCCGTGACCCTGCTCTCGCCCGTGGCCCCGCACCTGTGCGAGGAGCTGTGGCAGACCATGGGCCACGCTGAAACCCTGGCCACCCAGTCCTGGCCGACCTTTGACGAAAGCGCCCTGGTCAAGGACGAGGTCACCCTGGTGGTCCAGGTCAACGGCAAGGTGCGCGGCAAGTTCGAGGCCCCGAACAACGCCCCTGCCGCCGAGGTGGAAACAATCGCCCTGGGCCTTGAGAACGTCGCCAAATTCATCGAGGGAAGCACCGTGCGCAAGGTCATCGTCATCCCCAACAAGCTCGTCAACATCGTGGCCAACTAGGCCGCGCCACTCCAATAAAACGGCAAGGCCGGGCGGATCGTGAGGTCCGCCCGGCCTTTTTTTCCTGCCCCTGGTGTCAAACCTGACGGCACACACTGCCCGTTGACCCCTTCCCAGGATCATGCTCTATGAGACATAATCAAAAAACCCGACATGAGGAGGATATTGCCATGCTGTTTCGTTTCCTAAAATCGACCTGCCTGGGCCTGCTGGCCGCGACCATGCTGCTCGGTCCGGCGAGCGTTGCCAAGGCCGAGCCTGCGGGCACGCTGACCATCTACCTCGCAGGCAGCCTGACCGAGCCGCTCAAGAAGATGATCAAAGAGTTCAACACCCAGTATCCGGCGGTCACCTTCGTGACCAAGGCGGGCGGCAGCACCAAGATGGCCCGACTCATCGCCGAAGGCGGCGAGACGGCAGACATCATGGCCTCGGCAGATTATGTGGTCATCGACAAGACCCTGATCCCGAAATTCGCCGCCTGGAACGCCCGGTTCGCCTCCAACCAGATCGTGCTCTGCTACACCGAGACCAGCAAGATGCGCGACACCATTTCCCCGCAGAACTGGTACGAAATCCTTCAGACCAAGGGCGTGGCCTGGGGCCATACCGACCCCAACCTGGACCCCTGCGGCTACCGCAGCCTGATGGTGCTGCAACTGGCCGAGCAGTTCTACGGCAAGCCCGGCCTGTATGACGCGATCATCGCCAACCGGCCTTCCACCAACATCTACGCCAAGGCCAAGGATCTGGTGGCCCGGCTCAAGGACGGTACGCTGGACTACGGTTTCGAGTACCTCTCCGTGGCCGTGCAGCACGGGCTGGACTATGTGCCCCTGGACCGGCACATCAACCTGGGCGACATGGCGCTCGACCCGTTCTACAAGCGGGCCAAGGTCACGGTCTCCGGCCCCAAGCCCGGCACCACCATCGATCGCATCGGCTCCTCCATCACCTACGGCGTGACCATGCTGAACAACGCGCCCAATCCAGAGGCCGCAGAGGCATTCCTCGGCTACCTCTTCTCGCCCGATGGCGGCCTCATGGTGCTCGACACCATGGGCCAGCCCCCCTTCATCCCGGTGAACGTGCCCACCCAGGCCATGCTCGACGCCATGCCCGCCTCCCTCAAGCCCAAGGTGACGGTGGCCAAATAATCTCGCCTCTCAAATAGAAAGCCCCCGGAAGGACCAGACGGTCTTCCCGGGGGCCATGTCTTGCAATGGATCGGACCTGCCAGCAACTGCCCCTCTAGAACTCCCAGCGCATTTGCCCAAACACGGAGTGACTGTCCGAGGACGCGCTGTATTCACCGGCATAGCCCAGGGTCACCTTGGTGCTTCCGGCGCTGAAGGTCATGCCGAGCTCTCCGGTGAATCGGCTGTCGTCGTTCTTGGTCGTCACCTCGGCGGAGGTGGTTGTCAGGTACTGTTTCACCGTGATGTCGTTGCCCGTCAGGGAGTGAACAGCACCCAGGCCTGCATAGGGAGTCACGGCCAGGTCGTCCTTCATGAAGGTCCGCTGCACGTTGACGGCCACAAGCCCCTCGGAGAAAAACTGGTCCAAGGTCTGGTAGGTGAGGGCGTTGATCGAGCCGCTTTCAGAGAATCCGGGGCGGTGAAGGTGGGTGACGTTCACTCCGGCGCGGGGCGTCACCAGCCAGTTCTCGGCCGGAGACCAATGGTACACGGCCAGGAATTCATTGGCGATCAGCCATGACTCGTACTTGGCGGTGGCTGTGTCCGTGGCGCTGGCCTTGCGCTTTGACTTGTGGTCGGCGTAGGTCACGCTCAGGGTGTCGGCAAAGGTCCAGTCTCCCGCGCGATAGCCGACATAGGCTCCGGCGGTATAGAGCCGCTGGTCTTCATTGTCGTTCGCCACCCAGTCCGAGCCGGTGAAGTCCATGTGCGAGGAGCCGTATCCGGCCATGGCCCCGACCACCCAGTCGTCCCCGATGCGGCGGTCGATCCCCGCCTCCAGGCCGTACATGCCGTAATTGTACCCCTTGCTTGAGGCATCGCCGTTGCGCGAGCCGAAGCTGTACACCGGCTGGAGGTATATGCCCCAAGGAGTCTCTTCCTTGCGGGGATTCAGCAGCCCGTCCAGAGAGCCGATAGACGCCACCATGATCTCACGGTCCTCGTCGCTGTCGCCCATGTCCGCGAGCAGGCCGAGGTTGCGCGATTGGGCCACGCCGGCGAAGGCCTGGGAGGAGGAAAGGATCGTCGTCGACGCCAGGGAAGGCGCGTCGTCCTGCGGAGCGAAGGCGGTGGACACGCTCACGGAGCCGCCCGCGCCCGTAGTCGTGGTGACGTTCACCGCAAAATTGGGGTTGCCAGTGAAAAAAGCGGAGTAATCCGCACCCGTATTCAGGGTCCCGGCGGTGAGAAGGGTGGCCGATCCAAGCCTGTCGGCAAAAGGATCCACAGTGATGGCCCCGTTCAGGGTGGCCGTGCCCGTCACCGTCACCAGCGAATTCGGCACAAAGTTCAGGGACGCTCCGGAATTCATGTCCATTGTGGCCGAGGTCAGGCGCGACCCGCTGAACATTGTGGTTTTGGAGCCGGCGTTCAGGGTCAGGGTGGACGCCGAGGCCGAGCTGTCACCGTTGAGTGACCAGATGCCGCTTCCGCTGTGGGTGACGGATTTCCAGTTGCCGTCGAGGGTAAAGCCGAGGTCGCTGTCGCTCCGGATGATGAGATCGGCTAAGCCGTTTTGGCCAGAGACAGAGCCGTTGAGAATACGTGTCCCTGTGTCCAGATATACAGAACTGTGCGTGCGCGCCAATATTGCTTGGGATTTGGTGCCACCCTGGGCATTTATGGAGCCGGTGTTTATAAAGGTGTTGCTGCTAGTAACTCCAGAAGGGTTGGTTATGTACACACCGGTGGCAGCTCTCGGGCTTGTTGCAGTGACCAAGCCTGAATTGGTGAACGTCGAGCCCTTTTCTAATTGCACTCCATATGCCACGTAATCACCTGTGGCGGTGATCGTACCCGTGCTGGTCAGCGTCGAGAGGCCGGAAGTAATCGCGCCAGCTGCACCATCCTTGGTCGAAACGGCTGCCACCGTGCCGGAATTGATGACCTTCGAATCATTATCAAGCACCACACCGAATGCAGGTCTGGTGATGGATGTGGAGGTGATCATGCCCGTGTTGGTGAGCGTCGAAGAAAAGTCAACATGTGCGCCCCTTGAGAAATAGCTGGTCGAACTGGCTGCCACTGTACCGGAATTGATGACCGTCGCCAGTGTATTAAGATTTACGCCGTATGCAGTTAAACTGTCGGATGTGGCGGTAATCACGCCCGTGTTGGTGAGCGTCGAGAGGCTGGAAAGATCCGCGCCATATGCCTTATCTCCGCTGGCTGCCAGCGTGCCCGAATTGATGAACGTCGATTGATCACCAAGGGATATGCCGTATGCCGATCCGATGGTGGATGTGCCTGTTATCGTGCCCGAGTTCGTTGCCGAGGACTGGGTGTCGAGCATCGCACCATAGCCCGATTCGACAAACGAGGTGCCGGATATCGAACCAGTGTTGGTGAGTGTCGCTGCTGAAGCAAGACTCACGCCGTATGCAAATCCGGAGGTGGATGTGCCTGTTATCGTGCCCGAGTTCGTTGCCCCCGACGAAATCCACACCTGTGCGCCGAACGCATCGCCTGCAGATGATGTACCGCTTATCGAGCCGGTGTTCGTGAACGCTGAGGAGGCCCCGAGGTATACGCCATTCACTTCCCCGGCAGTGGACTCGCCTGCTATCGATCCAAGATTGAATAGCACGCAGTTGTTGTGCAGATAGACACCGTATCCTGTACCATCTTGACTTGACGCGGTTGTGGAGCCGTTCAACTGCAAGAGTGAAGCTTCGTTCAAAAATATGCCAAAGGCATTGTCGGACCCTGTCGCCGTGGCTGAAACGGTTTCATCTAATCCCTGTACTGTCGTGTTTTCAAATCGATAACCGTAGATGTCTGCCGCAGTGGCCAGCGAGAAATGCCCAGCGAGACACGTGAAGATCAGCATGAGAATCAGAGGCGACTGGAACACCGCTGTTTCTAATAAACGCATCATCTGTTGTAAAATCGAAAAGTTGAACTGCAATGCGGACATGCCATTTTCCTTATGGTGATACCGTGCCTATCTCTCGTGTACACGTTGATGCGCCTTCGGGGTCGCCGCGCCGGGACGCCGAACGAAAGGAAATCATGTCCCCATACCATGCAAATGCAACTGGCTGGCGCGTCTGGCAAAAAATGAATTAATTGTGTTTTTGGGACGCATGGAAGCACAGTTGTGCACCAGATAATATGCCGATGGCTGGAATGATGGGCTGGGAAAGGCGCACTGCCTTTTCGGAGTGAGTGTGCAACGAGGTCAGTCAGTGCGGTTTACTTGGGAGGAATAATCGATTAATCCCATTAGAATTTCTTGGCAAAAGCACGGTTATCAGGCTGTCTGCCGTCGATTCGATCGAGAATGCCTCGGAAGCGGGATATGTATCAATGAAAGCAAAAATTCCGTCAGGCCGCCCATCCCTCAACCGCAATCGCGTCGCCGGAGAGCATCTGCGGATTGCCTTGAAAATGCTCGGCAAGAAATGGCGCAGGGATGTCGAAGACACCCGCCACGTGCTCAACTGGGAGAGCTGGATCGCCTGCGGCCTGCCGCGCAGCCCGACGACCATCGACACGGACATCCGCGAGGGCATCCCGGAGAACCGGATTGCCGATTATGCCCATTGTCTCGGCATTATGCCCGAATTATTCATCTCCCCGCAGACCGACATGGTCAAGGTGTTGGCGGACTCGCTCTCCACGGATGACGGCCGGACGCCGTCCATGGTCCTGGGATACAAGGAGGCCTTCCCCAAGCGGTACGTCGAACACAACAGGCAATCGTACATGCAGGAGCTGTTCGCGCTGATGAACGGCGTCTACCGGATGCATTATGTCCTGCAGGGAGTCGAGCTGATCCACCGCTGTACGGTCTGGGTTTATGACGTTGAAGCGTATCGTTTGTTGCTGCGCGGCCGATTCTCCATGTTCGGGGCCGAAAACGAGTTCAACGGCAACATGTTCCGCTGGCACAACAATCTGCACGTTCATTATCTCTGCCAAAACGAGATGGAACTGGGGTACACCATGACCGTCGATCCCCTGCGACACAACCTGGTGAAACGGCGCAGCCCGTTTTGGCTCAAGGGTCAGGGGCTCACGGATCGCGGCCTGGCCGACAACATCCCCATCATCTTCACATACCGCATGGAAATGCTGCCCCTGCCGGATGGGATGACGCATGAGGGATTGTGGCGTCAGGAATGCAAGGCGGTGCTTGAGCAGCCGTTTTTCCCCCCGGGGTCGCCCGAGCACGGAGCGCTGTGGGCGCAAGTGCTGTCGCCGGACGATCTGTTGTCATGACGAGCCGGGATCAGGGGCTGTGCCAAATCACGGGGTCGCTTCTGCCATCTTCCTGGCGTCACTCCCTTCTCATGCCCCTGCAAGTGGACTCTTGTCGCGTTTCCCAGTAGTATCCGGCGTCATGACATCGAATCGTTGGGAGACATACATGCCCTTGCTCCGCATAGCCCCCTTGATGCTGCTCGCCATCCTGCTGCTCGTGCTCGCTGCCTGCGGCTATTCGGTGGGCGGCTCCGGGGAGTCCGTCATCACACCGGAGTACCGGACCATGGCCATCTCCGGCGTGGACAACCCGACCACCCTGGCCTGGCTCGAACCGCGCGTCCGCGAGCTGCTGCGCGACGAGCTGACCCGGCGCGGCACCGTCACCTGGACCGATGAGCGCAGCCGGGCCGACAGCCTCATCCACATCACCATCATCAAATACTACCGGCCCACGGCGGTCGAGGGCTCCAGCGACCAGACCCTGCGCTCCAACGCCATCTTCCGGTTCAGCGCGGAGATCAAGTCCGCCACGGACGGCCACAGCATCTGGAGTTCCGGCGAGATCGGCCAGGACTGGCCCTTTTATCAGGGCCAGGAGGACGAGGCCGACGCCGAGGTCACCAGCCTGGGCATCCGCAGGCTGGCCGACCGCATGGAACAGAACTACTAAGGCCCGCACACGGATACCGCAGCATGCAGCGCACCCGATACCTCATCCTCGTCTGCCCTGACCCGCAGCTGATCAAGACGCAGATCGAGCAGCGCCTTGCCGCGTCCGGCCAGCAGGGGTGGGAGGTCAAGCCCTTCTGGGGCGATGACGACGAGCCGCTGCCCGCCGCCTTCTGGACCGACCTGACCATCAAGAGCCTCTTCGCCCAGCCCAAGGCGCTGGTCATCCGCCGCGCCCACGCCCTCAGGGCCGAGCATTGGGACAAGCTCGACGCCGGGGTCAAGGGAGTGTCAGCCGACATCCTGCCCATCTTCTGCCTGGAGGGCGAGTGGAAGGGCAAGAAGCCGTCGATTCCGGCCACCCTGTCGCGCCGGACCATCTACAAGAAGGCCAGGGACGAGGGGTGGGTGTGGGAATCTGCCGGACTGGATCAGGCGTCCCTGGGCGGGTTTGTCAAGGCGTGGGCCAAAGAGCGCGGGGTCACCTTTGAGCCCGGTGCGGACCGCGCCCTGGTGGCGGCCCTGCCTGCCGATGCCGTGGCCGTGCGCCTGGAGCTGGACAAGCTCGATCTGGCCGCAGGCGACAGCAGGCTCGTGCGCCGCGAGCATGTGGAGCTGGTGGCCCCGGTGGGCGAGATGGAATTCTTCGACCTCATGGACGCCCTGGGCCGACGCGGGGCCGAGGTGGCGGTGTGGAAGCGCGTGCTCGGCGACCACCTCAAGAAATCCCAGGACAGGATGCTCTTCAACCTCATCGGCTATCTGGCCAGCCAGGCCCGCATGTACTGGATGCTCATGAGCGGTGAGGAGGCCCTGGTCAAGGCCCACCCCTACGTCAAGCAGCTCAAGACCGAGGTGGCCCGGCGGCTGGGCCGCCAGGGCGTGGCCCGGATGATAGACCTGGCCCTGGAATCGGAACTGAGCGTCAAGACCGGCGCGCGCCACCACGAGGAGGTCCTCGACGTACTGGTGGCCGGGCTCATCGATTTGTTCCAGCCCCGGCAGACGGCCCGATGAACGGCCCGCCGCGTTATAATATCCCCGTAATAATACCCCGCAGCTTGACACCGAAGCTATGAAAGAGACGGACGCACCGCACTATCTCGGCCACCGCCAGAGGCTCAGGGAGAAACTCCTCCGGGACAGCCGCGCCCTGGCCGACTATGAGATCCTGGAGCTGGCCCTGGCCGCCATCATCCCGCGCCGGGACACCAAGCCCCTGGCCAAGCTGATGATCGAGCGGTTCGGCTCGCTCAAGGACGCGCTCATGGCCCGGCCCGACCAGCTGGAAGCCATCAGCGGCATCGGCCCGGCAGCGGTGGCCCACTGGGCCTTGACCCAGGAGCTGTTCGCCCGCATGGGCGAGGCCCGCACCCGCAGCGGCGCGCCCCTGTCCGACCCGGCAGAGGTGGCCCGCGCGGCCATGGCCCGCATCGGCTCCAAGGGCGTGGAGGAATTCTGGGCCGCGTTCATGGACTCCAAGAACCGGGTCATCGCCTGGGAGCAGGTGAGCAAGGGCACGGTGGACGCCACCCCGGTCTTTCCCCGGGAGATCATGGTCACGGCCCTGCGCTTGGAGGCTGCGGCCCTGATCCTGGCCCACAACCACCCCGGCGGCGACCCGACCCCGTCCAGGGAGGACCTGGACCTGACCCGGCGAATCCGGGACACCGCCCAGGGGCTGGGCATCAGGATTCTGGACCACATCATCGTCACGGACCACGAGTATTACAGCTTCAACGAACACGGACGGCTTTGATGAAAGAGGCGCACTGCACGGTTCACGGCAAGGTCCAGGGCGTCTGGTTCCGGGCCTGGACAGCCGACATGGCCCTTGAGCTGGGCGTCACCGGCTGGGTCCGCAACCGGCCCGACGGCAGCGTGGAAACCGTGGGCCAGGGCGGGGCCGAGGCCCTGGAGCGATTCGTGGAGCGGCTGCACCAGGGGCCGCCCCTGGCCAGGGTGACGCGCGTGGACACCGACTGGCGCCAAGCGGACGAACCGTTCACCCGTTTTTCCGTCGCGGGCTGAAAATCCCCATTTTGCACAAAAAACGGCCTTGCCAAGCCGTCCTGACGACTTATGTGGGGTAACACACGCAATTATCGTCAAAATGAAAGGATCGACCCTTGAGCAGGAAAAAGAACAAATCGCCGGTCAAGCCGACGCGAATCAGGCGCATCACGCCAGATATAGACCAGAAGAAAACCCCTGAGCGCGAGTCTGGAAAGCCGGGCAAGGGCTCCGAGGAACTGCCGGACATCATCGAGGCCCTGACCGGCTCCCCAACCCCGACCACGCCCTTTGCCGAGGGCGACGACGCCTCCGGTCCCGGCCCCGGCGACATCCCCAAAGTGCTGCCCGTGCTCGCCGTGCGCGACATCGTGGTCTTCAACTACATGATCCTGCCGCTCTTCGTGGGGCGCGACAAATCCGTCAAGGCCGTGGACGCGGCCCTGTCCGGCGACCGCTACATCCTCATCCTGACCCAGAAGGACGAGACCGTGGACGATCCGAACCCGGACGAGCTTTACGCCACCGGCACCGTGGGCATGATCATGCGCATGCTCAAGATGCCTGATGGCCGTCTCAAGGTGCTGGTGCAGGGACTGGCCCGGGCCAGGGTCAAGCGGTTCACCGCGAGCGATCCCTACCATATCGCCGAGCTTGAGCCGCTCATGGAGCCGGAAGTGGGCTCCCTGACCAGCGAGCAGGAAGCCCTGATCCGCTCGTCGCGCGAGCAAAGCGAACGCATCCTCTCCCTGCGCGGCATCTCGTCCCAGGACATCATGAGCGTGCTCAACAACGTCAACGAGCCGGGCAGGCTGGCCGACCTCATCGCCAGCAACCTGCGCATGAAGGTCGAGGCCGCCCAGCGCATCCTCGAATGCCACGATCCCATCATCCGCCTTGAGCTGGTCAACAGCCAGCTGCTCAAGGAGGTGGAAGTGGCCAGCATGCAGAACAAGATCCAGACCATGGCCAAGGAAGGCATGGACAAGGCCCAGCGCGACTTCTACCTGCGCGAGCAGCTCAAGGCCATCAAGCGCGAGCTTGGCGACGACGGCGACGAAAGCGAGGAGATGGAGGAGCTCAAGCAGGGGGTGACCAAATCCGGCATGCCCAAGGATGTCATGAAGGAGTGCTTCAAGCAGCTCAGGCGCCTTGAAACCATGCACGCCGAGTCGAGCGAGGCCACGGTCATCCGCACCTACCTCGACTGGATGATCGACCTGCCGTGGAAGAAGCTCTCCCGCGACCGCCTGGACATCAAACTGGCCGAAACGATTCTCAACGAGGACCACTACGACCTGGAAAAGGTCAAGGAGCGCATCCTCGAATACTTGAGCGTACGCAAGCTCAACACCAGGATGAAGGGGCCGATCCTCTGCTTCTCCGGCCCTCCTGGCGTGGGCAAGACCTCCCTTGGCCGCTCCATCGCCCGCAGCCTGGGCCGCAAGTTTCACCGCATGTCCCTTGGCGGCATGCGCGACGAGGCCGAAATCCGCGGCCACCGGCGCACCTACATCGGGGCCATGCCGGGCCGCATCATCCAGGCCATCAAGCAGTGCGGCACGCGCAATCCGGTGATCATGCTCGACGAGATCGACAAGCTCGGCTCGGACTTTCGCGGCGATCCGTCGTCGGCCCTGCTCGAAGTGCTCGATCCGGAGCAGAACTTCTCCTTCACCGACCACTACCTGAACGTGCCCTTTGACCTGTCCAAGGTCATGTTCATCTGCACGGCCAACATGCTCGACTCCATCCCCGGCCCCCTGCGCGACCGCATGGAGATCATCCGCATCCCCGGCTACACCGAGCAGGAAAAGACGGCCATCACGCGGCGCTACATCATCCCCCGGCAGATCCGCGAGAACGGTCTCAAGGAGAGCGAGCTGGCCATCAGCGACAAACTGGTGGCCAAGGTGGTGCGCGAATACACCCGCGAGGCCGGGCTGCGCAACGTGGAGCGCGAGATCGGCACCCTGTGCCGCAAGATGGCACGCAGGAAGGCCGAGGGGGAAAAGGGGCCGTTCAAGATCACGCCCCAGACCCTGCACACCCTGCTCGGCCCGCCCCACTTTCTGGACGACGAAAAGGAGACCGCCCTGCCTCCGGGCGTGGCCGTGGGCCTGGCCTGGACCCCGGTGGGCGGCGAGATGCTGCACATCGAGGTGACCACCATGCCCGGCAAGGGCCAGCTCATCCTCACCGGCAAGCTCGGCGACGTGATGAAGGAGTCGGCCCAGGCCGCCCTGTCCATCGCCCGCGCTCGGGCCGACGAGTACGGCATCGATCCGAAATTCAACGAAAAGCTGGACATCCACATCCATGTCCCGGCAGGGGCCACGCCCAAGGACGGTCCGTCGGCGGGCGTCACCCTGGTCACGGCGCTGATCTCGGCCCTGACCAACACGCCGGTCAGCCCGGACGTGGCCATGACCGGCGAGATCAGCCTGCGCGGCCGCGTCCTGCCCGTGGGCGGCATCAAGGAGAAGATCCTGGCCGCTGTCTCGCGCGGCATGAAGAAGGTCCTCATCCCGGCCCAGAACAAGAAGGACCTGGCCGAGATACCCGACGAGCTGCGCAAGCGCATCATTATCAAGACCATCGAACGGGTCGAGGACATCTGGCCCCTGGCCAAGGCCAAGTAGCCACCACCAGAAACAGGCACAAGGGGTGCGCCGACTGGTCGGCGCACCCCTTTTCCGTTGCAATAGCATTGCGGTCAGGCCGCGACAGGCCTGTCAGATGTCGAACTTCAGGTCCTCGCGGGAGACGCCTGTTCCGGCTTGATTTCCCGAGTCCGAGGCTGGCTCGATATCGGTCGGTCCGGTCCCGGCTCTGGCCCGGCCAGATTCCAGGGTCTCGGCCCCGCTGCCGTCGCTGGCGGGCAGGGTGGGCCGCTCGGCGCGCATGAGCCCGGCCAGCCCCACGGCGAGGTCGTCCGGTATGGGCGGCTTGTTGTACTGCTCGCGCAGGCTGTCGTTGTTGGCCAGCTCGACTATCAATTCGCCGAGCTGGCTGGTGGCCGCCAGGCCGGGGTTGAGGGAGCGGCTCCTGCCGATGGCATCGATGCACTCCGCCCAGTGGCCGCGCTCGTAGTTGGTGCGGGCCAGGTTGTAATAAAGGTGTTCGTCATCCTCCACGAATTCCAGGGCCTTGGCATAATATGCCGAGGCCTCCTCGAACAGTCCGTTCTTGCGCAGGGCAATGCCGAACTCGTTGAACAGGTGCTGGTCCTTGCCCGTGAAGGTGGAGCGGATCTTGAGCAGCTCGCGCATGGTGTCGCGCGCCTTGTCCAGGTCGTTCAGAGCCAGGGCGATGAGGCCGAGGTTGAACAGGGCGCGGACGTTCCCCTCGTCCAGGCCCAGGGCGCGGCCAAAGCTGTCCTGCGCGCTGTAGAGCTTGCCCTTGGCGCGCTGTTCCGTGCCTTCGTCAAGATACTCCTGAAGCAGCTCAAGGGCCGGGATCGTGTTGCCCTCGAAAAACTCCACCTCGGGCGTGTAGTTGGCGACCAACTCCTTGAGGGTGACGACCACCTCGTCCCCGCTTGGCACATGGTGGGAGTTGATCCGGCGCAGGGAAAAGCGTTCCTCGTCCAGCTCCTCCACATACCAGTAGATTCTGCTCAAATGCTTGCGCGTGGTCGTGCCAGTACCCACACGCAACTCATCCAGGGCGGAAAAAACGCACCTGACGCTCCCGCCCGCGTCACTGATCCGGGCCAGATCGCTCGTGCCCGCTTCCGGCTTAACCGCGCCGGTCTTTTTGCTCATGGGGCCAAACGCTCCTTGTTTTCGTCCCGTGGGATCATTTTGCACCCTCCGGCCTGTCCGATTGCCTGTCCGGCGCGGCGCGCCCGCCCGCGTCTGTCGCGTCAGCCGCCCCTGAGACCGGCACCGGGCCAATACCCATGCGCGCCCGGCCCCGCTCCATGTCGAAGACCACCACTTCCTCGTCCAGAACCAGGGTACCGGTCTGCGCAGCCAGCAGGTTCCTGGCCCGGCCAGCCACCTCCGGCGGCACCGGAGGCTTGCCGTACCGCTCCAGCAGCCGCTCATCATCGGCCAGCCCCACGATGACCCGGAAAAGCTCGCGGGCCACGGGCAGGTCGGGATTGAGCCTGTTGGAGACGATGAGCGCCTCAAGGCACCCCTCCCAGTCGCCCTTCTCGTAGCGGGTGCGCGCAAGGTTGTAAAACAGGTTCTCGTCATCCTTGACGTAATCCAGGGCGCGCCGATAGTAGGCGCTGGCCTCGTCAAACAGGCCGGATTTGCGCAGCCCGATGCCGAACTCGTTGAACAGGTGCTGGTTCTTGCCGTCAAAGGCGGCCTTGACATCCACCAGTTCCGAAAGGACCATCCGGGCGCGCGAATACTCGCGGCGGTTCAGGAAGATAAGCCCCAGGCCGTACAGGGCGCGGACGTTGCGCTCCTCGATGGTCCTGGCCCTGGCATACTGCATCTCCGCGCTGTAAAGGCGCCCGTGGGCACGCTCGCGGTCGCCCTGGTCAAGGATCTTTTCGAGATCCTTCATGGCCGGAAGAACCACATCCTCGTAATAGGCGAGGCGGGGGGTGAACTCGTTGAGCAGCCGGCGCAGGGAGATGGCCTCCGCGTTGCCGGCGGGCACGTTCTTGGCGTTGATCTTGCGCGCCTCGAACAGGTCGTCCTCCACCTGCTCCACATACCAGTAGAGGGTGCTCTCATGACGCTGGGCCATGGCGCTCTGGCCGAGCTTGACAATGGACGTGGAGGAAAAGACACACCGAATCGCGCCATCGCCGGGCAGAAAATCCCAACCCGATACCGTCTTCTTGGCTTCAGCCCCGGCGGTTCCCGCCAAGCCAGTCTTCCCCGATCCCTGGTTCATGGCTCCCCATCATGCAACCTGTTCAACCCGAAACATGAAACACATGCTCAAGGCGCGTGAACTCCTGGTCCCCGCCCAGAGTCCTGCGCTTGCCACGCACGCCCTGCCAGACGACATCCAGGGCCAGATCAAAGGCGCTGCTGCGCGCCAGGAGCGGACCAAGGCTGTCAAAGACAAGGGTCACGTCCTCCTGGGTGCGAAATTCCACGTCATCCCAGCGAAAGAGCATCGCGCTTTCGCGCTTGGCCCAGAACACGGCGAGCATGTCCTTGAGCTT
Source organism: Pseudodesulfovibrio aespoeensis Aspo-2 (assembly GCF_000176915.2). NCBI lineage: Bacteria > Pseudomonadati > Thermodesulfobacteriota > Desulfovibrionia > Desulfovibrionales > Desulfovibrionaceae > Pseudodesulfovibrio > Pseudodesulfovibrio aespoeensis. The sequence goes on from NC_014844.1 coordinate 3,071,372, forward strand.
ACAGTCTTTCATCAGATCCTGCGGGTGTAAAGCCCTGTTTTTGGCCGCGACCATGGTCAGAGGCACATGCTCCCCGCCGTAGAATGCCTCGAGCCCGAACCGGGAGTCGTGCATGGCAAACCCACGCGCATGGTAGAGTTCCCGGATGGGGTGGCCCAGGGTATGGGCCACTTCGCCCATTTTCCGCTTGGCGTTGCGGCCCAGGGCTATATCCCTGACGATGTTGTTCCACTTGGCCGGGCCATAGGCCTTGATCGCGGCCTTGACAGCGGCCCTGCCAAGGTGCAGCCCGCTCACGCTGTAAAATGTGCCGAACAGGCTCACCTCAAGCCGCTTGCCCACAGCCCACTCCAGTCATCACTTCTCCTGTTCCAGTTCCATCATCAGTGATGACGACGACAGCCGTCCATCCACCCCGGCGGGGCTGATCTCTATGGTCATCTCGTCGGCCCCCGGCTCAATGCCCGCGCATCGTCCGGCCTTTCGGGCCACCGCGTCCGGGACCGGCGGCTTGCCGTAGCGCGCCCGCAGGTCATCGTTGCCAGCCAGGGCCACCGCGACCTTGCACAGGTTCAGGGAGTGGTCGTGGTCGGGCTTGATCGAGAGGGAGCGGGCCGCGAACTCGACACTGTGCTCCCAGTCGTTCTTCTCGTAGAAGGCGCGGGCAAGATTGTAATAGAGGTTCTCATCCGCCTCGGTCAACTCCACTGCGCGCGAGTAGTATTGCACCGCCTCGTCAAAAAGCCCGCTCTTGCGCAGTTGGATGCCGAACTCGTTGAACAAGTGCTTGTGCTCCTCGGAAAATGCCGCGTGCAGGCCGAGCAGCTGTTCGAAGACGGTGCGCGAATTTTTCTTGTCGCTGCGCCCCAGATAGACCAGCCCAAGGCCGAAGATGGCCCGCACGTTGGTCTCGTCCACGTCCAGCGCCTTGGCGTACTCCATCTCGGCAGAGAGCGGCTCGCCCTTTTCGCGGTGTTTGTCGCCCTTGACGATGGTCTTTTTCAAGGCGATCATTGCAGGTTCCACGCGGGTGTTGTGGATCTCCACCTCGGGCGTGTAGCTGGTCAGCAACGCTTCCTGGTCGATGATCCTCTCGTCGCCCACAGGCACGAACTGGGGATTGATCTTGCGCACCCCGAACTGGTCGAACCCGCACTGCTGCACATACCACAACAGCTTGCTGCGCTGCTTTTTGGCCGTGGTGCCGGTGCCCACCTTGATCTCGGACACAGTGGAAAACACGCACTTCAGCGGCTCGTCCGGGTTGTCGAGCCCGGTGCAACCCCGCCTTGCGTCAGCCGTGCGGCCATCCGCGCCGGTATGTATCCGTGCATCCTCCATAAAAACCCCGCAAGAGACGGCTCCGCCCGGAAACTGCCTCCCTGAACTCATTACGCATGTATGGGATTTCAGATTGTTTTCCGCCCTTCAAAAGATACCTCAAACAGGTGTTCAAGGCAATGCCATCATGCGCCCGAGGGTGTTCACTCTTTTTCGCGCCATGACTGGACAAGTGGCGCACGGGCATTACCTTGACAGAACGTTGAAAATAGCATTCTCGCAGGCTGTTCAAAAATGTTCGAGTGCAAGGCGCGAATAAAGGTCAAGGACGAAGCGTACTTCTAGTACGTGAGGGTTTGACCTTTTTGAAGCAACGCAGCAATCGGACGTTTTTCAACAGCCTGTTGACGGGAAGCGGACGGCCCGGCGTTGCCAGCCAAGTCCTTTTCAGCTATGCAGACCTCCTGCCTGGCGGTCGCAACGCCCGGCCACGAACACTCAAGCATCGGAGCATGCCATGCCCATATTCGAATACCAGTGCGACGACTGCGGCAACGAATTCGAGGAACTCGTCTTTGACAGGGACGAATGCCCGCCCTGCCCCAAGTGCGCCTCCGCAAAGACCAGCAAGCTCATGAGCGCGGTGCGCTCAAAGGTCGGCGGTGCCAGCCCGGATTCGGGCAGCGACTCCGCCCCGGCCCCGGCTGCGTCCTCCAGCGGCTGCGCGGGCTGCTCCGGCGGCAACTGCTCCAGCTGCCATTGACCGCCCGACCCGCTGCACTTCACCCACGACACGCAAAAGGCTCCCACCGCATGAAACAGCTCACTATTGCCACCCGAGGCAGCGCGCTCGCCCTCTGGCAGGCCAATCACATCAAGGACCGCCTTGAGGCCGAGCATCCCGGCCTGACCGTCCACCTGCTCAAGATCAAGACCAAGGGCGACAAGATTCTCGACGTTCCGCTGGCAAAGGTCGGCGGCAAGGGGCTTTTCGTCAAGGAGATCGAGGAGGCGCTCCTGGATGGCCGCGCCCAGCTGGCGGTCCACTCCATGAAGGACGTGCCCACCGAGCTGCCCGAGGGGCTTGAGGTGGGCGTCATCCCCGAGCGCGAGGCGTCCACGGACTCCCTGCTCTCGGTCAAGTACGAAGGACTGGCCGGACTGCCGCGCGGAGCCGTGGTTGGCACTTCGAGCCTGCGCCGCCAGTCCCAGCTCGCCACCCTGCGGCCCGACCTGAAGATCGAATCCCTGCGCGGCAACCTCGACACCCGCGTCAGGAAGCTCCTGGCCGGCGAATTCGACGCCATCGTGGTGGCCACTGCGGGCCTCAACCGGCTCGAACTGACCGCGCCCAAGCATGAGATCCTCGGCCCGCCCGACTTCCTGCCCGCCGTGGCTCAGGGCGCGCTGGGCATCGAATACCACTCGGCCAATGCCGAGGTGGCGGCCATGCTCCAATTCCTGAACCACGAGCCGAGCAAGCGGCAGGTGCTGGCTGAACGCGGCTTTCTGACCGGCCTTGACGGCGGCTGCCAGGTGCCCATCGCGGCCTGGTCGGTCATCGACGGCGAGCGGCTGCGCCTGACCGGTTTCGTGGCCGACGTGGACGGCTCGCGCCCCATCCGCATGACCGCCGAAGGCCCTGTGGACAACGCCTGGGACATTGGCGCGGCCCTGGCCGAAAAGGTGCTGGCCGCAGGCGGCAAGGCGATCCTCGACGAGGTTTATGCCCGCGAGGGACGCTAGCGCACAAGGCCGCAAGGCAGACCCCTTCGTCAAAACGATAGCCAGGACAGCGACGGCAATGACAAAAAAGCATGAAATAAAAGTGGTTGGGAACAGAACGCCAAGCGCTCCGGCGCGTCCCCTAAAGTTCCATCGACATGCTCCGATAAGAACTGCAAGAGTGCTTTTCAACACCCCATGCAAGGAGGTACGGATCATGGATATCGGAGGACTCGGAGTGCAAAACACAAGTCTGGCGGATCAGGTCAAGAGCATCAGCAAGGTCAAGCTGCAACGGCAGGTCATGGAGAACCCGGAAATGGCCCGCGAGCTGGTCAAGGTCGAAGCCACCGGCACCTACAACGCCAAGGGCGATGTCATCCAGGCGGTCTCCAGTGATCTTGGCGACGCATAACAAGGCCGCAGCCTGCGGCACGCATAAGGGATAGGCCGGACGACGAATCGTCCGGCCTATCCCTTTTGTGCGCCAGGGCCGCCAGCCAGCTCCGCCTCTTCTACTCCGTTGACGCCGACACCCCTGCGTCGGCAAAGGTCGCCATTTTCGTATACATGTCCGCCGCGCTCCTGACGAGGTACATGGCGCAGGCCGCGCCCGTGCCCTCGCCCAGGCGGAAGCCGAGATCGAGCAGGGGTTTGAGGCCAAGCGCCCTGACCGCCTCGGCGTGGCCCGGCTCGGCAGAGGCGTGGCTGATGACGCAGTAGTCGGCCACCGCGGGGCAGAGCTTGAAGGCGGCCACATAGGCGACGGTGGAGATGAAGCCGTCCACGCAGACCAACTGACGGTTCCTGGCACCGCCCAGGATCAGCCCGGCCAGGGTCGCTATCTCCAGCCCGCCGAGCGCGGCCAGCACGGCCAGCGGGTCGCCGGATTCCACGGCCTCGCGGTTGACGGCCAGCCCGCGCCGGACCACCTCCGCCTTTTTCGCCACCTCGGCCTTGCCCAGGCCGGTGCCAGGGCCGGTCACGGCCTGCGGGTCCAGGCCCAGATAGGCGCAGTACAGGGCGGTGGAGGGCGTGGTGTTGGAGATGCCCATGTCGCCGGTGCCCAGCACCCGGACCCCGTCGGCCAGGGCGCGGTCGGCCAGGGACACGCCGAGCATGAGCGCGCGCAGGCACTGCGCTTCGGTCATGGCCGGACCCTTGGCCAGATTGGCCGTGCCCGGCGCGATCTTGGCCTGGATCAGCCGGGGATGCTCGTCGTAGCCGCCGCCGCACGATCCGGCATCGACCACGTAGAGCTGCGCCCCGGCAGTGGCGGCCAGCACGTTGATGCCAGCCCCGCCGCGCAGGAAGTTGAGCACCATCTGCCGGGTGACCTCCTGGGGAAACAGGCTCACGCCCTCCTCGTTGACGCCGTGATCCCCGGCCACGGTGTAGATGCGCATGGGGTCTGCCTGGGGCGGCTCCCCGCCCTGGATGAGAAAGAGCTGCAAGGCCAGCTCCTCAAGGCGGCCCAGGCTGCCTTTGGGCTTGGTCAGGTTGTCGATGTGGGCCTGACCGCGCCCGGTCAGGGAGCGGTCCAGGGGACGGATGGCGGCCAGGGCCGCCTGCAAATCTGTGCGCATCATATCCTCGCTTGCATGATTGTCGGATGGTCCCGGTGGGATACACCCCAGCCGCCCCACTGTAAACCGCCCAGCCGGACGCCCCTTGAAGCGCAGGGGTATCCGTGCTATCGGTCACAGGCGTACTTTCGCAGGAAAAATCAACCGGTTCCGGGGCGTCATGACCAAAGAACTCTGCATCGTCCACGCCAACTGCCAGGGGGAACCGCTCGTGGAGCGGCTCCTGACCAGCCCGGAGTTCGCCGCCCGGTTCGAGTGCGAACTGCACACCAACTACACCCGCCAGCCCGTGCCCGTGGAGCGGCTGGACCGGTGCGCCCTCTTCCTCCATCAGCACCTCGGCCCCGAATGGGGCGACCTGGCCTCGGCCTCGCTGCTCCAACGGCTGCCCCAGGCAGCGGCCAGCCTGTGCGTGCCCAACATGTTCTTCAAGGGATACTGGCCGACCTGGAGCGGACGCAAGGGGTTTGACTTCCGGTGCGAGCACCTTGACGAATGCATCGCCATGGGGTTGCCACCCGAGGAGACCGTGCTGTTCTTCCTGCACTCAGACCCCGGCGAGCGGTACGACCTGCTCGATCTGGTCAGCCGGACCCTGGCCCAGGAACGCGAGCGCGAGGCCCGCACGCCGGTCAAGTACCTGGACCTGATCATCGACAACTACCGGGACACCCGGCTCTTCAACACCGTCAACCACCCTGGCCGGATGCTCATGGACCACGCGGCCAGGGGCGTGCTGGCCCAACTCGGGCTGGCTGGTCCGGACGCGGATGCCCTGGCCCGGCTCAACGCCCCGTTTGCCGATTTCGAGCAGCCCGTCAATCCGAGGGTGGCCCGGTTTTTCGGCTGGGATTTCGCCAGAGCCGACACCGAGTACCGGATCTACGGCAGGCGCATGACCTTTGCCAGGTACGCGGTCAACTACGTCATGGCCGCCAGGACCGGGGTGAGCGACTTCATCGGCTTCCTCCAGGGGGACTCCGTTGCCCTCTAGAACCATCGCCTGGGTGGGCGGCATCTACTTTCGCGACTCCTTCGCGGCCCTGGGCCACACTGTCATCCACATCCCCATGGAACACCCGGAAATCCTTGACTGGGAAGCGCTGGTGCACCGGGCCGGATGCGTGCCCGACGTTGTGTTCTACGCCGACCGCAGTCTGCCGCCCCCGTTTGTCGGGGTGGAGCGGTTCCCCTGCCTGACCGCCTTCTACGCCATCGATTCGCACATCCACACCTGGTATCCCCTCTACGCCCAGGGGTTCGACCTGGCAGCGGTCAGCCTGCGCGACCACCTGCCCCGGTTCCGGCAGCGGCTGCGCGACGGGCAGGTGCTCTGGCTGCCGCCCTATCCCCTGCGCAACGAACACCCCCCGGCCAGCCCGCCCAAAAAGGAATGGGACCTGCTCTTTGCAGGCAAGGTGGACCCCGCGACCACGCCCGGACGCCACGCCATGCTCAGGGAGATCCGGGCGCGCTTTCCCGGCCTTGTGGTGCGCCAGGGCGAGTTTGCGGACCTCTTTCCCCGCGCCAGGGTGGTGCTCAACATCGCCGAGCAGGGCGACCTCAACTTCCGCGTCTTCGAGGCCCTGGCCTGCGGCGCATGCCTGCTCACGCCCGAGGTGGGCCACGGCCAGTCCCTGCTCTTCACCGAGGGGGTTCACCTGACCACCTACCCGCCGCACGACGTGGACCGGCTGGTGGAACTGGCCTGCGCCCTGCTCGACGACCCCGCACGCTGCGAGGCCATGGGCCGGGCCGGCAGCGCCGAGATCGACGCCCACCACAGGGCGCATCACCGCGCCCGCGCCCTGGCCGACGCCCTGGACGCGATGCCGCCTGACACGGTGGCCGCCCGGTTGGCCCGCGCCGACGCCATCCGCGCCAGATACCTCCGCCTCGTCTACCTGCACTGGGCCGAGGCCTGCGACGACCCGGTCCGGCGCGCCCGCTACCTGGCCGCTGGCAGCGGCGCCTAGTCACGCCCACCGAGCAAACCTCGCTCCACCCCCTTCAGCAAACCGCGCCCATGGCCGATAGGATGGATGGACACACGCCACGGAGGGCGAGCCATGCATATCGACACAGTTTTTCCCATGCCGGGCGGACTTGCACCGGACATGCCCCAGTCCGAGGCCCGCGAGGCGGATTTGGCCGAAAACAGACAGGCCGAAAACGCCCCCCTGCGGCCCACGGGCGACCTCGCGGCCTTCTCGCCCGAGGCGATCCGCGCCTTCCGGGAGAGCGTCATCGAGCCCATCAAGAACGGCACCTTTTCCCTGCGCCAGATCGAGAGCCGCATCAGCACGGTCCGGGCCGAGATCGTCCAGGTCTGGAACTCGGCCCTGCCTGACGACGAGAAGTTCCGCATCATCAGCTCGCGCGAGAACGAGATCGCCCTGCTCCAGGCCGGGCAGTTCGCCTTTGCCAAGGCCGGGTTTTCCATGACCGCCTGACGCAGGCTCCCAGAGCCACCAGCAACAAGGCCGCCCGAATCGCTTCGGGCGGCCTTGTTGCCGTATGGACAGTGCGGCTACCTGAGCCTGGGCGGGCCGAGCACGATCATCTCGGCGATGGTGTGGTCCACCTTGGGCAGGCTGCGCAGAGCGTTGCCCACGAACTGCATCTCCAGGGCGGCCAGCTCCCTGTAGAGGGGGGTGCGGTCCACCACGGGAATCTTCCCGCCCTCGGCCTTGAGTCCCTCTGTCAGCCCCTGGCAGCGCTGGCAGCCGGGGAAGACCACCCGACGGCCATCGGGCCGGACCAGTTCGTTGGGCACGCCGTGCATGCGGCAGATCATCAGCCGGTGGTCGTAGAGCCCGCAAATGCCCTGCTTCTGGTCCGCGAGGTTGAGAGGACACATGATGCGGGGCCTCAGCCCGCGACTCAGGGCATTCTGGGCCTGCTCCACATAGTCGCGTGCCCGAATGCGGATCTCTTCCAGCCGCTCGGGCGGCAGGGCGGCAAGCCCCTCCCACAGGTAGGCCCACTCCACATGGGTGTGATGCTGGAAAAAGCTCAGGCAACAGTTGTCCGGGCAGCCGTCGCAGGTCAGGCCAATGGACCCGGCGGTCTCGCCATAGCGGTCCACCATGGCCGAATAGATGGCGGCCAGCTTGCGGAACGCGCCCTTGGGAGTCAGTTTTTTCATGCAAAGTCGATGTGTTGAAGAATTGAATCCACACACGCCTCAGGCGTTTCCCGGTCCGTGCGGACCACGATGTCGGCCACGGCGCGATAGAGCGGTTGCCGCCGGGCGTAGAGGTCGCGCAGGGTCTCGCCCGGCGCAATGGCCAGCCCCCGGTTGCCGCCGTCGCCCACCCGGTCGAGAAAGGTCTGCTCGTCGATGTCCAGCAGCACCACCGGGCCGAGGGATTTGAGCCGCTCCATGGCGGGCGCGCTGTAGATGACGCTGCCGCCCGTGGAGATGATGGTCCGGGTCAAGGAGAGCTGGCTGACCAGATACCCCTCGATGCGCAGGAACTCCTCAAGGCCGAAATGGTCCATGATCGTTTGCAAGGGCAGGCCATAATAGGCCTCCAGGTGGCGGTCGGTATCGAGCTGGCACCAGCCCAGCCGGGCGGCAAGCACCTGGCCCAGGGTGGATTTGCCAGCCCCGGCCATGCCTACCAGGGTGATGCACGGCTTGAGCACCGCATCTCGCTCAACAGCGGAAAATCCCATGACCAGGTCAGCTCCGGACAAGACAGACACGGTCTTCGTCGTCGCGCTCGACCACCATGACGTTGACATGCTCATCGCCCAGGGTATCGAGCTTCTTGCCCACATAGTCGGCCTGGATGGGCAGTTCGCGATGCCCCCTGTCCACCAGGACCAGCAGCTCCACGCGCCGGGGCCTGCCGTAGTCGAGGATAGCCTCCAGGGCCGCGCGGGTGGTGCGCCCGGAGTAGAGCACATCGTCCACCAGCACGACGGACGCGCCCTCGATGTCAAAACCTATCTCGGAACAGTTGATGGTGGGCGCAAGCTCCAGGTTGGTGGTCCAGTCGTCGCGGTAGAGGTTGATGTCGAGCTTGCCCAGGGGAATCTTGCGCCCCAGCCGCTCGTCGAGCCGTCGCTTGAGCCGCTCGGCAAGGTCCGCCCCGCGCCGCTGGACGCCGATGATGACCAGCCGCTCGTCCTCGCCGCGGCGCTCAAAGACCTCGAGGGCCAGCCGCTCCAGGGTTCTGTCCATATCCCGCGCGTTCAGGATGGTGCCGCATTCTTTCATCTCGTGCCTCGCTTGCCCGTGGGACGTGTTGCAACGTCTGAAATTATCCCATCAATCACGGGGGGTCAACAGCCACGCCGGATTCCCCCCTTTTTTTGCGTTTGACAAAGCGCATCTTTGATCTTACCTCTTCCTTTCCCGACCATCGAACAGGAGGCACCAATGCTTGATGTAACAGACGCCGCCAAGAAGCAGCTCGAAGGCTACTTCAGCGACAAGACCCCTTCCCCCATCCGCGTGTATCTCGCGGAGGGCGGTTGAGCAGGCCCTCGCCTGACCCTGGCTCTGGACGAGCCTAACGAAAAAGACGAAGTATTCGAGACGGACGGATTCACCTTTTTGATCGACAAGGGCCTCAAAACCCAGACCGGCGCGGTAAAGATCGACATGACCTACTACGGTTTCGTCGTCGAGTCCGAGAACCCGGTCGGCGGCGGCAGCAGTTGCAGCACCGGCGGGTGCAGCAGCGGCTCCTGCTCCTGCTAGATCAGTCCGACCGACCGTTGACAAAGCGGCGTCTCGTTATGGGACGCCGTTTTTTTTCACCTAGCCACTGGACAAGCAATGGTTACTAGTTACAATAAGCGAAACCCAACCAACACAGGAGATGCCATGATCACCGTAACCGAATCCGCCCAGAAGGAACTGACCACCTACTTTGAGGGCAAGAAAATCGAACCCATCCGATTGCATCTGGCCGACGGCGGCTGCTCCGGCCCCCGCCTCTCCCTGGCCCTGGACGAAGTGCGCGACGGCGACAAGTCCGTGGAGCAGGGCGCGTTCACCTTCCTGATCCAGGAAGAACTGGCCGAGGCCGCAGGTGCCATCACCATAGACATGTCCCAGTACGGCTTCCAGATCGCCTCGGAAAACCCCATGGGCGGCGTCTCCGGCTGCGGCTGCTCCTCCGGTGGCGGCTGCTCCTCGGGAAGCTGCGGCTGCTAGAGCCGATCCACACCACCCAAAACGCAAGGCCGACAGGGAGTTCTCTCCCTGTCGGCCTTGCGTTTTGTCGGCCCCAATCAAAAGGGGCGACGCTCCTGGCGCCGCCCCATCCGATGAGGACCGCAATCCCGGACGAGAGCCGGGGTTAACCGAAAGTCCTTTCGTCCACGAGTCTTGGCGCGTCCGCCGGGAGCGTGCCCGGCCTGACCACCTCGACCACGGGTCTGAGCTTCATTGTGGCCTGGAAATCAGCGGCAAAGGCGTCTGCATCGATTTCCACCGCTGTTTCCAGTAGCACGACAAGGGCGTCTCGTCCACCCGGATTCCTCACCCTGATCTGCCACGCACACACATCGGGATACCGGGCGCACACACCCCCGGCCTGACCCGGATAGATGAACTGCCCCTTGACCTTGGCCGTGTCGTCGGCCCGCCCCTTCCAACCCGTCAGCCTGCGCGCCGTGCGCCCGCAGCCGCACTTCGAAACGTCAATGGACGACAAATCCCCCGTGGCCAGCCGCACCAGCGGATACTCGGTGAAGAACGGGGTGACCACCACCTCGCCCACCTCGCCGTCGGCCACGGGCTCACCCGTGGCCGGGTCGCAAATCTCCACATGCCGGAAGTTGGACAAATGCATGCCGCCAAGCTCCATGCACTCGTAGGCGATGCAGCCCACGTCCGCCGTGCCGTACCCCTGGCGCACCGTGATGCCGAACATCTCCTCCACCTCGCGCCGCAGGCTCTCGGGCAGCGGCTCGGCAGCCACATACGCCTTCTTGAGCCGAAAATCCCGCGCCAGATCATACCCCATGGCCACCGCCTTCTCGCCGATCACCTTGAGATAGCTGGCCATGCCCACAAAGGCCGTCACCGGCAGCCGGGTCATGAACTCGACCTGCTTCTCGGTATTGCCCGGCCCGGCCGGAATCACGGCGCACCCGATGGCCCGCAGCGGCTGCTCCAGCATCAGCCCCGCCGGAGTCATGTGGTAGGAAAAAGTCATCTGCGCCAGATCACCGGGCCGGAACCCGGCAGCAAAGAACCCCTCGGCCCACGCCCAGTAATCCGGCTCCGCGCCCTCGGGATCAAATATCGGCCCCGGCGACTGGTAGATCCGCCCAAGCCGCCCCGGCTCGCACCCCAGGAACCACTCAAGGCCATGCTCGGCCTGCAACCCGATGATCTCCCGCTTCCTGAGCACCGGGATCCTGCCGAAATCCTCAAACCCCTTGAAATCCTTGGCGCACGCCCCAAGGCCCTCCAGCCGCGCCCGAAACTCGCCCGACGACCGCTCGGCCTCAAGCAGCACCTCGCGCACCGCCTTCCACTTGCGCTTCATCCGCTTCTCGCGCGGCTCGGTCTCATACTCGTGATAATACATAGAAGGATGCCTCCGGCGGCCAGAGAACCTTTTGAAAAAGGTTCTCTGGACTCTCCAAAACTTTTTGGCTCTCCGCCGCCTGGAAGAACCCAGGACAACCTGGTCATTGACGGCGGCGAAGATGGCGTTGATCTTCAACAGTCAACCCCAGCTTACGACAACTCCAAAAAAAGCTCCACCATGACCGACTCTTTTTCATCCAGGCCCAGCCCCTCTGCTCACCCCCCGCCCCACCCACAAAACGTTTAGGGGAAAGGAGGGGTTGGGGGTCTGGGGGAAGGGGAGGAAAACTCCCTTTTCGCAAAGGGGGTTTTCCTCCCCTTCCTCCAGCCGCCGGAGGCACCGCCCCCACACCCGCGGCTATCCCAGCCAGCGTTTTCTCCGGCGGTAGTGCTTCACGTCGCGGTAGCTGCGCCGGTCGCCGGAGTGTCCCATGCCGAGGTAGAATTCCTGCACGTCCGGGTTGTGCAGCAGGTCGGCGGCCTTGCCTTCCATGACCACACGGCCATTTTCCATGATGTATGCCTGCCCGGCCACGGACAGGGCGGCCCTGGCGTTCTGCTCCACAAGCAGCACGGTTACGCCTTCGGCGGAATTGATTTTCTTGATGATCTCGAAAATTTCCTCGACCAGGAGCGGAGCCAGGCCAAGGGACGGCTCGTCCAGGAGCAGCAGCTGGGGCCGGGCCATGATGGCGCGGCCAATGGCGCACATCTGCTGCTCGCCGCCGGACATGTAGCCCGCGAGCTGCTTGCGCCGCTCGCGGAGCCTCGGAAAGTAGTCGTAGACCTTTTCCAGCCCCCCGGCGATCTCGGAGCGCGGGCGGGTGAACGCGCCGCAGCGCAGGTTTTCCTCCACGGTCAGATCCTCGAAGATGCGGCGGCCCTCCATGACCTGAAAGATACCCTTGCGCACGATCTTTTCCGGGATCAGGTGCTGGATGGGCTCGCCCTGATAGAGAACCGACCCGTCCGTGACCTCGCCGTCCTCGCATTCGAGCAGGCCGGAGATCGCCTTGAGCGTGGTGGACTTGCCCGCGCCGTTGGCCCCGAGCAGGGCCGTGATCTCGCCGCGCGGGCAGGCCAGGGAAAGCCCCTTGAGCACCAGCACCACGTCGTTGTAGACCACTTCGAGGTTCTCGACCTTGAGAATATCGTTCACTGTGCCTCCGGCCATGTGGTTTGCCTCCGGCGGCCAGAGAACCTTTTCGAAAAAGGTTCTCTGGACTCTCCAAAACTTTTTGGCTCTCCGCCGCCAGGCTGGGCTGGGAGAACCAAGCGACGGAGAGCGGCGGAGATGGCGTAGATGCTCGAAAAAGCGAGCTTTTTATTGTTGTTTCGCACAAAGGGCCGCTCAACGCGGACATGCGCCCCTCTACGCCGCCATCAAACTCTCCCAAATTTCCTGCCCTTCCTGGCGGTGGAGCCCCAAAAAGTTTGGGAGCAACGGGCCGAGGCGACATAATTTCTTTCCCGGTGCTAAAAACAGAAGGATTCCCCAACTAATTTAGCGACGCAGCACTTACTGCTATTCATCATTTTGGATAAATTTATGGTACTCATCAATTAAGCATTCTGTTTTGGTAACTTCGGATGATAAGGTATAAAGTTCATTTTCCATTTGTGGTACACTTCCCCAATTTTTAACAGTACGCTTCCCGAGGCTCTGTATCGTTTTGTGGAAAAAACACCGCCATTTTGTGTTAAACGAACGATCATATTTTCTTTTTTTCAAGTAGTATTTGAGCCGCATGTAGTTGAGAACTCGAAATTTTGCCAGACATGCAATGTCAATCCATAGCTTGTTCAATAGGATTAGCGCCATCTCGCACTCGCCTTCTTTGAATCGATCTTTTTCATTATTAGCTGTCGAGTACAGGTCACTTTCATCGAAGAGCGGTTTTTTGTTATTAAAAAACTTTTTAGACACAGAGTTATTGGTATCTTCATATTTCTTCATGAACTCAATTCGTTCAGTTCTGGAGAACAGTCTTTTATTGCCGGTTATTCCTATTGCTTCATTGATTGTTTTTAAAGTCACCCACAGAAATGACGATTCAAAATGAAAGTTGTAGTTTTTGGGGCCATTGATTTTGTAAAAAGAGGCCATCTTCCGGGCGAGTTCTATAAATCTACCGTCGAGACTAACGTTTACTGTTTTCTCAGGGATAGTAAATTCTGGATCCCACTGTAGCCCACCGGCAGAAATAAAATCATTAAATATTGACCCACTCTCAAAGGCACCGCGTTCATAAACTCTTACAACTAGTTTATCTTGGGGTCTAAGATGATCACTCATGATGTTTAGCCAGCGTGAATACTCATAGACTTTCGTGGTTTGTCCGTAATCAAATATCATATAATCATCAGATGGAGACGGGTTAAATTTTCTAAACTCCCCGTGCACGATGTTCTGTCCGTACAATGATTCATAATGGAGATCTTGTCGACGTATGTATACTATAATTGTGATGGGATTTTCAGGAAGTAGTTTGGTCAAATCCAATACAAACTCCGGGCGTTCTTCAACAATGTTTGAAAAACTTTCATTGCTGTACATGACGCTGCTATGTTGCAATGATAATTTTATAGGCTTCCAAAGTTCTTCGACAGGAACGGTGGCGTCCTCTCGGTTTCGGTAAATGGGCCAAGCCATATACAGCCTTGTTGGATTAATTATGTAGTTTACGCGTTGTCGCTTCAAGATATTTGTATTTATTTCCAGAAAACTCTGAATGGCAGTGGTCCCTGTTTTTTGCAGTCCAACATGAAGAATCAATCTGTTTTCCATGATTGTTATTCCTTATTCTTGGCAAGGCAGTATTACCATCGTTTCTCTTTTCCTCTAAACAACCTATTGCCTAGACAAAATAAAGAAAGGCGGTCCGGGGGGAAACTTTTCCAAAAGTTTCCCCCCGGTTCATCATGCAACTTTTAATGCCCCAGCCAGTCGGCGCGGCGTTCGAGGATTTCCTCTTTGACAAAGGTGAGCTTCCCGTCCTTGAAGGTATAGAGGAACACGGCCATGTTCGGGCGGTGATCATCCGGGAAGAAGGAGATGAGCGGTGCCAGTCCCATGGGGTCGAAGTCGCGCAGGGTTTCGGCTGCGATCTTGATGGATTCGCCGGTGACAGGGCCATTGGCGGCAGCCCGCTTCATGCATTCGGCCATGGTCAGAACAGAGACGAAACCGCGCGTGAAGTGTGTCATCTGCGGCTTGCCTTCGGTCAGCTGTTCAATGGCCTTCATGCCCGGCACGTCCATGCCGTAGACTGCCGCGGCCTGGTTGGAGTACGAGCCGTCGGCGTCGGCCCCGGCCAGCATGGAGAGGGTTTCGTCAGATCCCCAGATGTTGGTGAAGAACACGGTGGTCATGCCGATGTTCTTGGCAGACTTGAGGATGACCGAGGTGGACGGGGTGGTGCCGCCGATCCAGCAGAAGTCGGGGGCCTTGTCCTTGAGGGGCAGCAGTTCGGTGGTGGCGTCGATGGCGTTGAGGGCCACGTTGACCTCGCCCACGATCTCGTAGCCGATCTCGGCGGCGTACTGCTTGCCTGCCTGAATGGGGGCCAGCCCGTAGGGGTGGTCGGGATAAATGAAGGCGACCTTGGGTGCGCGCTCCTGGGTCCACTGAGAGCGGAAGTGCATCAGGGCGGCCCGCAGCTGGGTCGAGTAGTCGGCGGAGGTGAAGAAGTTGTAGGGGGCGGTCCTCGGATCGGTCAGGTGGGCCGAGTAGGAGGCCGAGAAGTTGGGGATCATGTCCTTGGCCAGGGTACGGACCAGGGCCTCGGTCACTGCCGAGCCGAATCCCTGGATGCAGACCACCTTGTCGGTGTTGACCATCTTCTTGTAGAGCGAGAGGCCCTGCTGGACGTTGTAGGCGGTGTCCTGCAGATCAAATGAGAGCATGCGGCCATTGATGCCGCCGTTGTCGTTGACGTACTTGACGGCGGCCTTGATGCCATCTGCATAGGGTACGCCCACGGACGAGGTGGGGCCGGAGAGGTCGATGAGCCCGCCGACCCTGATGGGCGAGGTGTCGGGCGAGGCGTCTGACGGCGCGGCTTCAGTTGCGGTTTCGGTTGCGGTTTCGGTTTTCGCCGGTTTTTCTTCCCCGCCTCCGCAGCCAAGCAGCATCAGCCCGGCAAAAAGCGTGATGCATGCTGCGGTTATGATTGTACCTATCCTCATGTCGTAAACTCCTCAAGGATTGAAGGTTGTCGCGCTCCGCCCCATCCCGGGCCGGTCGCGGTCGCTATGTTCACCCGCCGTGTGCGGGATTAATGGGCGAACGGATAGAGCTTCCAGTACGCCTTGACCAGCCGCCAGCGGTTGACCAGCCCCTCGGGCTCGAAGATCAGGAACAGGATCAGCACCAGGCCGAACACGCCCTCGCGCAGGGCCACCAGATGCTGGGCGATATCCGGGAGAAACCCGCCCAGGCCGTTTGCCAGCACGTTGAGCGCCTCGGGCAGCAGGACGATGAACACGGCCCCGAAGACCGAGCCGAGCACGCTGCCCATGCCGCCGATGATGATCATGGCCAGGTACGAGATGGACAGGCCGATGTTGAACTGCTCCGCCGAGATGTAGCCGGTGTAGTGGCCCCACAGCCCCCCGGCCACCCCGGCCAGGAAAGAACTGACGCCAAAAGCCACGAGCTTGTACCAGAAGAGGTTGACGCCCACGATCTCAGCCGAGAGGTGGAAGTCGCGGATGGAGACAAAGGCCCGGCCATACTTGGTGCGCATGATGTTGGAGACCAGGAGCAGCGCGCACGCGGCAAAGAAGAAAAGCAGGTAGTACATCCTGGCCTCGGAGTCGAAGGCAAAGCCGAGGATGCGCGGCGGTTCTAGGAGCAGGCCGCTTGAGCCGCCGGTGAGCGCGCCGCCATGCAGGAAAACATATTCGAGCACGAGCTGGGCGGCCAGGGTGGCGATGGCCAGGTAGATGCCCTTGAGCCGCAGGGACGGGATGCCGAAGACCATGCCGACCATGGCCGTGATCAGCCCGCCGGCGAGGATGGCCATGGGGAAGGGAACGCCGTGCAGGGAACACTGCCCCGCAGCATAGGCGCCCACGCCGATGAATGCGCCGTGGCCGAGCGATATCTGGCCGCACACGCCGGTGAGCAGGTTGAGGCCCACCGCGCCGATGACCGAGATGAAGATGAGGTTCATGATGGAGGTGTGGTGGATGCTGAGCGCCATCGGGGCGGCCAGGAGCGCGACCACGAACAGGCCGACCATGAGCTTCTGGAATCCGCTCTGGAATATCTGCGCCTCGGCGCGATAGGAGGTGAAGAAGAGTCCGCATTTGCCCTGCATGGCTAGACCCTCTCGATTTCCTTGGTTCCGAACAGTCCGTAGGGCTTGATCATCAGGATGACCACCAGGATGATGAAGGCCGCCACCTCGCGGAACCCGCCCAGGCCGAGCAGCTGCCGGGCCGCGCCGTCGCAGACGTTTTCGAGCACGCCGATGATCAGGCCGCCCAGGGCCGCGCCCAGGAGCGAGTCGAGCCCGCCCAGAATGACTGCGGGAAAGACCTTGAGCCCCAGGTGGCCGAGGTGGGAGTTGATGCCGTTGATGTTGCCCAGGATGACGCCGCCCACGGCGGAGACCACGCAGGCGATGCACCAGCTCATGGCAAAGATGTTCTTGATGCCGATGCCCATGGACTGGGCCGCCTGCTGGTCAAAGGCCGTGGCCCGCATGGCCACGCCGGTACGCGAATATTTGAAAAAGACCGAGAAGATGGCGAAAAGCACGGCGGACAGGGCAAAGGCGGCCAGATAGACCGGGGCCACGGGCAGTCCGGCAATGACCACCGGCTCGGCGGGCAGCACCTGGGGGTAGACCCTGATCTGGGTGCCCCAGAAAAGCTGGACCAGCGACTTGAGCACCGAGCTCATGCCCACGGTGACCATGATCACCGAGATGTGCGCCTCGCCGATGAGGGGCCGCAGGACCACGCGCTCAATGACCAGCCCAAGGAGCACCGAGAAGACCAGGGTGAGCAGGAAGGCCCACAGGAACGGGATGTTGAACTGGACCGTGAGGGCGAAACAGATGTAGGCCCCGGCCATGACCAGCTCGCCCTGGGCGAAGTTGACCACCTTGGTGGCCTTGTAGATGACCACAAAGCCCAGGGCCACCAGCGAGTAGATGCCGCCGACCACAAGCCCGTTGATGAACAGTTGCAGGTAATATTCCACTTACGCCTCCATGTCCTCGATGCGGATGGTGCCGCACATCTCGCGCACCCGGCCATCCTGATAGGTTATCTCGGTTTGCAGATTCAGGACGCAGACATCGGTGTAGAGCGCCTCGATGAGCTGCCCGTAGCGCTCGCCGATGGTGGAGCGGCGCACCTTGCGCGTGCGCGTCAGTTCGCCGTCGTCCGCGTCCAGCTCCTTGTAGAGCAGGCAGAAGCGCCGGATACGGGTCTCCTTGGGCAGCATCTCGTTGGTCCGGGCCACCTCGTCGCGGATCAGGGCATAGACCTCGTCCTTGGCCGCCAGATCCTGGTAGGTGGTGTAGGTGATCATCCGGCTCTCGGCCCAGTGGCCCACGATGTCCATGTCAATGCACAGGATGGCGGCGATGCAGTCGCGCCCGTTGCCCAGGATCACGGCCTCGCGCAGATAGGGCGAAAACTTGACCTTGTTTTCAAGGAACTGGGGCGAGAAGCGCGTGCCGTCCTTGAGGAGCATGACATCCTTGAGCCGGTCGATGACCACCAGCCGCCCGTTGTCGTCGAAGTACCCGGCGTCGCCCGAAAGCAGCCAGCCGTCGCGCAGGGTCTCGCGGGTGGCCTCCTCGTTGCGGTAGTAGCCGAGGAAGACCGCCGGGCTGCGCGAGATGATCTCGCCGGTGTCGGTGATGCGCACCTCGGTCTCGGGGATGGGCGCGCCCACGGAGGTGAAGTCCACCGCGCCCTCCTGATGGATGCAGGAGATGCCCGCGATCTCGGTCTGGCCGTAGATCTGCTTGAGCTTGACGCCCAGGGCGTGGAAGAAGCGGAAGGTGTCCGGTCCGAGCGCAGCCCCACCCGTGGTGGCGCTGCGCATGCGCGAGAAGCCGAGACGGTCGCGCAGGGCGCGGAACAGCCCCTGGTCGGCGATGAAATACTTGAACTTGAGCCACGGGCCGGGCTCGCGCCCCTCGAACAGGGCGTCGGCGTACTCGTAGCCAATGGGCAGCAGCCGGTTGTAGAGGAACCGCTTCAGCGGCGTGGTCTCCATGATGTCGCCGCGCACCTTGGCCGCGACGGATTCCCAAACGCGCGGCGGCGAGAAGACCAGATGCGGCCCGATCTCGCGCGAGTCGGCCCTGGCCGTGTCCGGCTCCTCGGGAAAGTTGACGCAGAACCCGAACATCAGGGCCGAGGCCACGGCCATCATCTGCTCGCCCATCCAGGCCAGGGGCAGGAAGGAGACGAACTCGTCGGTGGGGTGCTTGGGGTCGGCCAGGCCGAGGTTGTGGGCCATGGAGAGCAGGTTGGCGTGGGAGAGCATGGCCAGCTTGGGACGGCCCGTGGTGCCCGAGGTGGTGGCGATGAGCGCGGGATCGGTCTCACGGGTGGAACCGGCCCAGAGGGCGTAGCGGTCCGCCGCGTCGGCGTGCCTCTCGCGGCCCAGGCGGCGCACGGCCTTGAAGTCGATCAGGCCGGGGACCGATTCCTCGTAGGCGGCCAGTCCCCGGGTGTCGTGATAGACAATGTGTTCAAGGTGCGGCAGGTTGCCTCTGAAGGAAAGAATCTTGTCCACCTGCTCCTGGTCCTCGGCCACCACGAGGCGGCATTCGGTCAGGGCGAAGATGTATTCGATCTCGTCGGCCGGGGAGTCCTGGTACAGACCGAGCGCCACACCGCCCAGCCCCTGGATGGCCAGCTCGGCCCAGATCCACTCGGGCCGGTTGTCGCCGATGAGGATGACGATGTCGCCCCGGCCAAGGCCCAGGGCGTCGAGCCCGCAGGCGAACTCCGCCGTGATGCGGAGAGAATCGCGCCAGGAGACGGCCTGCCAGACGCCCCATTCCTTTTCGCGCAGGGCAGGCTTGTCGGCGCGCTCCCCTGCCTGGCGCACGAGCAGCTTGGGCAACGTGGTCTTGTAACGCTTTGTCATGGAAAAATCCGTGTGTCGTATGTGTCTTGGCCCCCAAAGGGAGGGCCGGCCTTCCCGTCTATCTCCCGCTGAACGTCGCCTGCTCGGTCCCCAGGTAGGCGGCGATCACGTTCTTGTCGGCCTGCACCTCGTCCGGCGTCCCTTCGGCCAGCTTGCTCCCGAAGTCGAGGACAATCACCTTGTCGGAGATGTCCATGACCACGCCCATGTCGTGTTCCACGAGCAGGACGGTAACGCCCCATTCCTCGGCTATGTCGAGGATGTACCGGGCCATGTCCTCGGTCTCTTCGAGGTTCATTCCGGCCATGGGTTCGTCGAGCAATATGAGCTTGGGTTCGGCGGCGAGTGCGCGCCCGAGTTCCACCCGTTTCTGCACCCCGTAGGGAAGGCGTCCCGCGTGCTGGTGCCGGTAGGGGGAGAGGTTGAGAAAGTCGATCACGTCTTCGACGCGGCGGCGGTGGCTGTCCTCCTGCCTCGCGGCGCGGCCCCAGTACATGATGGAGGACAAAAGCCCGTACTCCATGCGGCTGTGGCGGCCGACCATGAGGTTGTCCAGGACCGAGAGCCCCTTGAACAGGGCGATGTTCTGGAAGGTGCGGGAGAGCCCCAGCTCCGTGCGCTTGTGCGCGGGCAGGGACAGCAGACATTCGCCGTCGAGCGAAATCGTGCACGGGCCACTTGCGCCCCCGTCGGGGGTGTAGCGGCCACTGATACAGTTGAGCATGGAGGTTTTCCCGGCACCGTTGGGACCGATCAGGGACGCGATGGTCCCCTGCTCGACGGTGAAGGAAACGCCCATAAGGGCGGCGATGCCCTTGAACGTGAGTGTCACGTCGCAAACGTCAAGGTATGCCATAATCCTGCAATTATGGTATGAGGCGTACCCGGTGGGCACTACGATCATGCGGCGGGGCGGCGAATACCGTCTAACTCCGACCAGCCCGCATGTGTGGTGATTGCGGGTAGACCCTTAGGTCCATTCTCCCTTGAAATCATCGGGAGAGACCAGTTTGTAACCCCGGTCCTGCAGCGCAGCGGCCACTGCGGACGGGTCATCGGTATCTATTCGGACGACGACGATCCTGCGTCCGTTGTAAAAGAAGGTTCCGGTGGAGATGATGGAGAGCTTCATGTTGGCGATGACCCCGGCGACCTCGTAGAGCACGCCGGAGCGGTCCTCCACCTCAAGGGTCAGGCGGCTGCCGCCCTCGCGGTATCCCATCTCCTCGGCCAGCACGTCGAGCATGACGTTGCGGTTGATGTACCCGATGAGTTCGCCCTGCGCATCAACCACGGCCAGTCCGGCCAGGTTCATCTCGTACATCATGTCCGCCGCGCCCTCGATTTCTGTTTCCGGGCTGACGGTCTTGATGTCGGTGCGGTAGATCTTCTCCACCGTGAGCTTGCTCATCAGGTAGTTGAGCTCGTGCTTTTCAAGGGAGGTCATCAGGCTGGGCATGGCCGCGGAGATGTCCTCCTTGCGCACATAGCCGACCAGCTTGCCCGACTCGTTGACCACCAGGAGCATCCACAGGGTGCTGGTGTCCAGCATCTTCTGGGCGTCCTTGACCAGGGTCTGGGGGGTGACCTTCACGAAGTCGCGCAGCATCTTGAGTCCGACGTACATGATACTCTCCTTGAAAGCATGCGCCCCGGCCTTTGGTCGGGGCGGCGGGTTCGTGTCCAAGAACCGTACGCGTTTCAGCAGCGCGCATCAAGAGGGTCCGGGTACACGAATCCGTCCAGTACCGGTGCTTACAACCCATTTCATGGCGGCAAGTCAAGCGGAATCCGGTCGCTTGTGAAATAATTATCGAACCCCTGTCCCCGTCCCATGCGGCCCGGCCACACCCTCGCGATCATGGCGCACGAAGTCGCGCATGGTCATGGCCTTTTCACCGTCGAGGCGCATGGCGTCCCAGTCCGGTTCCTGCCCCGTTCTCTGCATGACCAGCCCGTCCGGGCCAAACCAGTGGGGCAGCAGCCCGCCGAAGAAATACCCCCGGCCCCGCAGCAGGGCCACGGCCTCGGCCACGCCGGGATCGCCCAGATTGAGGTACGCCTGCACGGTTTCGGCCCGGCCCTCGGCTCCGGCCACCACCCCTCCGAAGTCCGCACCCGCCCGGCTGACCGTAAGCCGGGACAGCCCGGCCTCGGGCAGGAGGAACTCGGTCCACTCGGTGGCCCCGGTCAAGGGGCGCGGGGCAAGGGAGGAGCGCACAAGCCCGAACCGGTCACACAACTCACCAATGATTTCGCTGTAGGGTGCCGGGACACAGATGGCGCAGGGGCGGGACACATGTACGGAAAACATGAATAAAAGAGAAACGTTGCGAACCACCCCGCCCTCGACCTCATACGCATTGGCGGGCATGCACTCCACCGCAAGCCCGGTACACGCCAGTCCTTGCCCGGAGACGAGCCGCTGCGAGGCCGGGTGGTTGCATACCGCTTCGCCGAAGACCACGGGCACCCCGAGCTCGCGGGGCAGCACCCCAATGGCCAGACGGATGATGGCCGCGCCAAGGCGGCTGGCGCGATACTGCCTGAGCACCATGAGCTGGCCAACCTCGTACACCTCGGGGTTGGGCGCGTGGCGAAAAAGCCCTGCCAGGCCCACCACCTCTCCGCGCGGAGTGCGGGCCACGATGGTGTGCTGGTCGTCCGTGGCGTTGCGGCGGATCACCTCCGCCGGATCGTAAACATGCTCGATGGGAAAAGCGTCCCCGTAGGTTTCCAGATAGGCGAGGCAGACGCCCAAGGCGTCCTCAGGCCGGAACAGCCCCACCGTTACCTCCTGGCCCGGCTCGATCATACGCCGTTCCTCCCGCAGTCTGGCTATCAATGCCTCCCGTTGCATGCGGCTCCTCTTGCTTGGCGGTTTCAATTCCCGCAATTCCCCGAATCGGCTTGGCCCAGAATGACGAACAGAAAAAAGATCGGCTGCGTGCAAGGTCCCTCTGAAAAGCGGTGGCGCGATCATCCCCGGCAGGCCGGGCACGTCCTGAAAGACTCATCGACGATGCGCAGCCCCTCGTCCTCGAAGAACGGCCCCTGCACGACCATGGGCGTGCTCATGTAGCGGACGCACTCGTGGCTGGTGATGGTGGTCCTGGGCCATGTGGAGAAAATGGCGTAGGCCGAGTACAACCGCTCGGCGCTCAGGCCGTAGACCAGCCGCCCGATCCCGGCCTTGAACATGGCGAACATGCACATGGCGCACGGCTCCATGCTCGAATACAGAGTGGACCCGGCCCGGAATGCGGGATCGTCGTAATGGGCGCGGCAAAACCGCGAAGCCAGCACGGCCTCGGCATGCCGGGTGTGATCCTGCGTGGCGATGGTCTCGGCCTGCTGGGTCATGACGACCATGCCGTCCGGCCCGGCCACCACCGCGCCAAAAGGCCCCTCGCCGGACCGGGCCGAGGCTGTGGCCGCGTCCATGGCGGCCCGGAGATTCTGTTCGTCAATGGGTGCGAGCGTCCCCAATTTGCCCTGGGTCTTGGTCATCGTCCTTCTCCTTGTCATGCCTGCGCAGATCGCACGGTCTCGTCCAACACTTCGCCAAAGGCCCGGCAAAAGGCCTCCATGGCCGGCGGCTGGACCAGACTGACGCGAATCCAGTTGGGGAACCGGAAACCGGTCATGGTCCGGACCATGACCCCCTTGCGCATCAGCTTGCGGTACATGAGCGTGTCGGGCATGGGCACCCGCGCCATCAGAAAATTGCCCTCGTTTGCCAGGTATTCCAGCCCCATCCCGTCGAACATGGGACAGAGCATGGCCCTGGCCTCGCGGACCATGGCCCTGGTCTGGCGGACGAACAAGCCGTCGTTTTCCAGCGCGGCCACGGCGCACTGCTGGGCCAGGGTGTTCACCGAGTAGACAATGTGCGTGCGCCGGACCAGATCGACCACCTCGGCAGACCCGCACAAATAGCCCACGCGCAGGGCGGCCAGGGCGTACATCTTGGAAAAGGTCCGAAAGATCAAGACATTGGGATACCGCTCCAACAGCTCCAGCCCGTCAGGGCAGTCATCCTTCTCCACATACTCGATGTACGCCTCGTCAATGACCACCATGGCCCGGTTGCCCACGGCGTCGAGAAACCCGTGCATGGTCTCCCGGTCCCAGTAGGTGCCGGTGGGGTTGTTGGGGTTGCAGATGAACAGGATCTTGGTGCGCGCGTCCATGGCGTCGAGCATGGCCTGGGGGTCGAAGGCCATGTCCTTCAGCGGGATGAGCCGAGCCTCGAACCCCGAGAACTCGGCCACCCACTCGTACACGGCAAAGGTCTTGTCCGCAGTGACGATGTTGTCCCCCTCCTCGCAAAAGGCCTTGATCACGCTGGCAATGACCTCGCACGAGCCGTTGCCCACCAGGAACTGGTCGGCGTTCTTGCCGAATTTATCGGCCAGCCGGTGGCGCAGGGTGAAACAGTCGCCATTGGGATAGACCGGCACGGCCCTGGGCGGGAACGTGTCCACCACCTCGCGGACCTCGGGCGGCGGCCCCAGGGCGTTCTCGTTGTTGTTGAGACGGTGGAGATGGTCCACGCCGTACAGGCGCATCAGCTCCGGGTCCGGGTTGCTCGGATGGTAGGTCTCAAAGGACCGGACATGGGCCGGAACCAGCCGGTGCAGGTCAAGCTCACCCATGCTGGAAGACCACGACATCGGATTTGCCCGCATCCGGGAGCACCAGCCTGGGCGCAAAGCCGTTGTCCGCAAGCGCACCGGCCATGGCCGCCTGCCAGCCGTAGGCGAGATCAAGGTGGAAGAAGATATTGCGGTAGCCGTCCCGGCTCAGGGCGCGCACATGGTCGGCCACCACCTGGGCCGCGTCCCGGCCCGCCACCATGGGAGCCAGGGTGGCGGTGCCCAGCTCAGGCCGCAGCCGGGCCGAGAGCACTGACCGGGCGGGCAGGCTCTCGCCAGAGCTGTCCGTCTCGCGGATGACGCGCATGAGCACCAGCCCGTCGTAGGCGTCCTCCAGAAAGGAACGCATGACCGGGTGCGCCCAGACCGCGCCGCCAGAATCCTCGCGCAGGTGCCGGAACCACATGTCCAGCTCCACCGCCTCCTGTTCGGGCCGGGAGAAAAAGAGCCGCCCCAGCGCCTCGTAATTCCGGGAGATCAGGTCCGGGGTGGCCAGTTCACTGAACAGGCTCACGGCCCTGGTCCGCGCCACTGCCCCCAGCAGCCGGGTTTCCAGCGCTTCAGCCGTGGGACCGCCCTCAAGGAACAGATACGGACCGCAAAAGCTGACACTGCGCTCGGACGGCGACCGCCAGCTCATCAGCCCGGTCAGCGCGCCCGCGCCGTCCACGGCCACGGCCAGCGAGAGGTCGCCGCTGGCCACCATGTCCACCACCTTGCCCGGCGTGAAGAACGGCTCGGGGATGAGGTGGGCCGGGTAGCGGTCCACCGCCAGGGCGCACGCCTCGCGAACCAGCGCGGGCTCCGGGCTATCGACGATCACGACCGCTCCCACGGCCATGGCCGTCGTGGCCGGGCGCGGGGTCACGGCCTGATAGACGCGGTCCTGGCGCAGCTCCAGATGGACCTTGGACCCGTCGATACGGACCACGAACCCGTCCGACATGCGCGCGGCCAGAAGCAGCCCCAGGCGGTCCATGGACTTGCCCGCGCCGATGTCCTCCCTGGCCGCGAGATTCATGGCCCACAGATCCGAGGGATCGGCCACAAAGGAAAAATCGGCGCGCACGCACCAGCCGCCCGAGGCCACGGTCAGGTCGATCCCGACCCCGCCCGCTGTCTCGGCCAGATGGGAGACCAGCTCCTCTGACGCCATGGTCAGCCGAAGCGCCTTGGCCCGCTCAAGGCCGAAAACCGATGCAGCCTGTTCCACCACCCCCTGAACCAGCGGGATGAACTTGGCATCAGCCGACAACCTGAGCGACACGCAATGACCGGAACCCTGCATGGGAACTCCTTTTCCACCCTGAATACATGGCAGGGGGCGTCAATTCAAGGGATACGATGCACCGGGCCACGATTCCGGCAGCCCGCCCGCTGCCCAGCCGGATGGGGCCTATCCGGAACTCCTTGCCCACACACCCCTTTTCCACCGGGCATCCATGGTGTATAAGAGGGCCGGACAGCGACAAAGGGCAGCGCCCCGCCCATCCATTGACTTTTTCCGGGACTTTTCGAGAAAGACTGGTATACATCCAGGCATCGGAGGCCTGACCACCATGCTTGAACTGCTGCGCATCAGGGATCTCGCGCTCATCGAGGACGTTGAACTGGAGTTTGCTCCGGGCCTCAACACATTGACCGGCGAAACCGGCGCGGGCAAGTCGTTCATCATGCGCGCCGTGGATTTTCTCCTGGGCGAGCGCATGGATGTCAAGCTGGTGCGCCCCGGCAAGGAAAAGGCCTCGGTGGAGGCGCTCTTTGTCCTGCCCGAGGGCGAGACCGTCATCCGCCGCGAGCTCTCCGCCGAGACAGGCCGCAGCCGGGTCTACATCAACGACCAGCTCTCGTCCCAGCCCACCATCCGCGACATGCGCCACGCCCTGGTCATCCACACCAGCCAGCACGGCCAGCAGAAGCTGCTCTCCCCCGCCTATCAGGCCGAGGTGCTCGACTCGTTCCTGCCCGACCCCTCGCTCTTGACCGCGCGCAACGACGCCCTGGCCGTGCTCAACGACGTGCTCGAACGCAGGACGCGGCTCATGGCCCGTTTTGATGAAGTGGCCAAACAGCGGGAATTCCTCGAGTACCAGAAAAAGGAAATCGACAGGATCAACCCCCGCCCCGGCGAGGAGGACGACCTGGAGGAGCGCAAGAAGATTCTCAAGGACCGCGAGCGGGCGGGCGAGTGTCTGCAAAATGCCCTGAACATCCTGCACGGCGAGGTGGGACTGCTCGACTCCATGGCCCTGCTCACCCGCGAGATGGAGATCATCGCCCGGCTCTTTCCCGGCTTCGAGGACGACCGCGAGGCCATCGAGGAGCTGCGCATGATGCTGCACGACCTGGACACGCGGCTGCGGCGCGGCCCGGAAGGACAGGCGCTGGACGACGACCACATGAGCCTGGACGACATCGAGTCGCGCCTCTTTGAGCTGGCCCGGCTCAAGCGCAAGCTCAAGCGGGGCCTGGACGAGATCGTGGACCTCAAGTCCGAGATCGACGACAACCTCTCCTTTCTCGATGTCTGCGCCCTGGACCTCAAAGCCCTCAGGGGCGAGGAGGACGCGGCGGCCAAAAAGCTCAAGGCGGTCCTGACCACCCTGGCCCGCGCCCGGCAGAAGGCGGCCAGGGAGCTGTCGGTCCGCATCGTGGAGGAGCTGAAGGATCTCGGCTTTTCCGAACACGTCACGGTCCACTTCGAATTCGACGCCCGCGAGCTCTATCCCGGCTGCGACGATCTGCGCGGGCGGCTGATGTGGGTGCCCAACCCGGGCCAGCCCGCCCAACCGCTGGACAAGATCGCCTCGGGCGGCGAGTTGTCGCGCTTCCTGCTCGCTCTGGTGACCATGGGCGGCGACAGCGCGGGCGACCACGACGCCCTGCCCACCCTCATCTTCGACGAGGTGGACGCGGGCATCGGCGGCATGACCCTGAACTCGGTGGGCGACAAGCTGCGCCAACTGGCCGACCGCCAGCAGACCCTGCTCATCACCCACTGGCCCCAGTTGGCTGGCAGGGCGGACCGCCACTTCCTCATCCAGAAAGAAGTGCTGGACGGCGCCACCTACACCCGCTGCGACCGGCTCGAAGGCGAACGCATCCGGGGGGAACTCTCACGCATGGCGGGCGGCGGCGAACAGGGAGACGCCCTGGCCGAGAAACTCTGCCGCTAGCGGACAGTCAGTCGGCAACCTGCTTTTCTCTCTGGACACCACTGCATGGCTACCATACAATAGACATATTTATAAAACACCCTCGAAGGATATCCCCTTGCGCATAGCGATGTGTCTTTTTGCCTGTCTGTTGCCGCTCCTGCCGACATGGACAATCCCGGCTGCCGCAGGGCAGATCGAAATGCAGGCCATCGTGTACCCGCCGCTGGTGTACGAGGAGGACGGCGCGCTCCGGGGTGTGGTGCCTGAAGTGGTCAGGGAGTTACAGCGGCTCGTGGGCGACGACAACGAGCTCAAGGCCGTGCCCTGGCTGCGGGCCTTTCAACAGGCCCAGGAAGCGCCCAGACACGCCCTCTTCGCCATTGTCCGCACCCCGGAGCGCGAGCCGCTCTTCAAGTGGGTCGGCCCGGTCTTTGGCGAGGGCGACTACTTCTACAAGCTCAAGGGAAGCCTGCTTGAAATCAACACCCTGGAGGACGCCAAACGCGTGCCCAGGATCGCCGTGCGCAAGGACGGGTACACGCATCAGGCCCTGGCCGCCAGCGGCTTCACCAACCTCGACATCGGGCCCAGCTACGACTCAAGCTACCGAAAACTCTACGAAGGCCGCGTCGATCTTGTGCTCATGGGCGAGCTGACCCATTACCACATGGTCGAGCATGCGGGCATCGACCCTGCCGAATTCGAGCGGACCAGCTACAAGTTCAACGAATCGAGCGCCTGGCTCGCCTTCTCGCCCGACGTGCCCGACGCGCTCATTGACCAGTGGCAACAAGCGCTGGACGCCCTCAAGGCCGACGGCACCTATCAGGCCATCCTTGAGCGCAACTTCAAACGCTAGCCAGGAACCCGGCAAACGGATACACTCGCGCCGGAAACAATGGCGGGGGGGCACCCCCAGAACGTTTTGCGTGCGCCGGGCGCGGGTATCCCATGAGCAGCCTTTTCATCTCGCTTTTCATCAAGCTCTTCTTTTTGCTGACGCCGTTCTTCGTGCTGACAGTGTTCCTGTCCCTGACCGAGGGCATGGACAAAAACGCCCGGCGCAAGGTGGCCCTGCGGGTCACGGTGGCCGTGCTGATCATCGCGCTGGTGCTCTATTTCGCGGGCAATCCCATCTTCGCCACCCTGGGCATCACCATGGACGGCTTCCGGGTGGGCGCGGGCAGCCTGCTCTTCCTGTCCGCAGTGTCGCTGGTGTCGGGCAAACGGACACGGCCAGAACCGGAAGAGGACACGGACATCGCCGTGGTGCCGCTGGCAATGCCCATCACCGTGGGACCGGCCACCATCGGCACCCTGCTCATCCTCGGCGCAGAGCTGCGCGGGGCCACGGAGCAGGCCGTGGGCGCAGCCGCCCTGGTCTGCGCCTGCCTGACCGTGGGCGTGCTCCTGTTCTCCGGCTCGGCCATCCACCGGGTCATCGGCCCCATGGGGCTGGCCGTGCTCACGCGCGTCACCGGGCTTGTCCTCTCGGCCATGGCCGCCCAGATCGTGTTCACCGGCGTCAGGAACTTCCTGGCCTGATCCGGCCCGGCCAGAGCGCGCGCGGCTTGCAATACCGCGCGCCGCGCCCTATAGTCCCGAAAAAAATCCCCAGACCAGGACACAATGCCATGCCCATCACCCGCAGACGCGCCCTAACCTTGCTCTCCGCCGCCACAGCCGCCATGGCCCTGAACCCGTCCATGGTCCTGTCCGCCCGGCAGACCCTGGTCTGCAACTGGGTCAGGGACTTCCCGCCCTATTGCATGGAGCGCGACGGTTCCATGACCGGCATCCTGGTGGAATGCGCCGACGAGGTGCTCGGCGCACGCATGGGCTTTGCCCTCGACCACCAAGGGTACGACTGGCCCAAGGCCCAGGCTCTGGTGGCCAGCGGCCAGGGCGACATACTGTGCACCAATCCGACCCGGGAGCGCCTTGATTTCGCCCTCTTTGCCGACGCGCCGGTGCTCGAAGTCCCGCCCTCCATCTTCT
This sequence comes from Pseudodesulfovibrio aespoeensis Aspo-2, assembly GCF_000176915.2. Lineage (NCBI taxonomy): Bacteria > Pseudomonadati > Thermodesulfobacteriota > Desulfovibrionia > Desulfovibrionales > Desulfovibrionaceae > Pseudodesulfovibrio > Pseudodesulfovibrio aespoeensis. The sequence goes on from NC_014844.1 coordinate 3,100,462, forward strand.
GCGCCGCCGACAATCCCCGGCTGGCCGAGATCGACGCAGTAAAAACCCTGGACGACCTGGCCGCCTTCCGGCAGGTGGACTACAAGGGCAATGGCTGGGCCGCCCAGACCTTTCCGCCCACGCTGTCCGTCACCTATGCGGACACCCTGACCCTGGCCCTGGAAATGATCGCACGCGGCGAGGCCGACCTGTTCGTGGGCAACGGGCTTGGCGCGCTTTACGCCATCCGTCAGGCCGGGCTCACCGGCGCCATCCTTGCCCGCGAACTGCCGGTGGGCGAGCCGTCGAGCTTTCATTTCGGCCTGCGTGCCGACTATCCGCAAGCCCAAGCCGTCATGGCCCGGCTGGCCACCTTCCAGGACGAGGCCATGGCCCAGGGCGCGATCCGCGAGATCATCCTCAAGTACATCTAGAACCCGCGCCAAGAGCGGCAGGGCAGCCAACCACAACCCCCTGCCCGCGAGACAGTTGCCATGACAGCCCATTTGCCCTTGACCCATGACCGCCTCTACCGCATCCGCTCCTACGAGCCCCGCCCGGACGGGCTCGCCCCCATCACCGCCATCTGCAACCAGTTGCAGGACATCGCCTCCGGCCACGCCGACGCCCTGGGCTTCGGCTATCACGACCTGGAGACCGGCGGCCATTTCTGGCTGCTGGCCCGGCTCCACGTGATGATGGACAGGCTGCCCGCCTATGGCGGGGCCGTGCGCGTGCAGACATGGCCCTCGGGCAACGAGCGGCTGGTGGCCAACCGCGACTTCCTCATCCTCGACCCTGCCGCGGCTCAGGAAACGGTCATGGGTCGCGCCACCTCGTCGTGGGTGACCATGAACGCGTCCACACACCGGCCCGAATCGCCGTCGGAGGTGTTGAGCACTCGATTCATCCCCGACCGCGAGCGCGCCCTGACCTTCCCGGCCAAATCCATCACCCGGCTCAAGGATGGCGAACACGAGACCGGCCTGACCGCCCGGCGTGCCGATCTCGACATCAACGGCCACGTCAACAACGTCCGCTATGCCGAGCTCTGCCTGGAGGCCGTGCCACAGGCGTGGGAGGCGGCGCACCGCTGCCTGGGGCTCGACATCCAGTTCCGCAGCGAATCCTTTGCCGGGGACGCCTATGTCTCGGCCTGTGCCGAGGCCGGGCCGGACAGCGGCATGCGCACCCTGCTGCACCGGCTCACCCGCATCAATGACGACCGCGAGATCGTGCGCATGCGCTCCTGGTGGCAAACGGGCTGACCATGCCCCTGCCCGCTCAATCTGCCGGGCCGCAGGGCCGCAGGGCCGCCGGCCCCCCTGCTTTTGACAGGCCATTGCCGTTTGCCCGGATTCCGGTATATGGATGGGGTATGTCTGGACGGTTGCCGACACTCTTTCTCGCCTTTTTCGCCATCCTCGCCCTCCCCGGCCTGCTCGCCCCGCCATGCCTGACAGCGCAAGCGGACGCGACAAGCCCCGTGGATCAACCCGGCCAGATGATCATCGCCCATGACGCGGGCTATCCGCCGTTCTGCTTTCTCGACCAGGACGGTGAGCCTACCGGGTATCTGATTGATCTCTGGCGCGCCTTTGGCCGCGAGAACGACATCGAGATCACCTTTCTGCTCGGCACCTGGCAGCAGTCGCTGGACATGGTCATGGACGGCAGGGCCGACGTACACGGCGGGTTGGTCCACTCCAACGACCGGGACAGGGTATTTGATTTCGGCCCGGAACTGATCGAGCTTTCAACCCATCTCTTCGTGCGCAACGGCTTCGACGCCCGCCAGACCCAGCCGGTGGGCGTGGTCCGGGGCGGGTACGAGGAGGACTTCATGCGCGCCAACAGGCCCACCACCCGGCTGGTCCTGTTCGACGACAACATGACCATGGTCAGGGCAGCCACGGACGGGCACATCCCGGCCTTTGTCGCGGACAGTCCCACGGTCAGCTACTGCCTGGGCCTGTACGGGGCACGCAGCGATTTCGCGGTCTCGGACCTGATCTACAGGAAACCGCTCCAGGCAGCTGTGTGCGAGGGGCGGCACGACACCCTCGACCTCGTAAACTACGGATGGGCCCGCATGGACCAGAAGACGCTCACCCGGATTCACGGCAAGTGGTTCTTGGACACGGCAAACAGACCTCCATGGCTGCTGGGCGGCATGCTCATCGCCGGTCTGGCCCTTGTCCTGGCCTTTGCCATCCGGGGCGTGACCAAGCGGCTCCACGACTAGACCGACCCCGGCCTCCCTTTTCAGTATCCCGATTCCTGCCTGCGGCACTCTATGGGTTAGACACCTGAGTCCTCTCCAGCCTCGCCGGGCTTGCGGCAGGCGGGCACGCCCCTGGAGACGAGCACGGCCAGCAACCCGGCCAGGGTCTTGTCGTATCGCCGCGAGTCATGGACCAGGGTGGTGGCGGCCTCGGCCACGACCCTGGCGTCGCGGTAGGGCCGCCTGCCGATCATGGCGCAAAAGGAATCGGCCACCGCGCACAGCCGCCCCGGCAGCGAGACGGCCTCGCCCCGCAGCCCCCTGGGATAGCCTGATCCGTCGAGCCGCTCGTGGTGCTGCTCCAGACACTGGCGCACCACCGGGTCATTGACCTTGAGCCGGTCGAGCATGCGCAGCCCGGCCTCGATGTGCCGCTCGATGGAGTCGCGGTCACGGCGCACCAGATAGCGTTCCTTGTCCGTGACGAACCGGGGCACGTTGGTCATGCCCAGATCGTGCAGGGCCAGGCCCAGGGCCACATTGGCCAGGACCGGCCTGTCAAGCCCGCCCGAACCGTCCTGCCTGCCAAGCGAGAGCATGACAAAGAGGCCCAGCCCGACGAACAGGGTGTTCACGGCGTGGACAGCCGGGTCGTGGTCCTTGTGCAGGGAGCCGGTCAAAAACTCCACCCGGCACGGGTCGGCCCACAGGTACTCGGCCAGGATGGCGATGTCCCCGCGCAGCCGGTCGAGCTGCGCCCGTTTGGGCTGGTCCATGAACCGGGCCACCCTGTCGCGAAAGGCGAGGAAGAATATCTCGGCCACCTCCCGGTGGTTGAGACCGTCCTCCACCAGCACCAGCCCGAGCTTGCGGCTCAGGTGCTCGGCATAGACGAGGTAGTCCTCGCGCAACAGGAAAAGACGGCCTGCCAAAGCGTGCCCGGCCACCCGCGCCTGGGCCTCGGTCCCCAGCCGCGCCCCGGCCCGGTGGATCCGCCCGACCCGGCCCACGGCCTCGTCGTGCAGGTAGAGGTCCACGGGCGGACGAAACCTGGGAAATATTTCAAGGATGTTCGGACTGATCTGAAGATAGGTCTCGGACAGGGCTGGAACCGTGGGCGGTCTGTCCGGCAAAGGCGTGGCTGGCTGGGTCATGGGCTATCCGGGGTTGTGGGCGCGTTTTCCCGGACCATACAGCGGTTTGCCCGCCATTGGAAGGGACGCGCCCAAGGGGTTGGGCGGCCAGTCACGAAAAAGGAGGGCCGCCCGATGGCGACCCTCCCGCTGAAGTCATGCTGTCGTCTGCCCTACGACTAGCTCTTGCCCTTGCCCCCGGAATTGCCGCCTCCCTTGCCGTTGCCGGAATTGCCGGAACTGCCGGAGCTGCCCGAATTGCCGCCGCCCTTGCCGCTGCTGCCGGAGTTGCCCCGGCCTCCGGAGGCGGACGCGCTGCTCGACGATGCCGAGCCCTTGGCTCCGGTCTTGGCCTTGGACGAGGCACGGCTCAGGCCCACGGAGTTGACTCCCTCGCCCGCAGCCACGCCGGGCGTCTTTGACACGCCGGTCTTGACATCACGGCCCGTGGCCTTGCCGGATGCGGCGGCAGCGTTCACACTGGCCCGCTCCCGGCCCACGCCCTTACTGGCCACCTGGGCCTGCTCGCGGTTCTTGTGTCCAAGGCCCAGGGAACTGGGATGAACGCCAAGTTCGTGGGCGATCTCGCCCCAGCCCATGCCCGACGCGCGCATGGAGGCGATGGCCCCCACATCCACGGACGACGCCTCGGCCACGGCGGTGTCGGCTGCGGTCCTGGCAGCGGCCAGATCCGCCTCGGCTGCGGCCAGGGCGGCCTGCGCCTCAGCCACAGCCGCCTCGTCTTCGGCGGCTTCGGCGGCGGCAACGGCTGCCGCAGCGGCGTCCACCGCGCTCTGCGCCTCGGCCACGGCGGCCTCGGCAGCTTCCACGGCTTCCGCGTTGACCTCGGCAGCCTCGGCAGCGGCAGCTTCGGCCAGGGCCTCGGCATGGGCGGCCTGGGCCGGGTTGGCAAAGGCCGGAGCCTCCTCGCCAGTGCCGCTGCCGGTCGTGCCGTCGTCGGTCGTGCCATCGCCAGTCGTGTCGCCAGTCTCGGCGGCCACGCCGTCACCGGCTGTCGTCGTGTCGTCCTGAGCCATGGCCGCAGCCACGCCGAGGGCCACCACAAACATTATGATCGTAAACCAGAGCACTGTCTTCCTGATGATCAATTGCATGAAACCTCTCCTTGCGGATTACCGAACCACGGTAATGAATTGGACCGATTCCGGGAGGGTGTGGACAACATCGCCCACCTCCACGGTTTCAGCCGTTCCAAACCAACTCAGAGGCAGCCTTGCGAGATCAATGGACCGGCGTCCGGCAAGGAGGTAGTCGCGCACATTCTTCGCGCGCTCCCTTGCCCGGGCCGGGTCGCCGTTCACGTAGCCGACTATGTGGAGCGCGAGCTTCGCGTTGGTCTCCAGCATGGCGGCCACCACATGGAGCGATTCCTTGCTGTCCATGTCCGGCTCATTGGTCCCTGGTTTGAACGTCATGCTCCTCAGCGTGACATTACGATTTCCTATGATGTAGTTGCGGTAGGTGAAATCCCCGTGCAGATTGAGTCGCTCGGTGGCCGTCAGGGCCAGCATCCCGTCGGGATAGTACTCAAGGAATTCCCTCAACGCCGCAATTTCCCGCATGTCTTGCCCGAGCCCGCGCAGGGCCACGCTTCTGTTGTAAAGCGCTTCGGGGTTGTAGTTGTCTCTGGCGATGACTGTTTCATACCGGGAAAGGGCCTCATCCCACTCTGCCCGGTCGATACAGCCGTGTCCCAGGTAGAGGTTGGCCGAGATATGACCTGGATCGATGCGCACCGCCTCCAGATAAGCGGCCCGTTCGCCCTCGAAATCAAGCAACGCCCAGCGGTTGACGCCCTGCCAGAACCTGTAGTCGGCGTTGTCCGGGGCAAGGCGCACGGCCATGTCCAGATAGGTCCTGGCATCCTCCGGCCTGTTCAGGGCCAGATAATAGCGGCCAATGTAGTAGGCAGAGGAGGCATCGGCGGGGTTTTCGGCCAGTTGCCCGCCCAGCACCGATATCCCTTCCTCGTATTTGCCCTGCTCAAGATAGTACGGCCCGACAACTCTGGCGCACCCGGCCAACATCAGGAACAATGCGGCCAGAACGCCCAAAAAGACTTTTCTCACGAGGACTCCCATGGGTTTGTTCGCGAATCAAACTGTCCTTACCAGAATATACGCCCGCTAGCCCGCGAAGGTCACAAGGCCGGGCAAAAAATCGGGCGGCTGTCCATCCCATCGCATTACTGGAGCCGGGCGCGCCGGGCAACAAGGGGTTACTTGCCGAGTTCCCGACCGCTCAGGTCGCGGTCCGTGAACCCCAGGCTGGCAGAGACATCGGAGGGGGCGCCGCCGCCACGCAGCACCGCGCAGGCGGCCTCGGCCACAGCCTGATCGGTCAGGCCGCGCTGGCGTGCCACCAGTACCACGCGGACAAAATAGCGCCAGTCAGGGGTCAGTCCGCCCGTCGCGAACCCGGCGTCGAGCATCTGGCGGGTCAGCCCGTCGTCGAATCCGGCCCGACTCAGGAGCACGGCCATCTCCAGACCCCACAGGAACGGCCCCGGCTCGCGACCAGCATAGCCGCAGACATACGCGTGCAGGGTCTTGGCGGGCACCCCGCCGAAGACCGCCTCGCCAAGGACGGCCAGCACCTCGGGCGCGGGCTGCAGCCCGCAGTCGCGCAGCATGGCCGCAGCGTGGCGAAAGGCGTCGAGCTTGACGTCCAGGGTGCGGATGATGATCGCGGGCGCAACGCCCTTGGCCAGCCCCTCGGCCAGCTTGCCCTCAAACGGGGCCAGGGGGAATCCCTCGTCGCAGGCCAGGGACAGCCGGGCCAGGATGGCCCCGGCCTGATCCGGTGCAACAGAACTGACCCGCCCGGCCACGGATGGCGACACCGCGCAGGGCTCCTTGCCCGCCTCACCGGCGCACAGCGGCGCGGGCCGGGCGCACAGGGCCAGGGCAAACGCCAGGGCCAGGAGGAGACGAAGGCTAGAGCGTGTGTTCATGGCGTCCATTGACTATGAGGATGGCGTTGACGTTGCCAAAACCGTCGTCGCGCGTCAGCCGCGCGCGGGGATCGGCCACGGGCCTGCCATCCACGAGAAACATGTATTCATGGTCGCCGGGCGGCAACTCGGCTTCGAGCACCCAGACTTTGGCCCCCGCGTCGTAGCGCATGGCCGAGGTTTCGGCCTCCCAGCCGTTGAAAGAGCCAATGACGGACACAGCGCGGGCCGAGGCATCGGCATCGTTCAGCACGAAGCGGACCGTGGACAAGGTCGGCCCTTCCGGCCCGCCCCCCCCCACAGGCGCGCGGTCCAGGGCAAGGAATCCCACGGCCAGCAGGACCATGGCGGCGGCCATGGCCGACGCCAGACGGACGGGCGTGAAGGTCACGGACCTGGGCCGCGTCAGCCACAGCCGCAGCAGCGTCAGGGGTGATGGCCGCTTGGGCGCAAACCCGGCCATGACCCGCGCGGAGAACCCGTCGGGTGGCGAAGGTTCGGGCGCGCGCCTGACGGCGTCCGCGATCATGGCGTCAAGTCGGGCGGTGTCGCGATCACGCGGGCCGCGCGCCGGAGCGTCCTTCTGTCTTGCGTTCCTGCTCTTGGTCATCGTTCACCTCCGTGAACTTCAAGCGAACCATCTCCAGCCCCCGGCTGATGCGCATCTTTGCGCCGCTGACGGTGATCCCCAGGGTCCGGGCGATCTCCTGGAAGGAGAAATCGTACCGGAACCTGAGGAGCATCGCCTCGCGATACTTCGGGGCAAGGCCCATGACATGGTCAAAGGCCTTGGCCCCGTCCAGCCTGTCGTCCATGGCCTGCCGGTCGTCCGGCTGGTCCTCGACGCGGACCATCCCGACCGCGTCGTCCATGAACACATGCATGTCCCTGCCGTTGCGCCGCATCCAGTCGCGCGACACGTTGAGCGCCAGGGAATACAGCCAGGGGAAGAACCGCTTTCCCGTCGAAAAGGTCTCAAGCCGCGCATAGGCCCTGGTAAAGGCCTCCTGGGCGAGGTCGGCTGCCGTATCGACATCGCCCGTATTCCTGAGCATGAGCGCATAGACCGGCCCCTGATATGTGCGCACCAAGGCCTCGAAGGCCTGGGCGTCGCCCAGGAGCACCTCGCGTATGATCTCTGCTTCGCGGCTTTCGTCCATCCATTGTCCCGTCCGCCCCGTGTGGGCGGTGTTCGACTCATCTGCAAAAGACATATACGCGCCCGGCAGGCAAAGGGTCACACGCCCACTTGCCCGGCGCGCCCACGTAGGCTAAACACCAGGGTTCAAGGAGTACACGCTTATGAGGCATGCCGACAACCCCGTGATCGCCGCGATGCTTGAGCGGCGCAGCATCCGCAAGTTCACCGGCAAAGCAGTGGCCCGCGAGGACATCCTGACCATCCTCGAAGCCGGCCGCTGGGCGCCCAGCGGCCTGAACAACCAGCCCTGGCGGTTCCTGGTGATCTCCCGCGACGACCCCCGGCACGCCAAGCTTGCTGAGTGTACCAAATACGCCCACATCGTCCGGGCCTCGGCCGCATGCATCGCCGTGACCCTCGACAAGGGCGACATGTACAGCGAGATGAAGGACCACCAGGGAGCCGGGGCGTGCATCCAGAACATGCTCCTGGCCATCCATGCCCTGGGCCTTGGCGCGGTCTGGATCGGCCAGATCGTCAACGACCAGTCCGCTTCGCTCACGGCCCTGGGGCTGGACGAAACCGCCCACGAGCTTCAGGCCGTCATCGCCCTGGGCCACCCCGACCAGCAGGGCGGCTCGACCCGGAAACCGCTGGCCGAACTGCTCCTGGAGGAGATATAAATGGAAATCAAGAGCTTTGCCCTTGGCCCCCTGCAAACCAACTGCTTTGTGCTGGCAGGCGACGCCCAGGCCGTGGCCGTGGACCCCGGCGGCGACCCGGCCCCGGTGCTGGCCTATCTCAAGGGCAAGGGGCTGACCCTGACCCACATCCTGAACACCCACCTGCACTTTGACCACACCTACGGCAACAAGGCCCTGGCCGAGGCCACGGGCGCGCCCATCCTGCACGGGGTCGACGACGCCTACCTGCTCGAAACCGAGCTGGGCCTGGGCCGGATGTTCGGCCTGCCCCCGGTGGACCCATACGAGGCGCAGACCGTCGAGCCGGGCCAGGCCGTGTTCGCCGGGTTCGACTGCACCGTGCTGGCCACGCCGGGCCACTCCAAAGGCAGCCTGACCTTCTATTTCCCCGAGGCCAGGGCCGCCTTTGTGGGAGACCTCATCTTCTTCCGCTCCATCGGCAGGACCGACTTCGAGGGCGGCGACCTGGACGAACTCAAGCGATCCGTGACCTCGCGCATCTTCACCCTGCCGCCCGAGACCCTGCTCCTGTCGGGCCACGGCCCGGAGACCACGGTGGGCGATGAAATGAACCACAACCCCTTTTTCGCAGGATTCTAGCATGAGCCAGACAGTCAGCATCGACATACGCGACAAGTGTTGAGGGGTGGGACTGGAGGTAGGTTGGTACCTCCGTTTCGCCCGAACGGACCGGATCGAGGCCCTGGTCTGCCCCAAGGGGGTGCCCCAGGTGCGTCACGAGATGCACAGCCATCCGGGCTGGTCCCTTGAGGTCGAGGAACGCGGCGATCATGCCCTCACGCGCATGACCCGCCTCAAGCCGGTATACGCCGGAGAGGACGCACCCGCGAGCGGGAAGGAATGATGACAAGCAGAGCCGTGATCTACGCATGCAGCCACCGCCGGGGCGGCAACTCGGACCGCGCCGCCCAGTGGCTGGCCGCCGGGGTGCGCGAGGCGGGCGGGCAGGCCGACATCCTGTATGTGCGCGACCACGAGGTGCGCCCCTGTCTGGCCTGCGGCTATTGCGACGAGCCGGGCGGGCGGCGCGGGCGCGACCTGTGCGTGCTCGGCCCTGGCGACGCGGCCTGGGATCTCTTCGAACCATTGCTCACAGCCAGGGCCGTGCTCTTTGCCTCGCCCATCTACTTCTACCATCTGCCCTCCATGTTCAAGACCTGGATCGATCGGAGCCAGCAGTTCTGGGCCGCCAGGGCCGAAGGAGCCCCGTGGCTCACGGAGCTCCCCCGGCGCACGGCCAGGGCCGTGTTCCTGGCCGGACGGCCCAGGGGCGACAAGCTCTTCGAGGGCGCGACTGTGACGCTCAAATATTTCCTGCACAATTTCGCCATGCCCCTTGACGAGCCGCTCGCCTTTCGCGGCGTGGACGAGCCGGACGACCTGACGGGCCGGACCGAGCGCGAGGCCATCACCGGGCTGGGCCGACACGCCTGGGAAGAGGCCTCCTAGACCGCAGTGCGCGACCTCCTGACCCGCATCGCCCGATTGACCGGACTGGCCGGTGCGCGCTGCCCTGTCTGCTCGGCCCTGACCAGCGGCGGCGACACTCCACTCTGCCCGGCCTGCGCCCTGGCGTTGCGCCCGCGCACCCGCGGTTGCTGCGCCCTGTGCGGCGACATGTTCGGCGATGGGAACGAGCCTGGCGGCAGGAAGGAACAAGGCGTCGAGAACCAGCCCGACCACGCCCAACCGGACACCGTCTGCGGCGAGTGCCGCCTCGACCCGCCGCCGTGGGACCGGCTCCACTTCCACGGCGCGTACTCCGGCCCGCTGCGCGACCTGATCATCGACTACAAGTTCCACGGCGGCCTGCACCGCACCCGGCTGCTGGTATCCCTGGCCGTCGAGGCCCAGGGACGCGGCGCAGCAGGCCCTCCCGACCTCATCCTGCCCGTGCCGCTGCATCCCCGGCGGCTGCTGTGGCGCGGCTACAACCAGAGCACCGAGCTGGCGCGCGGCCTTGGCCGCGCCCTGCAAAGGCCCGTGCCGTCCAATGCCCTGGTGCGCACGCGCAACACCGTGCCCCAACTCTCCCTGGACATGCACCAGCGGCGCGAGAACATCCGGGACGCCTTTGCCGCAAACCCCGCCCAGGTGGCCGGACGCTCCATCCTGCTGGTGGACGACGTGTACACCACCGGCGCGACCCTGACCGAATGCGCCCGGACCCTGCGCCGGGCCGGAGCCGCCGGGCTCAGCGTCCTGGTCCTGGCCCGCGCCCGGCGCGAGCCTGACTGAGCAGGCAATGCGGAACAACCCCTGAAACCAGCCGGCCATGAGAGAAAAACGCAAAAAAGCAGCGGATGGGGCTTGACTTCACCCCCCGGTTGCGGCTAGCTTGCCTCCTCTTACGAATTGGAGGTTCCAACTATGTTCGCTATCATCGAGACCGGCGGGAAACAGTACCGCGTTGAAGAAGGTCTTGAACTCAATGTAGATTTGCTCAAGGCCGAAACCGGCGACAACTTGAGCATCGATTCCGTTCTCCTGATCGACAAGGACGGCGAGACCAAAATCGGCGAGCCTTTTGTTCAGGGTGCGAAAGTCGAGTGTGAAGTCCTTGGTCACGCCCGCGGCAAGAAGATTGTGGTCTTCCACAAGCTTGCCAAGAAGGACTCCCGGAAGACCCAGGGTCACCGGCAGGACTACACCAAAATCAAAGTCAAATCCATCACGGCCTAGCGCCTGAAGGGAGGATGTCATGGCTCACAAGAAAGCTGGTGGTAGTTCCAGAAACGGGCGCGACAGCGCCGGACAAAGACGCGGCGTGAAGCGCTTTGGCGGTCAGGAAGTCCTGGCCGGCAACATCCTCGTGCGTCAGCTCGGCACCAAGTTTCATCCCGGCGATGGCGTCGGCATGGGCAGGGACTACACCCTGTTCGCCCTGGTCGACGGCGTCGTCAAGTTCGAGAAATACACGCGCCAGAGGGTCGTCAAGACCCGCGTGCTCGTGGTGCCCGCTGAAGCGTAGCCCCAAAGAGACCGACACATCCGGGCAGGGGACGCCATGTGCGCTCCCTGCCCGTTTTTTGCGTTGTCCCGGAGCGGGCGTGCCGCCCAGCGGCGAGCGGGTAAGGAGTTAGTGTATGCGATTTGTTGACGAGGCGACCATCCTGGTGCGGTCGGGCAAGGGCGGCAACGGCTGCGCCAGCCTGCACCGCGAGGCCAACGTGCCCAAGGGCGGCCCGGACGGCGGCGACGGCGGACGGGGCGGCGACGTGATTTTTCGCGGCACGGTCCGGCTCATGTCGCTCTACGACTTCCGCCTGCACCGCCACTACTATGCCAAGAACGGCCAGTCCGGCATGGGCCGCGACCGCTACGGCAAGGCCGCGCCCACCCTCATGGTGGACCTGCCGGTCGGCACCCTGGTCTACGAGATGGTCGAGCTTGAAGACGGCTCCATCCAGGAAAAGCTCATCGCCGACCTCGTGGAGGACGGCACCGAAGTCGTCATCTGCAAGGGCGGCGACGGCGGGCGGGGCAACCTGCACTTCAAGTCGTCGGTCAACCGCACCCCCCGCTTTGCCGAGCCCGGCTGGCCCGGCGAGGAAAAACAGATCCGCCTGGAGCTGAAGATCCTGGCCGATGTCGGTCTGCTCGGCCTGCCCAACGCGGGCAAGTCCACCTTCATCTCCCAAGTCTCGGCGGCCAAGCCCAAGATCGCGGCCTACCCCTTCACCACCCTGCACCCCAACCTCGGCGTGATCGAGAACGACGAATTCGAGCGCATGGTCATCGCCGACATCCCCGGCCTCATCGAGGGTGCCAGCGCAGGCCTCGGCCTGGGCATCACCTTTCTCAAGCATGTGGAGCGCACCCGCTTCCTCGTCCACATCCTGGCCGCCGAGGACCTGAACCGGGACAACCCGGCGGACGGGTACGACATGCTCAACCAGGAGCTGCACGAATACAGCCCGGAACTGGCCCAAAAAACCCAGATCAGGGTCATCAACAAGATCGACACCCTGGGCGATGACGAGCTGGCAGAAATCAGAAGCAAGGTGGAAGGGACCGGGCAGAAAGTCTTCTTCATCTCCGCCCTGACCGGCCAGGGCGTGGACAAGCTGGTGGCCGAAATGTGGCGCACCCTGGCCTTCATTGACGGCAAATAGGCAGCACCCCCGCCCATTCCCTGCGCATTCTCCGCCCATCCTGCTTGCCACCCGACGGGGTGATGCTGTACCGTGCGCTCCATGACGAATTCCCCTGCGGCAATAGAATCCCCTGTGGACAGAAAAGCCCTGCTGGCCCATGTCAAACGGGTGGTGGTCAAGGTGGGCAGCGCCGTGCTGACCACCAGCGACGGCCTCAACCCCGCCGCCATCAGCCGGCTGGCGGCCCAGCTTTCGGCCCTGCGCGACCGGGGGCTTGATGTGGTCCTGGTCTCGTCGGGCGCAGTGGCCGCAGGCCGCCAGCGCATCCGCGAGCGCACCTCGAAGCTCACCTCGAAACACAACAAATGCTCCACCGACCTGCCCGCGCGCCAGGCTGCCTCGGCCATCGGCCAGGGGCGGCTCATGCACGACTACGACGAGGCCTTTGCCGCGCACGGCAGGATCACGGCCCAGGTGCTGCTCACCCGCAGCGGCCTCAAGGACCGCGAGCGCTTCCTCAATGCGCGCAACACCCTTGAGCGGCTGCTCGAATGGGGCGTCATCCCGATCATCAACGAAAACGACACCGTGTCCGTCAAGGAGCTTGAATTCGGCGACAACGACACCCTGGGGGCCATGTGCCTCGGGCTGATCGGGGCCGACCTGTTCATCAACCTGACCAGCGCGGACGGCGTGTACGACAGGAATCCGGAGACCAACCCGGACGCCCGGCCCATGCCCTGCATCGAGGCCATCGCGGCCCTGGACATCGAGGCCATGTGCGACGGCAAGACCAGCGTGGGCACAGGCGGCATGTACTCCAAGCTGCGGGCGGCCCGGCGCGCGGCCCAGCTGGGCGTGCCCACCCTCATCGTCTCGGGCCGGGGCGAGTTCGACCTGCCAGCCGTGCTGGACGGCCAGGAGCGCGGCACCCTGGTGCTGCCCGAGGACCGGACCGTGTCCAGCAAGAAATTCTGGCTCGCCTACCACGACGATCCTTCCGGGGCCATCATGGTGGACCGGGGCGCGGCCAGCGCCCTGGTGGCCAAGGGCAAATCCCTGCTGCCCATCGGCGTGCGCGGGGTGGAGGGATGCTTTGCGCGCGGCGCGCTGGTGTTCATCAAGACCCTGGAAGGCGACGCGCTTGGCGTCGGGCTGACCAATTTCTCGTCCGCCGAGCTCGACCGCATCAAGGGGCTGCGCACCTCGGAGCTGGCCCGCGCCATCGGCCCGGTCAGCTTTGACGAGGCCGTGCACCGCGACAACATGCTGCTCGACGCGGCCATCTAGCCGGGACCATTTTGCGACGACTCTATCTCGACAAGAATCTCCAGCTCGTCTTCGGCGTCACGCTGATGGCGATTCTCGGCGTATCGAGCATCATCCCAGCCCTGCCCGACATGATCACCGGGCTTGGCATCTCCCCGGTCCACATCGGGCTGGTCATTTCGGCCTTCACCCTGCCCGGCGCGCTCTTTGCCCCGCTGGTGGGCATCCTGGCCGACAGGCTGGGCCGCAAGGCGGTCCTCGTGCCCGGCCTGTTCATCTTCGGCGTGTTCGGCTTTGCCTGCTTCTTTGCCGAGAACATCGAGCAACTCCTGGTCCTGCGCTTTTGCCAGGGCATCGGCGCGTCGCCTCTGGGCGTGCTCTACGGCACCATCATCGGCGATCTCTACCAGGGCCGCGACCGGGGCAGGGCCATGGGCTACAACGCCTCGGTGCTGTCCATGGGCACTGCGGGCTTTCCGGCCATCGGCGGCGTGCTGGCCATGCTCGGCTGGCAATACCCCTTCATCCTGCCGCTCCTGGCCATCCCCCTGGGGCTGACGGTCCTCGCCCGCCTGGACGCGCCCGAGCCCAAAAGCTCCGGCAGCTTCGGCGAGTACCTCGCCGGGGCCTGGGTCCGCATCAAGACCCGGCAGGTGCTCGCCCTGTTCGCCACCACCCTGATGACCTTCATGGTCCTCTACGGACCGATCATCACCTACCTGCCCATTCTGCTCAGCCACAAGTTCCAGGCCTCGCCCCTGATGATCGGCCTGATCTTCCTGATCGCCTCGGGCTTCTCGGGCATAGCCTCGTTCCTGCTCGGTCCGCTGGCCGAGCGGTTCGGCCAGCGCAGGCTGCTCATGGCCTCGGCCCTGTTCTACATGCTCTCCATGGTCCTGACCCCAGACGCGCCCGGCCTGTGGCACGTCATCCCGCCGGTCATCTGTTTCGGCCTGGGCCAGGGGCTCAACATCCCGACAGTCATGACCATGCTGGCCGGGATCGCGCCCATGGAGCAGCGCGGCGCGTTCATGGCCGCCAACGGGCTGCTCCTGCGGCTGGCCCAGACCCTGGCCCCCCTGCTCATGGGCGGTCTCTACGCCCTCTACGGCATGACCGGCGTGTTCCTGGGCGGCCTGGCCTGCGCAGTCTCCATCCTGCTCCTGGCAATTTTCCTCGTTCAGGAATAACATGCGGGCATGATCCGCCCTCCACTCCCCACCGGGCAGACCTTCTGCGCCGATGCGTCCGGCGCGGCCATCCCCTGCCAAGAGACCGGCCAGGACGCCGAGTTCTTTGCCCAGGCCGCGCCCGGCCCGGACCGCTTCGCCCCATCTGAACACACCGTGCTGGACCGGCTCACCGGCCTGACCTGGCTGCGCGACGCCAATGCGCCGGGCTTTCCCCTCGCCTGGCAGGAGGCCCTGGACTTCATCGACACCATGAACCAGCGCGGCCATTACGGACACCGCGACTGGCGCATGCCTGACCGGCGCGAGCTCTTCAGCCTCATCTCCTTTGATCACGCCAACCCGGCGCTGGCCGAAGGCCATCCCTTTGCCAACGTGTTCAGCGGCTGGTACTGGACCGCCACCAGGTCGGCCATGCATCCGGCCCAGGCGTGGCATGTCCAGCTCTCCGGGGGGCGGATGTTCTGGGGCACCCGGACCGGCTTCGAGCTGGTCTGGCCCGTGCGCGGCGCCAGTCCCGCGCTGCCAGTCACAGGCGCGGACGATGTTGTCAACGCGCCCTGGCCGAAGCCGCGCTATACCAGACAGGGACCAGCCGTGCTGGACGCCCTGACCGGGCTGACCTGGACCGCGTCCGCCGACCTGACCCGCGGCCCCACGGGGTGGAGCGACGCCTTTGCCGCCATTGCCCAGCTCAACCGGGACCGGCTCGCCGACATTGCCCACTGGCGGCTGCCCACCATCCGCGAGCTGGAATCCCTGATCGATGCCTCGCGCCATTCACCGGCCCTGCCGCAGGATCACCCCTTCGACCACCCCCGCGAGGCGTATTGGTCGTCCACCAACAGCGCGTTTGAGCACGACTGGGCCATGTGCCTGTATCTGCACAAGGGGGCCGTGGGGGTGGCCTACAAGGGCGATGGGGGGTTTCATGTCTGGGGGGTGGCCTCGGGCGTGGATGTGGGCGGATGATGAAGACTGTTGGAGAATCGAGGGGGGATTCCGCTAATCTTTTGCCGCATGTCTGCCGATAAGAGGGGCAAAGGGAGGTGGTCCATGTCTATCCGGTCGCGATTGCAGCACAGGTTGAATCCATTGCATGTTTACTGTCGCCTGCGTTGCATGGGGGTGGGCCACAGCCCGGCAAAAGCGGTGTCATACTGCTATGAACGGATGCTCTATCGGTTGGTGCTGGCTTGAGAGATGAGGAAGAAAGAGGGATACGGAAGCCGCCTGCGGCGGCATGTAGAACCGCAAAGGGTTTCGCTCCTCCGTCGCGACTTACTTTTGGGCCAAAGCGGCCAAAAGTAAGCAAAAACCGCTTTTTAAGAGTCTGTGATCGGGGCTCCCGCATCGCGCGCCAGTAGCATCGACCCGCTGGCGAAACAGTTGGGAGCGGTCGAAGACTCCGCTCCCGCCGGGTTTCGCCCAAGACGCGGCCCGACGCAACTGGCGCTGCGACGCTCCCGCCCATTGTCCGGCTGGCGAAGGGAAGGCGGAGATGGCGTGTCCGGGCAGGACAGTAAGAAGTGAACGGGGGTTTTCCTTTGAATTGAACCTCTGCCGCATGCAATGGCGCGGGCCTGTCCATCCCGAAAGGGTGGGCAGGCCCATGCCATTACATGCGGCTCTTACCGCCGGAGGCTCGCCTGGGGTCCAGGGCAGCGCCCTGGCCGCCGGAGGCATTTCCCTGGCTGTTGACAGAGGCGCGCGGTTGGTGGAGAATCCGGCACAATAATCCGGGCATCCCGGTCATTTCCGCAGGAGCGTGCCAGTGAAGAAAGAATCCATCAGCGAGCGGGACATGAAGCGGTATCAGCTTCAGGCCAGGTCCATCATCGAGACATTGCCGTTCATTTCGGAATTTTACGGCAAGACCATTGTCATCAAGTATGGCGGCAACGCGATGATTGATGAGAGTTTGAAGCGGGCGTTTGCGCTCAACATCATCCTGCTCAAGTATATCGGGATCAATCCGGTGGTGGTGCATGGCGGCGGGCCGCAGATAGGCAAGATGCTCAAGGCGCTCAACATCGAGTCGCATTTTCGCGAGGGGTACCGGGTCACGGACGACGCCACCATGGACGTGGTGGAGATGGTGCTGGTTGGCAAGGTCAACAAGGAGATCGTCAACCTGATCAATCTGCACGGCGGGCGCGCGGTAGGTCTTTCGGGCAAGGACGGCATGCTGATCATGGCCGAGCCCAAGGAACTGACCGTGGAAAAGAAGGACGCCCCGCCTGAGATCATCGACCTGGGCAAGGTGGGCGAGGTGCGCGAGGTGAACATCGCGCTCATCACCTCGCTGCAACGCGATGGGTTCATCCCGGTCATCGCGCCGGTGGGCGTGGACGACGAGGGCAACACATACAACATCAACGCGGATTCCGTGGCCGGGGCTGTGGCTGCCGCCCTTGGGGCCAAGCGGCTGCACCTGCTGACCGATGTGCCGGGGTTGCTGGACACGGACGGCAGCCTCATTTCGTCGCTGACCACGCGCGAGGCGTTCGAGGCCATCGAGTCGGGCGTGGTTACGGGCGGCATGATTCCCAAGATCAAGTGCTGCATCGAGGCCGTGGCCGAGGTGGAGAAGGCGGCCATCCTTGATGGCCGGGTCGAGAACTGCATTCTTTTGGAGTTGTTCACGAAATCAGGGATTGGAACCGAAGTCATCAAGTAGGCTTCACAGGAGTTGCCCGATGTCCTACCCCGACTGGACCGACGTGCTCGACATAGGGTTGCCGATTCTCGACGACCAGCACAAGCAGCTCCTGGCTGTGGCCGACGATCTGCTGAACGCCATCGCCCGCGACGAGGGCGAGGCAGCGCTCAAGGACACCTTTGAACGGCTCAAGGCGTATACCCGGTACCACTTCAAGGAGGAAGAGGCGTACATGACGCGGATCGGGTATCCCGGCCAGAGCGAGCACTCGGCGGAGCATGTGTTGCTGCTGATCCGGGTGAACACCTTGTGGCGGCTCATCGAATCGGGCCAGATCGTGTCACCCAAGGGCATCTCCCTGTTCATCAATGACTGGATCGTGGAGCACATCATGCACAAGGACGCGATGATCGGCGAATACGCCAGGGCGTTGCGCCAACCCTAGCAGGTCGTCAAAAAATCAGAACATGCAGGCTGTTCAAAAATGTTCAGTGCTAGGCGCGAAAAAAGGTCAAGGCCGAAGTGTACTTTTAGTACGTGAGGATTTGACCTTTTTGAAGCAACGCAGCAATCGGATGTTTTTCAACAGTCTGCTAGCGGTGCCGGACCTGCGGCAAAAGGGCAGGCCTTGCCAGAGCCCGGCCCTGCCGGTAGCGTGCATTCCACATGCCTGATCACGGGGGGTCCGCCGGATGCCCATGAAGACACAAGGGGGTCACCCGAGCATGAGCCAGCCTAACACGCCCCACGGATTTTTCACCATCATCAGCCGCCCCAGGTTCGAGGAGCTGCTCCGGCAGTTCCCGCCCCTTGAGAGCGAGCAATGCGGTCTGTCCGAATCCTCGGGCCGGGTACTGACCGAGGATCTGATCGCCGAACACGACTGGCCCCTGCTCGACCGCTCGTGCATGGACGGTTTTGCCGTCAACGCGCGGGATGCCTTTGGCGCGAGCGAAACCAACCCCGCGTATCTGGAATGCACGGCCACCCTGTCCATCGACGTGGTGCCGGACACCCCGCTCGGTCCGGGGGAATGCGCCAGGATACCCACGGGCGGCGTGCTGCCCGAGGGTGCGGACGCGGTGATCATGATCGAACACACCGGCGAGATGGACGGCACAACCATTGAGGTGCGCAAGAGCGCGGCTCCGGGCGAGAACGTCATGCTGCGCGGCGAGGACGCCCGCCAGGGACAGATCGCTCTGGCGCGGGGCACGGTCATGCGTCCGCAGGAGATCGGGCTGGCCGCGGCGCTCGGCTTTCAGGAGATGGCTCTGGGCAGGCGTCCGCGCGTGGGCATAGTGTCCACGGGCGATGAGCTGGTCGGCGTCAGGCAGATGCCCCGGCCCGGCCAGGTGCGCGACGTGAACAGCCACACCGTGGCCGCGCTGGTGGCCCAGGCGGGCGGCATCCCGGTGCACTACGGGCTGGTCAGGGACGAGTTGGAGAGCCTGACCGAGGCGCTGACCAAGGCCGTGGCCGAAACCGACGTGGTGCTGCTCTCAGGCGGCAGCTCCATCGGGGTGCGCGACCTGACAGTGGCGGCCCTGGAGGAACTGGGCGACTCGGCCATCCTGGCCCACGGCGTGGCCTTGAGCCCAGGCAAGCCGACCATCCTGGGCCGCGCCTCTGGCAAGCCGGCCATCGGCCTGCCGGGTCAGGTGACCTCGGCCCTGGTGGTCATGCATGTGCTCATCCTGCCGCTGCTGCGCCACTTGCAGGGCGACCGCAACGCCTTTGACACCACGCTGCGGCCCGTGCTCCAGGCCGAGCTGGCCCGCAACGTGGCCTCCAAGCCGGGCCGCGAGGACTATGTGCGCATCAGGCTTGAGCCGCGCGCAGGCGCGCTGCCGCTGGCCCATCCCGTGCTGGGCAAGTCGGGCCTCTTGCGGACCATGCTCCAGGCCCACGGGCTGGCCACAATCCCTGCCGAATCCGAAGGGCTGGACCAGGGACGGTTGATTGATGTGTGGATCGTGTAATCAGCTGGAATAAAATAGGAAGGATTAATAGCCGTCCTGTCCATCCAGTTCGACGATCTTCCACCCCTCCGGATCCTTGACCACCACGAAGACCGAATCCTCATCCAGATTCCTGTCCAGGTTCGCCACCTTGACGCGGTAGGCGCCAAAGACGCGGACCTCGGCGAAGTTGCCCTCGCTGCGGACCATCTCGAATCCGAGGCCCGAGGTGTCCACCTCCGCAGTGCGCAGGGTGCGCAGGGTGCCGAGCTGACGCTGGGTCTCCTTGAAGACCTCGAACTGAAAATCGTTGCGGTCGCGCACATCCGCGGCAAAGAGCTCGGCAAAATCGTCGGCCAGAGTCGTCTGCCTGACGTAGAACTCGCGCAGCAGCGCGATGAGCGGCTCGGGCACGGCAGCGGCGGGGTCTGACGGGGGCGGGGCTGCCAGCCGCGCGGGGTCCGGCACGTCGCGCTCCGACTCGCCGCCGGGCGCGGCCATGAGCGAGAGGTAGAGCTTGATTTCGGACACGGCCAGCTTGACCTTGGCCGTCAATTCACCTTTGGGAAAGACCTCGTCCACCACGATGCGCAGGGATTTGTAAGGCCTGCCGCTGCACTCGACCAACTGCTCGCCCGGCTCGTCGCGCAGCCAGAACCGCGTCTCGGTGCCGTCCGGGTAGAGCACCCGGCCAGAGCGGATGCGCCGGTACTCCTGAAACAGCCCCTCGCCCTGATGGCCGTTGTAGATGCCCAGCCGCTCCACGCGCGTGGGCAGCCCGAAGATCAGGTCGATCCACTGGCCCACACCCGGCCCGATTCCGCCGCTGACCCAGGCCGTGGCCGGATTGTCGTCCAGCAGATTTTCAGGCGCGTGGGGCAGGCCGAAATCCACCTTGACGCTCGACACCTTGACGGTCACGTCAAGGGCGCTGGCAACGGACGGCCAGAGGAGCATGGCCAGCAGGAGGACCAGGGCCGGAACATGGGCCCGGAACAAGACGAAATTGGCGGTGCGCGTATGATGCATGACAGGGTTCCTAGCACATTCCGGGCCGGGCCGCCTCCACCAAAATGCGGGGGCCGCGACAGGGGCCGCACGCGGAAAGGGGGCCGTTGGCCCCCTGCATTCCACGATCATTGGTGCTTCTAGTATCTGTAGTGGTCGGGCTTGTACGGGCCTTCGATCGCAACGCCGAGGTAGTCGGCCTGCTTTTTGGTCAGCGTTTCGAGCTTGACGCCCAGGCGCTCCAGGTGCAGCCGGGCCACTTCCTCGTCCAGCTTCTTGGGCAGGATCATGACCTTGGGCTCGTAGTCGTTCTTGGCCAGGTCGAGCTGGGCCAGCACCTGGTTGGTGAAGGAGTTGGACATGACAAAGCTGGGGTGGCCGGTGGCGCAGCCCAGGTTGACCAGCCGTCCCTCGGCCAGGACGATGAGCGACTTGCCCGAGGGCAGGGTCCATTTGTCCACCTGCGGCTTGACGGTCTTCTTGACCGCCTTGGGGTTCTTCTCCAGGTGTGCCATCTCGATCTCGGAATCGAAGTGACCGATGTTGCACAGGATCGCCTCGTCCTTCATGGCGTCCATGTGCGCGCCGGTGATGACGTGGTAGTTGCCGGTGCAGGTGACGAAGATGTCGCCCTGGGGCGCGGCCTCGGCCATGGTGAGGACCTGATAGCCCTCCATGGCGGCCTGCAGGGCGCAGATGGGATCAATCTCGGTGATCAGCACGCGCGCGCCGAAACCGCGCATGGACTGGGCGCACCCCTTGCCCACATCGCCGTAGCCCACCACGACCACCACCTTGCCCGCCACCATCACGTCCGTGGCGCGCTTGAGGCCGTCGGCCAGGGACTCGCGGCAGCCGTAGAGGTTGTCGAACTTGGACTTGGTGACCGAGTCGTTGACGTTGATGGCCGCAAAGAGCAGCTCGCCCGCGCGCTGCATCTCGTAGAGACGGTGCACGCCGGTAGTGGTCTCCTCGGACACGCCGCGGATCTTTTTGGCGATGGCGGTCCATTTGCCGGGGTTGGCCGCAAGGCCCGCCTTGAGACGGTCCATGATGATCTGGAACTCGTGAACATCGTACTGCTTGTCGCACAGGCTCGGGTCGGCCTCGACCTTGACGCCCTGGTGGACCATGAGGGTGGCGTCGCCGCCGTCGTCCACGATCAGGTCAGGGCCGCTGCCGTCGGGCCAGGTCAGGGCCTGCTCGGTGCACCACCAGTAGTCCTCCAGGGTCTCGCCCTTCCAGGCAAAGACCTTGGCCATGCCAGACAGGGCGATGGCCGCAGCCGCGTGGTCCTGGGTCGAGAAGATGTTGCAGGACGCCCAGCGGATGTCCGCGCCCAGTTCATAGAGGCACTTGATGAGCATGGCGGTCTGGATGGTCATGTGCAGCGAGCCCATGACCTTGAAGCCCGCAAGGGGTTTCTCCGTGCCGTGTTTTTCGATCAGGGACATGAGGCCCGGCATCTCGCGCTCGGAGAGTTGCATCTCCATGAGGCCCCACTCGGCCAGGGACATGTCGGCGACCTTGTGGTCGCAGGCGGGATCGACGGGCATGACGTTCTTGGACATTGAATCCTCCAAATAAGGGGTTGGTTGCTATTTTTTCTCGGCCTCGTAGACGACGACGACAAGGCCCATGTTGACGGTGAACTTGGTCACCCCGGTGACATTGAACCGGGCCTGATCGAGCCAGTCGAGCATCTTCTGGCTGGGGATGCCGAGCCTGCGGTCGCCGTATTCGGTGCGCATCAGCTCGTTGGCGTGGCGCTCGAACTCGGCGATGATCAGCCTGCCTCCGGTCTTGAGCACGCGCCCGGCCTCGCGGATGGCGTCCAGCGGCCTGGGCAGGTGGTGGAGCACCAGGGACATGACCGCACAGTCCGCCTCCCAGTCGCGCAGGGGCAGGTGGGTCAGCTCGCCGATGCGCAGGCTCATGCTGGCGTCGCCGGAGAACCGCTCCTCGGCCAGTTCGAGCATCTTGGGCGAGTTGTCCACGCCGATGACCACATCGGCAGAGGCGGCCAGGATAGCCAGCATGTCGCCCGGCCCGCAGCCCAGGTCCGCGGCGCAGGCGCATCGGGGCAGCCGGGCCTGGATCTCGCGCCCCAGCTCGATCTCGCCCAGCACCTCGGCGGTCATGCGGTCCCAGTCCGGGGCGATGTCGTCAAAGAACTGCCGGGTGGCCGCGGTGCGCTCCCGGATGACCTTGACGGCCACGTTGCGGTCCCGCTTGAGCGCGTTCTCGCCCGCCATGAGCGGGGCCACGCCGTCCAGGAACTCGCGCCCGTTGCCGCTCTCGCTGGCCCGGTAGAAGGCCCACAGGCCATCGCGCCGCACTTCCACCAGCCCGGAATCCGACAATATCTTGAGGTGACGCGATATGCGCGACTGCCCCATGCCCATGACCTGCACGATCTCGCCCACGTTCAATTCATATTCGAGAAGAACGTTGACCAGCCTGGCCCGGGTTTCGTCAGACAATGCTTTGCAATACTTTATTATTTCCATTTTTGCCCTTATATCAGGATATCTTGATATATGGAATATCCGTTTCCTAGCCCAAGAATTGGAGAGCGTCAAGCAGAAAGGGGAAAGACCGCAGGGCTGACGCATCTCAGGATCGCGTCTGACGCGTTTTTGTCGGTTAAGTGCCTCCTGACTTCATTTATTCGTTTGACTCAAATGCCATGTGTCAAAGCATTCATAATGATTTTAGTCTGATATAGTGTATGGTGCACTCCAAAAGGGAGTGCAGATGCCAAATTGCGACAAGTCGTTGATCACCCATCTGTCCATTGTCAAAGACCCGCGAATTGACAGGACAAAAAAACATAACCTTATTGACATACTGGTCATTGCCGTTTGCGCAGTTATTGCCAATGCTGAGGGGTGGGAGGATATAGAATGCTTTGGAATAACGAGGGAAAAATGGCTGAAAACATTTCTTGAGCTTCCAAATGGCATTCCATCCCACGACACGTTTGCGCGCGTCTTTGCCAGACTGGAGCCCATCGAATTGCAACAAGCGCTGTCGAGTTGGCTTTCGGCCCTACAGATCGAAATGCGCGGCAAAGTTGTGGCGTTTGATGGAAAGACGGTGCGGCGATCGTTCGATAGGGCAACGCAAAAAACTCTCTTCATTTGGTCAACGCATGGCTTTCACAGGACAACCTTATCCTTGGCCAAGTGAAAGTGGATGACAAGTCGAATGAAATTACTGCAATCCCCAAGCTGCTTGAAATGCTGCATCTTGAAGGTGCAATTGTCACCATTGATGCCATGGGGTGCCAAAAAGCCATAGCCAAGCAGATCGGATCAAAAAAAGCCGACTATGTGCTTGCCGTAAAACAGAACCAGCCAGAACTTTATGAATATATTGATCTTTTGTTTAACGAGTCCAAGGTCAATACATCTTTGCTACATCAGACGCGCCGGACAATCGATTCCGGCCATGGCCGAATCGAAACCCGTGAATACAGCACCATTGTGGGTGACGATCTTCTGGCAGGAATAACAGGGTGGGACAATCTCAATGCCATCGGCATGGTTGAATCAAAACGCGAAGTTGGCAACACCATATCGAATGAAAAAAGATATTTCATCATGAGTATCAACGGGCACGCTCAACGTTTCGGCGATGCCGTCCGTGAGCACTGGGGGATAGAAAACACAGTCCATTGGGTGCTTGATGTCAGTTTCGGCGAGGACCAAAGTCGTATACGAAAGGATAATTCGCCGGAAAACCTCTCAATGTTGAGGAAAATAGCGCTCAATTGTGTGAAACAAGAGTCTACGAAAACCAGCATGAAGAGAAAGCGCAAAATGGCTGGCTGGGACAACTCGTTTCTTATCAAGGTGCTGACTGGAAATTAGATGCGGTTGCCCTGGGAAAGACCGGCTGGGCGGCCAGTCCGGGCGGCACCGACGCTCCAGTGGCAGGAGCGCGCCAGCAAGTGTCAGTGAGAACTGGACACGAACGAGTTTTCTGCCATAGACTGAATCCGAGACACGACCGAGCAAACAGCGAGGAGAGTCAATGCCTCTTAAAATACTGGTCATCGACGACGAACGCCCCACCCTGTCCATGTTCAAGCTCTTCCTTGATGCTTACGGGTTCGAGGTCTACACGGCGGAAAACGGCGACCAGGGCATTGAGCTCTTTTGCGAGCACAACATGCCCATCGTCCTGACCGACATCAAGATGCCGGGCATGGACGGGCTCGAGGTGCTGCGGCGGATCAAGGAGATATCCCCCAAGACTGAGGTCATCATCATCACCGGCCACGGCGACATGGATCTGGCCATCAAGGCGCTGGGCCTTGACGCCACGGACTTCATCAACAAGCCCATCCAGCAGCGCAGCCTCGACGCCGCCCTCAAGCGCGCCCAGGAGCGCATCCAGCTCTCGCAGAGCCGGGACGAGAGCTTCCTGGTCAGACACCTGGACGGCATCGGCGTCATCGAAATCAAGGGAACGGTCAACTCCGGTTCCGAGGAGTCGCTGCGCACCGCCTTTGCCTCGGCCAGAGCCGACTCGGGCAAACTGGTCCTCTCCTTTTCCGAGAACACCTCCATCAACGGCGCGGGCATCGCCCTGCTGACCCAGCTCCTGCTCGACTGTCGCAAGGACGGAACGCCGGTGGCTATGGCCGGACTGTCCAGCAACTTCACGAAAGTCCTGACCATGGTGGGCATGACCACCCTGGCAACGCTCTGCGAGACCGAAGCAGACGCCCTCAGAGCCGTCTGAACAAAACGCCCTGCAAGGAGACCTATCCCCATGAGACACCGCACCCTGCCCTTCCTGCTCCTGGCGCTGTCCCTGGCGCTGTCCTGGGCCGCGCCCGCCTGGGCGGAGCTGCCCAAGGTCGGGGACACCCTGCCCAGCTTTGCCATCGCGCCCTTTGCCGTCGAGGCCGACGCGGCGGAGCTGGGGCTGTCCCAAAACGCGCCCTTCACCATCGCCGACATCCCAACTCCATACATTCTCCTTGAAATCATCGGGGTCTACTGCCCCATCTGTCACGAGATGTCGCCCCAGCTCACCCGACTGACCAAGCGGCTGAAGCGGGCCGGGCTCGACACGCGCATCACCCTGCTCGGCATTGCCGCCGGGGGCACGCCCATGGAGGTGCAGTATATCCGCCAGCGAGAATACGCCTTCCCGGTCTCGCCTGACACGGACTATGCGATCTACGACCTGCTCGACAAGCCCAAGACGCCCTTCACCATGATCGTGGACAAGCAGGGCACGGTCCGCTACGCCCACCGGGGCATGATCCCGGACATGGATGCACTCTTCAGAATCATACAAGAATTGGAATAATGAACAGGGATCGCCCCAAGCCAACCGCCCCGGACGCGCCTCCGGACACCGCCGAACACGGGCAGTCCCGGGAGTTCGAGCGCCGGATGTTCCACCTCAGGACCCTGTTTGAAGCGTCCATGGAGTTGTCGGTTCCGGCTGACCCCAGGACGACCCTCAGACGGTTCCTGCCCATCGCCATGGGGCCGCTGGGCCTGACCTTCGGCTTTGCCGCCCTGGTCGGGCCGGACCGGCTGCAGATGGAGAGCCTGGGCCTTGAGCCAGCCACCAGAGAGCGGTATGAACGGGCCGGGGCCGGGCTGGTGGAAAAGTTCTTTCCCGACAGGGACCCGGCCACCCCGCAGCCGCGCCCCACGGTTCTGGCGGGCCAGCATCTGGCCAGCGACCCCAACCTCCCGGCAGGGACCAGCGCCGTGGTCGCCATCCAGATCGACGAGTCCGACTGCGCCATCCTGGTCCTTGGCCCGAAACTCACCGGCACCCCTTACGGCGAGGACGAGATCGAGCTCCTCCAAGGACTGACCGCCAACCTCTCCATAGCGCTCAAACGGGCCTGCGCCGACGAGCGCGTCAGCCGCCTCAACGCCGATCTCAGGGACAGGAACCTGCGCATGGAGCAAGGTCTTGAGAGCGTGAAACAGGCACGCGAGGAACTCGGCCATCACGCCTTCAGGCTCCAGACCCTGTACGAGACGACCCTGGAGCTTTCGAGCCTGAACAACCCGGAGGCCATCCTCAATGCCTTTCTGCTCACGGTCATGGGCACCTTCTCCTATTCCACCGGCTGGATAGCCCTGTACGGCCCGGAGTCCGCACGGGCCGACATCGCCTATCGCGGCCCGGATCCGGGCGAACACGCCGCCCTGGCCGCCCCGGCCGGACGCGAGCAGGTGCTGGCCCGGTTCGTGGACCTCAAGGACAGGATGCCCCAGGCCAACCAGTCCATACTCCTGGACGACGCCCAAGCCGTGTCCAACCTGCCCGCGCCCGCAGAGCTGGGCATGCTTTTCTCGCTCGACGACGAATGGCACGGCGCCATCGGGCTCGGCTCGCCCCTGTCCCCCAAGCCCATGACCCAGGAGATGCGCCAGCTCCTGAGCTCCCTGATGGGCACCTTCATCGTCACCCTGGGCAATGCCAAGCACTGCCAACTCATCCACGGGCTGAACACCGCCTTGAGCACGCGCAACGCCGAACTCCAGGCAACCCTCGACGCGCTGACCACGGCCAGGCAGGAAGTCACCATCCAGACCGAGGCCAAGGAGCGCATCATCGGGCTGGTCCACGGCGAGGTGGAGCGGGTCTGGCGCGCGTCCTGGCGCGATGTCTGCCTGATCATCCTGGCCGGGATCGTCCTGGGCGCGCTCTTCAACGCCACCAGCCCAAGCGGCGTCGAGCTGGTCCCGCAGGCCCTGTTCGAGCCGCCCCCGGCCATGATCGACGCCAGGCAGGCCCACCGCATGGCCCAAAGCGGCGAGGCCGTGCTCATCGACGCCCGGCCTGCGGACTTTCACCAGCAACAGGCCATCCAGGACTCGATCAACCTGCCCAAGGACCTGTTCGACTTCGTCTATTCCATGAAGCTCGCCGCCATGGACCCGGAGACCACCCTGCTCGTCTACGGACGCACCATCAGCCGACACTACGACGCCGAGGTGGCACGCGAACTGCGTATGCTCGGGCACAGCAATGTCCTGGTCATCGAGGGCGGCCTTGCGGCCTGGGAAGCGGCGGGATACGAGGTGACCCCATGATCGCCCTGCTCAAGCGAATAGTGACCCATCCGTGGCTGGCCCTGGCCTTTCGCCTCTACATCGGCGGCCTGTTCGTCTACGCGGCCATGTACAAGATCAACTACACCGCCGAATTCAGCGAGACCATTGCCTCATACCGGCTCGTGCCCTACTGGGCGGTCAACGCCCTGGCCGTGTTCATGCCCTGGACCGAGATCATCTGCGGCGCGCTGCTCATCCTCGGCGTGCGGGTCAAGTCCGCCGCGGCCATCATCACGGCCATGCTCGGCGTTTTCACCCTGGCCATCGTCGTCAACCTGTTCCGGGACGCACCCATCAGCTGCGGCTGCTTCAAGACCATCGAAGACCCCATCAGCTGGTGGACCGTGCTGCGCGACCTGTCCTGGATCGCCATGACGCTCCACGTCTTCCGCAACGACTCGGCCTTCCAGACGGATCAACTCTTCCTTGGCAAGCTCGGGAGGATCGAATCATGACACTGCGCACGGCACTGCCCTGGCTGCTGCTCCTGCTCCTGACTCTGGCCGCCTGCGCCCCGGACAGAGGCGAGGCCGTGGGCAGCTATGTGGCCGACACCGAGGACACCGAAATCGTCCTGACCCTCAACGACAACGGACGCGGCACCTGGAGCACGGACACGGACGAAATCCCCTTCAAGTGGTCCCTGCCCAAGGCCGGACAGCTGTGGCTGCACACCAGGGAGGGCGGCGTGATCCAGGGCCGCATCGAGGACAGGCGCGTGACCATCACCCTGCCCGGCGTGGGGGAACTGGTGTTCGAACGCCGGTAGCGGCCTGACCGTTATCAGGCCGCCGTTGCGGGCCGTCATGCGGAACGCCATGGCGATTCCGTTTCACAACCCGGCCAAATTGCTGTATGCCTGGGACAAAAGCCGGGCCTGTTCGACCAAGAGATCGACACGGGACACCGCCCCGGACGCACGACCGTCCGGGTGGAGACGCGCCATGTTCCTCATTGTCCTGTGTTCGACCCTTCTCCAGTTCGCGGCAGGCTTCTTCGCGTTCAAGCTCATTGTCGATGCCGGGAAAAAATGGGCCTGGACCCTGCTCTCTGCAGGCATCTTCACCATGGCCTTCCGCCGCGCCTACTCCCTGGTTGGCGTCTATCTCGGTCATGAAGTCCCCTCGCTCTCCTACGAGGTGATCGGCCTGATCATCTCGATCCTGGTTTTTGGCGGCGTCCTCCTGATCGGCCCCCTGATCCGGGCCATGCGCCATGTGGCCGAAAAACTGGCCGAGAGCGAGGAGCGCTACCGGACTGTGGCCGAGTTCACCTTTGACTGGGAATACTGGCTCGCCCCGGACGGCTCCTTTGTCTTTGTCTCCCCGGCCTGCGAGCGGATCACCGGGTACACCTGCCAGGAGTTCATGGACGACCCGGCTCTGTTCGCGGATCTGGTCCATCCCGACCACAAGGAGGAGTTCCTCAAGCGCACCGCGACCTTCGACGCCCTGCGCAAACCCGCGAGCTTCGACCTTCGGATCATTGACAGGCAGGGTCTGGAACACTGGGTAGCCCACAGCAGCCTGCCGGTTTTCTCGAAAAAAGGCGTGTTCCTCGGCACGCGCGGCTCGATCAGGAACATCGACCCCCGCAAGCAGCTTGAGGAAGAACTCAGAAGCAGCCGGGCCGTCTACGAGAGCATGGTCCAGAACGCGCGCTGCCTTGTCCTGCGCCTGGACCGGGACGGGGCCGTCACCTTTGCCAACCGGTACGCCGAGGAGCACTTCGAGCGGCGAGGCCCGACGCTGATCGGGCTGCCCATCACCGAACTGCTCGCCCCCAAAGACACGTCAGGGCCGGACATGGCTGAGAACAACGCCCTGCTCTCCGAACTGGGCCGGACCATCGCCGCGGGCGAACGCCTGGATTTCGAGTGCGAGAGCGTGGGACTGGCCGGGAACCACTTCTGGGCGGAGTGGGTCAACAGCCCGGTCGCAGACGTCCACGGCGAGGCCAGGGAATTCGTCTGCGTGGGCATCGACGTGACCCGGCGCAAGGCCCTGAGCAAGCTCAAGGAGGATGTGACGCGCATCGTGCGCCACGACCTCAAATCGCCGCTGTCAGGCATCATCGGCATCCCGCGCATCATCCGGCAGGCCGACAACATCACCCCGAGACAGGCCGAAATGCTCCAGGCCGTGGAAGACGCCGGAACCATGATGCTCGCCCTCATCAACCAATCCCTGGAAATGTACAAACTGGAGACGGGAACCTACGAGTTCCGCTTCGAGGAGTTCGACCTGCCCGCCCTGCTGCGCGAGGTCATCCGCAACACCCAGATGGGCAGGGAGCGGCCTGTTCCGGTGACCCTGACGCTGGACGGGCGCGACATCGACGACCAGCAGCCTGTCCTGCTCCATGCCGAGCGCCCCCTGATCTACACCATGCTCGGCAACCTCATCAAGAACGCCGTGGAGGCGAGCGAGGACAAGCCTGTTTCCGTAGACATAGGCATGGATCGCGACTGCCGCATCAGCATCAGCAACGCGGGTCTGGTTCCGCTCTCCATACAGCCGAGATTTTTTGAGAAATATGCCACAGAAGGGAAACGCGGCGGCACTGGACTCGGCACCTACAGCGCACGGCTGGTGGCCGAAAAACACGGCGGTTCCATCGCCATGTGTTCGGCCCCGGACACCGGCACCACGGTCTCGGTCAGAATCCCGCGCGAACAGCCGGACTCGGCCACGGCCCGACTCCGGCATTCTGAAAATCAATCAGGATAGCATGATCTCAATGGAAGGCGGCCCCAACCAATGAGCAAGGTTCCTTCCGCCTGACTCAGACGAGCTGGCGGACCTGGACTTGCCCGTCACCCGCGTCGCAGCGCAGGTCGTCCAAGGCTCCGGCCTTGAACAGGATATCCGCACATTTGGCGCAGTAGTGGTGGCCCTCCTGCGATCGGGCGGCAGTGGCGATGTCCCGGATGGGGGCGAAGCAGACGGAGCAATGACGCTCCACTGCCAGGAAACAGCGATCAGGGCTTTCGACAACTTGCTGGAATTTCATGTCAAATCCTCCAAGATGCATCTGAGCCAGGAGAATGCCCCCTGACGCGGAACGAACAATATCCCATTTTTCAGAAACTTCTGTGACAAACAGGTGACAATTGCAATCTTTGCCGCGCGGCCAGGGCAGGCCGTCGCGGCCAAGGCTGCCCTCGCGCCAGGAGCAACGGGCCTTGACGGCCTCCCGCGCCTTGCCTCCCCTTTGCAATGGAAGAATCCTGACGGAACACAACGGCCAAAGCGTCGCGGACGGCTCCACCACCGAGCTGGAAGTGGACGGCGCGTTCGTGGCCATCGGACAGGTGGCGGCCACGAATCTGGCCAAGAGCCTGGGCGTGGCCCTGCGCGAGGACGGCTTCGTGGCCATGGACACGGCCATGAGCGCCTTCGAGGACATCAGCCGCCCCTCCTGAAATGAGCGGGACTGACGGCGGGACGCGGCAGGCGCACCGCCTGCGGGAGGCCCGGCGCAGCGAGCCGGGCGGGGTCTGGTCGCCATGCCCTTTGACTTTTTCCTGCCAATGTTGTTAGACGGATGCGATCGTTGACCGGAAGACCAGTCCATTCATCATGGAGGATGAGTGACCCACGCCATGCCAAACCACGAAGCAGATCCGTCCGACCAGGAATCCGCGCCCGGCGGACCCGACACCGGCCCGCCCGCCAAAGGCGAGCCGGGGCCGCTGTTCATCTTCCCGCTGGACGACGGCAGGCAGCACCTGATCACCTTCCAGGACATGGACCAGGACGGCGACAAGGACATTGTCGTCGCCGTCCCCGGCAGCCCCGCCTACTGGATCGAGAACACGCTGGGCACGGAAGCCGAGACGCTGTTCACGGACTCCTTCTTCGCCTTCACCGCGCCCACAGCCCTGGCCGCCGGGGATCTCAACAACAACGGGCGGCCCGATCTGGTGATCGGCCACCGGGACGGGCTCAAGATCTTCCACAACGACGGCGACTGGAGCGAGGAATCCGTCCGGGTGCGCCTCGACCATCCGCAGGCCATTGTCATTGCGGACGTGGACAACGACGGCCATGCCGACATCATCATCCGCGACAGCCGGGAACTGGTGCTGCTCAAGGGGCAATCCGGCATGTTCGGAGTCCAGGCCATGAGCTGGCCCAACCTGGGCGGCAGCTCGCTCCTGGCCGTGGGCAACTTCGACTTTTCCAACACGACCCTTGAGCTGCTGACCACCCACGGGAAAACCGGCGCGCTCGTCATGATCACCCATAACGCCACCAGTTGGCAGGCCTTCCAGACCATCCACGAGACCGCCGTGGTCACCGTGCGCGTGCAGGACATCAACAACGACGGCCTGGACGACGTGTATGTCGAGGACACCCAGGGCCGCGAGGCCTGGCTCATCAGCGACGGCGCGGGCAACTTCGCGACCCAGGAGGTTGCCGATCCGGTCCAGGAGGCGGGCACCGGGTTGCGCGGCCCGGTCTTCAACGTGAACGGGACCACAAGCGGGAATACCAGCGAAACCGTTCCGCTCAAGTCCCTGGGCCTGACAAGCGCAAGCGGCAAGCTCGGCTCGTTTCTTCTTGCCAAAACAGCAAAGCCGGACCCCGCCTTCGACTTCGACGCCGAGCCAGATCCCGAAACAGACCCGGACAACACGATGGATCATTCGGCAAGCAAGGTCGCCGTGAAATTAGCCCTGTCCGGCAACAGCCCCGCCAACGCCGTGGGGTCGTCCTTTGGCGACCGCATCACGGGCGACGCCCGGGCCAACACCATCCTGGGCGGCAACGGCAACGACTGGCTCGACGGCCAGGACGGCAACGACACCCTTGTCGGCGGCAGCGGCCACGACTGGCTCCTGGGCGGCAACGGCAACGACCTGCTGCTCGGCGGGGACGGCAACGACTTACTCTTCGGCGACGCAGGCAGCGACCAGCTCTACGGCGGCAACGGCGACGACATCCTCTTTGGCGGCAACGGCAACGACACGCTCCTTGGCGGCAACGGCGGCGACATCCTCTTTGGCGGCAACGGCGACGACGTGTTGTGCGGCGGCCTGGGCCACGACATCCTCGTGGGCGGCAAGGGGAGCGATACCTTTCACTACTCCTCTCCCGACGAGGGCGGCGACCTGATCACCGGCTTCACACAGGGCGAGGATGTCCTTCAATTCGCCTTTGGCTCCAAATCACTGCACACGGTCCACGAACCCTACGGAGGAACCCTGGCCGGTGCGGGCGAATCCTTTGTCTGGGAAACCACCGACCCCGGTTCGGGCAAGCTCTACTACGACCCGGACACCTCGCTGGCCGGGGACGAAATCCTCATCGCCGAAATCGGACTGACCGACCCGGAAAGCACCCTGACCATCGACGACATCACCCTGGTCTAGGCCGCCCCCAAGGGCTCCTGGCACCAAACGCCTCTGTCTGCCAGACCGCCTTTTCTTGACAGCCGGACAGGCGTCATGCTAGCGGTGACCTCTGCAAATGACCTTCGGTCACTTTTTGACCAAGGGTCATTTATCCCCAGCCAGTCACTTGAACCTAGCGAAATCACTGCAGGAATGGCAATGGCGAAGAAGCAGCAGGAAAAATCCCGGCAGACCATGCAGGAGCTGATGGACTCGGCCTTTGTCCTGTTCGGTTCCAAGGGGTTCGTGCAGACCTCGGTGGCCGAGATCACCGAGCACGCGGGCTATGCCAAGGGGAGCTTCTACCGCCACTGGAACAGCAAGGACGAGCTGTTCCTGCTCATCGTGGAGCAGAAGTTCCGCCACTACCGGGCCGAGCGCAACGGCAAGGTGGATCAGGCCCAAAGCCTCGAAGCGGTCATGCACATCATCTGGGATTTTCTGGAGTCCATCCTCGACGACGAGAACTGGTCGTCCATCTTCCTCGAATTCACGGTCTACTCGGCGCGCAACGACGTGCTGCGCCAACGCATGAACAAGTCCGGCTACCGGCTCTCCAACGCCATTTTCGCCGATCTGGTGCGCGACCACATTGAGACCGGCTATCCGCCGGAGAAGATCGGCGCGCTCAACACCGCACTGTTCGAGGGGTTTCTCATCCACCGCGCCCTGGGCACCCAGCTGCTGACCGTTGCAGACGTGCGCAGCGCGGCCATCGCCATGGCCCTGAAGCACGGGACTCAACAAGGCTGAAACCGGCGGGCGTGAGCCCGGTCCGGATCAAAAATCATAACCAGCGAGACACGCCATGAAAAAACCGTTCCTGACCCTGACCGCCCTTGTCATGCTCTCCCTGGCCCTGGCCGCCACGGCCCTGGCCGGGCCTGTCCGGCTGACCTACTCCAATTTCTTCCCCCCCACCCACGTCCAGTCGCAACTGGCCGAAGAGTGGTGCCGCGAGGTGGAGAAGCGCACCGACGGCGCGGTGGTCATCGACTACTTTCCCGGCGGCACCCTGACCCCGGCCCAGCAGACTTACGACGGCGTGGTCGAGGGCATCGCGGACATCGGGCTCTCCTGCCTCGCCTATTCGCGTGGCCGGTTCCCGGTCATGGCCGCCCTGGACCTGCCCATGGGCTACGCCACCGCGGCCCAGGCCACGGCAGCGGCCAACAAGGTCTACGCCAAGTTCACCCCTGCCGAGCTGGATGACGTGGCCCCCATGTATTTCCACGCCCACGGCCCCGGCCTGCTCTTCACCACCCCGCGCGCCGTGGCCACCCTTGAGGACATGAAGGGGCTCAAGATCCGCTCCACCGGCAACTCGGCCCAGCTGGTCGAGGCACTGGGCGGCACCCCGGTGGCCCAATCCATGCCCACCTGCTACCAGTCCCTGCAAAAGGGCGTGGTGGACGGCTCCATGCACCCCATCGAGTCCAACAAGGGTTGGAAGCTGGCCGAGGTGGTCAAATACGGCACCGAGTCCTTTTCCGTGGCCTACACCACCACCTTCTTCGTGGTCATGAACAAGGACAAGTGGGCGAGCCTTGACGACAAGACCCGCGCCATCATCAGCAAGATCAACGCCGAGTGGGCCGTGCGCCACGGCGTTGCCTGGGACGAGGCCGATGAGGAGGGCAAGCGGTTCTTCCTTGAGAAGGGCGGCAGCTTCGTGCCCCTGACCGAGGGCGAGGCCGCGCGCTGGGTCAAGGCCGCCGAGCCGGTCATCGCCGCCTATGAAACGAGCGTATCCGAAAAGGGCGTGGACGGCGCCAGGGTGGTCGAGTTCCTCAGGGCGGCCATGGCCGAGGCCAGATAGCGGGAAAAGCACGCCGCGCGAGGCCGCCCTGACGGCCCGGCGATCACATATACGGAGGGCCAACCCCTCCCAGGATCAATGCAACCCCGGAGACACCGATGAAAAAACTGATTCTGTCACTGGCGGCCCTGGCCGTGCTCTGCGCGTCCCTGCCCACCGTGGCTCAAGCCGACCCTGTCAAGCTGACCTATTCCAACTTCTTCCCGCCCGCCAACCACCAGTCGCAACTGGCCGAGGAGTGGTGCCGCGAGGTGGAGAAACGCACCGGCGGCAAGGTGGTCATTGACTACTACCCCGGCGGCACCCTGACCCAGGCCAAGCAGACCTACGACGGCGTGGTCGAGGGCATGTCCGACATCGGGCTCTCCTGCCTCGCCTACACGCGCGGACGCTTCCCGGTCATGGCCGCCGTGGACCTGCCGCTCGGCTACAAGACCGCAGCCCAGGCCACGCACACGGCCAATGCCGTGTACCAGCACTTCAAGCCCGAGGAACTGGCCGATGTCGAGGTCATGTACTTCAACGGCCACGGTCCGGGCCTGCTCTTCACCACCACCAAACCCGTGGCCACCCTTGAGGACATCAAGGGGCAGAAAATCCGCTCCACCGGCAACTCGGCCCAGCTGGTCCAGGCCCTGGGCGGCACCCCGGTGGCCAAGCCCATGCCCGAAAACTACCAGCTCCTGCAAAAAGGCGTGGTGGACGGCTCCATGCACCCCATCGAGTCCAACAAGTCCTTCAAGCTCGGCGAAGTGTGCAAGTTCGGCACCGACTGTTTCGACGTGGCCTACACCACGGTCTTCTTCATCGTCATGAACAAGGCCAAGTGGGCTTCGCTCGACGCCGACTCCCAGAAGGCGATCCGCGAGATCAACGCCGAGTGGGCCCCCAAACACGCCAAGGCATGGGACGAGGCCGACATCGAGGGCCGCCAGTACCTCATCGACCAGGGCGGCAAGATCATGGAGCTTTCCCCCGAGGAGTCGGCCCGCTGGGTGGCGGCCTCCCAGCCTGTCATCGAAGGCTACATCAAGGAAACCGACGCGCGCGGCCTGGACGGCAAGGCGATCATCGAGTTCACCCGCTCCACCCTGAAATAGCGAAACACCCGGCGGGGCGGGCTCGCTGTCCGCCCCGCCGCAATCACAAGGATTCTTGATTCATGGAAGAAGTGAAAAGCGGCCTGCTCGACCGGGCCGAGGCGGGCATGCGCATCGCCGCCGCCATATGCCTGTTCGGCATGGCGCTCCTGACCGGGGCCGATGTCCTGCTGCGGGGCATCTGGAACACCCCCATCTTTGGCTGCGAGGAGATTGTCTCCATCCTGGGCATCGTGGTGGTCGGATTCGCCCTGCCCTACGCCCACGAGCAGAAAAGCCACATCGGCGTCGAGATTTTCGTGCGCAGGCTGCCACGCGGGCCGCGCCGCGCGGTCAAGCTCGTCACCGACACGGCCACCCTCGCCCTGGTGGCGGTCATCGCCTGGCGCATGGCCCTCTACGCCCGGACCCAGTCCGAATCGGGCGAGGTGTCCATGAACCTGGAGCTGCCCGACTACCTGATCATCTATGTGCTGGCCTTCGGCTTCCTGGTCTACGCCCTGTGCGTGGCCCGCGACATTGTGCGCTTCTTCAAGGGCAGGGAGGACTAGCATGGACCCGACAATAGCCGGAGTCACCGGCATCGCCATCATGGTCTTTCTCTTCATGACCCGGATGCCCGTGGCCTTCGTCATGATGCTCGTGGGGTTCGTGGGCTTCTCCCTGCTCACCTCGTGGAAGGGCGGGCTCAACCTCATGTCGCGCAACATCTACGACGCCTTTGCCTCCTACGAGCTGTCCACCATTCCGCTGTTCATCCTCATGGGGCAGATCGCCTTCAACTGCGGCATCTCAAGAAGGCTGTACAACACGGCCTACCACTTCCTGGGCGATATCCGGGGCGGGCTGGCCATGGCCACGGTCTCGGCCTGCACCGCGTTCGGCGCGGTCTGCGGCTCCAGCCCGGCCACGGCGGCCACCATGTCCACGGTGGGCATCCCGGAGATGAAGCGCTACGGCTACGCCAACTCCCTGGCCACGGCCTCGGTGGCCTCGGGCGGCGGGCTGGGCATGATCATGCCGCCCAGCGTGGTGCTCATCATCTACGGCGTGCTCACCGAGCAGTCCATCGGCGCGCTCTTTGTTTCAGGCATCTTCCCGGCCTTCCTGCTCACGGTCCTGTTCGTCATCGCCATCTACATCCAGTGCCGGATCAATCCCAGGCTCGGCCCCAAGGGCGACTCCTTCACCTGGCCGCAGAAGTTCCGGTCCCTGGCCGGGCTCATCGACACCCTGATCATCTTCGCCCTGGTCATCGGCGGGCTCTTCCGGGGCTGGTTCACGCCCACCGAGGCCGCGTCCATCGGCGTGCTCGGCGTGCTGACCCTGGCCCTGATCAAGCGCCAGCTCAGCTGGGCCGCCTTTGTCAACTCGCTCTATGAGACCCTGCGCACCTCGTGCATGGTGCTGGTGCTCATCGCAGGTGCGGTGGTCTTCGGCAAGTTCCTGGCGGTCACGCGCATCCCGTTCGACATCGCCAACTGGGTCTCCTCCTTTGACATGCCGCATTTCGCCATCATGGGGACCATTATCCTCATCTACTTCATCGGCGGCTGCTTCATGGACTCACTGGCCCTGATCATGCTGACCATCCCGGTCTTCTTCCCGGTGGTCACCAGCATGGGCTACGACCCCATCTGGTTCGGCATCATCATCGTCCTGGTCACCGAGATGGGGGTCATCACCCCGCCGGTGGGCATCAACGTCTACGTGGTCTACGGCATGTGCCAGAAGATCGCGCCCGGCGTGACCCTGGAGCAGGTCTTCCGGGGCATCGTGCCCTTCATGCTGGCCATCATCGTGGGCATCGCCCTGCTCTTCGTCTTCCCGCAGATCATCCTCTTCCTGCCAGGTCTCATGTACTGACCCCGGAACAGAGCCGACAAGAAAAGACCCCCCGTGGCCCGGCACAGCCGGACCACGGGGGGTTCTACACTTTCGGGCCGGGCGGCCTGGCCAGACCGCCCTGCCCGCAGGGAATCTCTAGAGCACGTCCGCCGGGGTCACGGAGTCGATGCCCAGCGCCTGACCCACGGCCGGGCAGGTCAGCTTGCCCTCGAAGGTGTTCAGGCCCAGGGCCAGACCAGGGTCCTTTTTCAGGGCGCCCATGCCGTCGCGGGCAATGCGCATGGCGTAGGGCAGGGTCTGGTTGACCAGGGCAAAGGTGGAGGTGCGGGGCACCGCGCCGGGCATGTTGGCCACGCCGTAGTGGACCACACCGTCCACGGTGTAGACCGGGTTGTCGTGGGTGGTGGCCTTGATGGTCTCCACGCAGCCGCCCTGGTCCACGGCCACGTCCACGATGACCGAGCCTTCCTTCATGGTCGGCAGCATCTCGCGGGTGACCAGCTTGGGAGCCTTGGCGCCGGGCACCAGCACAGCGCCGATAACCAGATCCGCACTCTGAATGGCAGCGCGGATGTTGGGCTCGGTGGAGGCCATGGTGGTCACCCGGCCCTGGAAGATGTCGTCCAGGTACTGCAACCGGCGATGGGAGAGGTCGAGGATGGTCACCTGCGCACCCATGCCCACGGCGATGCGGGCCGCGTTGGTGCCGACCACGCCGCCGCCGATGACCACCACCGAGGCCGGGGCCACGCCGGGCACGCCGCCCAGCAGCATGCCGCGTCCGCCCTGGTTCTTCTCAAGGTAATGCGCGCCCACCTGGGTGGCCATGCGTCCGGCCACCTCGCTCATGGGGGTGAGCAGCGGCAGGGAGCCGTCGGGCAGGGTCACGGTCTCGTAGGCGATGCCAATGGTGCCCGCCTTGAGCAGGGCGCGGGTCAGGGATCCGGCAGCGGCAAGGTGCAGGTAGGTGAAGAGAATGAGGTCCTTGCGCAGGAAGCCGAACTCGGACTCCAGCGGCTCCTTGACCTTGATGACCATCTGCGCGCCCCAGGCCTCGGCGGCAGTGACCATTTTGGCTCCGGCAGCGGCATATTCCTCGTCGCTCAGACCGCTGCCCAGGCCGGCGCCGGCCTCGACCAGCAGGGTGTGGCCCTGGCGCACCAGGGTTTCGACCGCGCCGGGGGTCATGGCGACACGATTCTCCAGTGTTTTGATTTCCTTGGGAATACCGATGATCATGACAGGCTCCTTGGTGTTAAAAAATTCGTCCGCCTTGCTGCGGGTTAAGCGTTGAACTCTTTGACCACGGCGTCGGGCAGGAAAAGCCACTTGCGCCGTGATTTCATGACGACGAACGACTCGCTGGAATTGACCCCGCCCACCTTGGAGAGGTCCTGGTCCAGAAAGTCGTAGAGGTCTCCGATATCCTCGGAGCAGACGATCTCCACGATGATGTCGTAGCGGCCCGTGACCACAGCGCACCAGTTGACGCGCGGCAGGGAGCCGATCTGGGCGAGCTTTTCGTCCAGCTGCTCGTGGCTGCTCAGCGAGATGCCCACCAGGGCCACGGTCAGGCCGCGCGCCTTCATGGGGTCGATCAACCCGGCGACCTTGAGCACTCCGGCGCAGATCAGATTCTTCATGCGCGAGCGCACCGTGGGCGCGGTCACGCCCATCTCCTCGGCCACCTTGCCGGGCGAGAGCTGCCCGTCCGCGGTCAGGGCCGCAACCAGCTTCCTGTCATGGGGATCAAGGATGTTCTTCACGAGTGCCTTCCGCGCTTAAATCTTGCTTTTTGAAAATCGGGATGTCTTTTTTTTACAGAACAGATAAAATCATTGTCAACTTGTATTTTATAAAGAAATGCCGCGGCGCCGAACCGTCGGGTTGCAACGCAGCGCGTCAGGCACTGCCGGACTCGCCGCAGGGCGCGGCCCGAACAGGCCTTTGCCGTGAACATAGCACGCCACGTCCGGTGCGCA
The DNA here is from genome assembly GCF_000176915.2 of Pseudodesulfovibrio aespoeensis Aspo-2. Taxonomy (NCBI): domain Bacteria; kingdom Pseudomonadati; phylum Thermodesulfobacteriota; class Desulfovibrionia; order Desulfovibrionales; family Desulfovibrionaceae; genus Pseudodesulfovibrio; species Pseudodesulfovibrio aespoeensis. The sequence continues at coordinate 3,140,075 of NC_014844.1, forward strand.
TACCAATGGCCGCCAATAATCACCCCCGACGCGCGACCGCGCCACGGAACGCGGAAAGGGCCGCCCACCCGGACGGCCCCTGATCGCGAGCAGGTCGGAACGCGCGGCCTACTGGACGAGCTGCCAGCTGCCGTCGGACTGCCGGTACGCCCTGGCGTACACGGTCTCGGTCCGCCCGTCGGCCATCTGCGCCCGGAGGGTCACGTCGCGCTCGACCCGTCCGTCGTCGTGAAAGCGCGGCTGCCGGGGAATGGCCTGGTAGTGGGTGCGGGTGTCCGGGTTGACCCAGGCGGTCGGCTGGCCCGAGGGCATGGTCTCCAGCGCGTGCGCGACCTGGGCGCTGTCGGACTTGTCCATCTCGTTGCCCACGAGGTAGCCCACGAGCAACCCGGCCCCGGCCCCGATGGCCGCGCCAGAGACCTTGTTCTTGAAGGTCAGCGCGCCCAGGGTGGACCCGGCCAGGGTGCCGAGCATGGCCGCATTCTGGGCCTTGGTGGTGGTGCAGCCCGCCAGGATCGAGAGGGTCAGGACCAGGACCAGCGCTGGCCTCAGGGGGGTGATCGGCATGACAGTTCTCCTTTTCGGCCCGATGCGGCCTTGTGTCGTTGCCGTCAGGATTGCAACGGACGTGCCTGATCAAAAATGCTGGAATAACTGCGTATTTTGTGCGCACAGTGTGCAAGGCAAAGGGGACGTGGAAAAAGTGTGCGCACCGGAATGCAAAAATCGTCGCGCGCCCTGAGGGAGGAAGGCGCTACTTGGGCGACAGCAGGCGGCTGAGGCTCCCGATGAGGTCATGCTTGAGGATGGGCTTCATGATGAAATCCCCGATGCCGATGTCGCGCAGCCGGTCGTAGGAGACCGCGTCCGAGAACCCGGTACACAGGATGATGGGCATGTCCGGGCGGATCTTGAGGATTTCGCGGGCCAGCTCCATGCCGGTCATGTTGGGCATGGTCTGGTCGGTGATGACCAGATCATAGTCCTCGGCCCGGTGCCGGAACGCCTCCAGGGCCTCGATGCTCGACGTGCGCGTGACCACCTCGAACCCGCAGGATTCGAGCATCTCGCGGCCTATGTCCGTGAGCGGCTTCTCATCGTCCACGAACAGGATGCGCCCGTCGCGGAAGACCAGATCGGCGGCGACCTCGGCCACGGGCCGCTCGGCCATGGATATTCTGGGCAGGAGAACATGGAAGGCCGCGCCCGCGCCCGGATGGTTCTCCAGCTCCAGATAGCCGTCGTGCCGCTTGACGATGCCGTGGACCATGGCCAGCCCCATGCCCGTGCCCTCGCCCTGGGGTTTGGTGGTGAAGAACGGATCAAAGATGCGGCCTACCACGTCCGGGTCGATGCCCGGCCCGGTGTCGGCCACGCTCAGGCGCACGAACCGCTCCGGGCGGCCCAGATCGGCGGGCGGCAGCACCGGGTCTGCGTCGCGCACGTCGGTCAGGGTCACGGTCAGGGTGCCGCCGCTCTCGCCCATGGCGTGGGAGGCGTTGCCGCACAGGTTGAGCATGATCTGGTGCATCTGGGTGGGGTCCACCAGCACGTTGTCCTGATCGGTCTCGATGCGCGAGATGATCTCCACATTGGCGGGCACGCTGGAGCGCAGGAGTTTGAGGGCCTCCTTGATCAGCGGGGTCAGGGTGACGGGGTGGCGCTCCTGCGGCCCCTGGCGCGAAAAATTGAGGATCTGGTTGACCAGGTCGCGGGCGCGCTTGCCCGCCCGGCTGATCTCCCGGACCCGGCGCTCCAGCCCGGAGTCCGGCTCGGCCCCGCTCTCGATGATCTCGGCATAGCCGAGGATGACGCCGAGGATGTTGTTGAAGTCGTGGGCAATGCCCCCGGCCAGGGTGCCCAGCGCCTCCATCTTCTGCGACTGGCGCAGCTGCTCCTCCATGCGCTTGGGCTCGGAGATGTCGAAGAGGTAGCCGCGCAGCTCGTCCAGCTCGCCCTCCTCGTCGCGCACGGCGTCGAAGTTGACGATCAGGTGCCGCCGGAGCCCGCCGCGTCCGAGCACCGCCTCGTGGTTGGTCAGGCGCGAGTCGTCGCCCAGCAGGTCGCGCAGGGGCTCGGGCGCGCCCATGGCGTCCCAGAGCTGGTACAGGTTCACCCCGTGGGCGTCCTGGGGCGAGGCAAAACCGAAGAGGTTGGCAAAGGCGGTGTTGCAGTCGAGGATCAGGCCGTCCTTGTCCGCGGCCAGGTTGCCGGTGATGTCCTTTTCGAACAGCAGCCGGTACCGCTGCTCGCTGGCCCTCAGCTCGCGCAGCACGGCGGCGCGCTTGGAGATGTCCAGGCGCAACCTGCGGTTGGCCGCGTTCAGCTCCGAGGTGCGGGCCTCGACCTTGCTGGCCAGGGTCTCGTTGAGGTCGCGCAGCCGGTTCTCGGCGTCCCACTTGGCGCACAGGGACATGGATATCTGCTTGAGTTCTGGCGAGCGAAAGGGTTTTTGGATGTAGAGGAGCTTTTCGGGCGGGGTGACGCGCTTGTTGATCTCCTTGAGGGGCACATCGGCCCGCGAGGAGAGGAGCACGATCTCCACATCCGGGTCCAGGGCGCGCAGACGTTCGGCCAGCCGCAGCCCGGCCAGCGGCTGCCCGCCCGCCTCAAGGTGCATCTCCACCAGGGCCACGGAAAAGAGTGCGCCCTGCTCCACGGCCCTGGTCGCCTCGCGCCAGGCCGCCTCCGCCGTCAGACAGGGGACCACCTCAAAGACCGGCTTGTCCGCCTCGGCTTCCACCTCCTCGCGCGAGGGCAGCTTGACGTCGTCGCCAAAGAGCGCTTCCAACTCGGACGGTTCCTCGCTCTCATAGCAGAGCACGTCGCGATAGAAGGTGAGCATGTCCTCTTCGTGATCCACGGCGAGGATGCGAAAACTGCGTCTGGTGTCGGCGGCCACGGGTCGTTCCCTTGCGCAATCCGGACCGGCTGCCCGGATGCGCCTGTTTTCCAGAACATAATGAAACGATCTGGAAAAGGAAAGGGCCGGCCCAGGCAGGACCGTGTCCCGATCCTGGCCCAGCCGCCCCTCCTCATGCGTTGTGTCCGCAGCGGGCCGCGCCCCCTGCCTCGTCCTGGCCGCCATCGCCCGCTCCGACCGGCTACAGGTCCGCGCCGTCAGCCGTGGGGATCATCCGCTCGTAGACCATGGCCCGCTCAAGGCCCAGGGCCGAGAGGATGGCCGGACGCCCGGCCTGGGCCGCGCCCACCGAGTCGTAGCTGCCCACCAGCACGCGGAACCAGACGCCCTTGTCGCCGAGATCGATCCGGTTGATCCACGGCTCGTACCCCTGCCCCCTGAGCGTGGCGCACTGGGCAAAGGCGTGGTCGTGATCCTTCCACGAACTGACATGCAGTCCGTAGGTCTTCATCCGTATCATGTCCCCGGAACCCTCCCCGGAGCCGGGCGCATGCGCGATGACGCGGATGACGCCCTGGGGTGGCGGGCCTGCGGCGGCGGGTGTTGCCGCAGGCCCGCCGGGGATCTGCCCGGCGTCGGGGAAAGACGCCTTGGGCAGCGGGTTCGGGGTGGAACCGTCCAGATTGCGCGCCGTGGCCGACTTCCGGAAACGGGCGGCCAGCCGGGCGCGGTTGAGATTTTCGGCGGCCTTGACGTAGTAGCTGGGGGCCAGCTCCACGGCCCGCTCAAAGTACGGCACGGCCTTTTCAGGCTGGTCGTCGGTGAGCAGGACATAGCCGAGGTTGTTGTTGGCCCGGAACGCGCCGCCCGCGTACTTGAAGGATTCCAGGGCCTCGTCCAGCCGGTCGAGCCGGGTCAGGGCCAGGCCGAGGTTGTTGTAGGTGCGAGGCGAAACGTCGCCGTCCTTGAGGGCGCGGCGGAAGGCATCGACAGCCAGCCCGTATTCCTTGCGGGCGATGTGGACCACGCCGAGGTTGTTGTATATCTCGCCAGAGCCGCTGGCAGGGCCGTGGGCCAGGGCTGCGGTGTAATGCTCCACGGCCCGTTCGTGATCCCCGGCACGGTCGCTGAGTATGCCCAGGTAGTTGCTGGCCCGCCACAGGGTCGGATCAAGGCGCGCGGCCCTTTCCAGGTGCGCGCGCGCCTCGCCGTAGAGCCCGGCCCGGAAGTAGACCGCCCCGGCGGCCCCGTTGGCCACGGCGTGGTCGGCGTCGCGGGCCAGCACTTCGAGATATTCGGCCAGGGCCTGCTCGTCCAACCCCTTGAGGACCAGGAGGTCGCCCTTCTTGACCCGGACCGAGAGGTTGTCCGGATCAAGACCTATGGCCGTGTTGTAGTGCATGAAGGCCATCTCCGGCTTGTCGCGGCGCAGGAAGCCGTCGGCCACCTGCTCGTGCTGGGCCGGGGTCAGGGTGACCGGCCCATCCTCGCCATAGGCGAACTCCTTGAACGACTGGTCATGCTTCGCGGACCCGGCGCACCCGCCGAGCAGCAGCCCGGCCAGCAGCAGCCCGGCCAGTTGCGCGGCTGTGATGACGATACTTCTCTTCATGGCCTTTTCTCCTTTCCCTTGTCCGGCCCGTGGCCAGACCCGTGAACACGGCGACGGCGCCCGGCCCGTCACATCTTGATCCGTGCAAAGACGTCGATGAACAATATGACCGCCGGCCCCATGATGGCGATGAACAGGGCGGGCAGAATGAACCCGATGAGCGGCAGCAGGAGCAGGACCGGCAGCTTGGCCGCCTTTTCCTCGGCCCGCTGCGACCGCTTGGTGCGCATGGCGTCCGAGTAGACTCTGAGCGTGCGCCCGACGCTGATGCCGAAAATGTCCGCCTGGACCAGGAGCGAGGTCAGGCTGTTCAGGTCGTCGAGCCCCACCCGCTCGGACAGCCCCCGGAGCGCGTCGCCGCGCCCCTTGCCCGCCCGCAGCTCCAGGGTCAGGAGCTTGAACTCCGCGCTGATGACCGGGCCCGAGGTCCGCATCTCGTGGCAGACCCGGTCCAGGGCCTGATCAAGCCCCATGCCCGATTCCACGCAGACCACCAGCAGGTCCAGCGCGTCGGGCAGCTCGTTGGCCACGGCCAGCCGCCGCTTGGTGGTGCGCCGTCTGAGCCACACCTCCGGGCCGTAAACGCCCAGCGCGGCCAGCCCCACGGCCACAAAGCAGGTCAGGGACACGGACAGGTCCGAGAGAGTGAAAGAACGCACGACCAGGAACAGGGAGGACAGGCACAGCGCCAGGGCGACCTTGGTCCCCTGAAACTTGATGACCGCGCCGGGCGAGCGCAGCCCGGCCTGGACGAGCGCCTTGCGCGTCCTGTCCGCCTCGTCGGCGTCCTTTGGCGCAACCTTGGACCCCAACCGCTCGAACGCCCCGCTCACGGCCCGGCGCAGGCCGTCGAACAGAGGCCGCGATTCGACGGACCGGCCAGTCGGGCCGCCCGCCACGCGCTCGCGCAGCCGCGCCGCCTGCCCCGCACCGCCGAAATATCCGGCCATGCCCAGCCCGGCCACAAGTACCGTGGCAAAGGCCAGCCCTGCGGCAATGAAAGGGATGAGCGCGCTGTCCATGGTGTCTGCTCCTAGACCTGTATCTTGACCATGCGACGCATGACCACGATGCCGACGATCATTGAGGCGACCGCGCCCCAGGCCATGGAACGCCCGAGTTCGTTGGTCCACAGCAGGCTGATGTAGTCGGGATTAATGAAATAAAGCACGCCTGCGATGAAAAACGGCAGGGCCGAGAGCAGCAGGGCCGAGATGCGCCCCTCGGCAGAGAGCACCCGGACCTTGCCGAACAGGGCGAACCGCTCGCGCACCAGCCGGGCGATGTTGGCAATGATCTCGGCCAGGTTGCCGCCGGTCTCGCGCTGGATGTTGACCGAGACGACGAAGAACTTGAGGTCTTCCACATCCACCCGCAGCTGGAGATTGGCCAGGGCGCGGTCCACGTCCATGCCGTAGTTGATCTCGTCGAGCGTCTTGCCGAACTCGCCGCCAATGGGGTCCGCGAATTCGTTGGCCACCATGCGCATGCCCCCGCCAAAGGTGTGCCCGGCCTTGAGGGCGCGGCTCATGAGGTCGAGCGCCTCGGGCAGTTGCGCCTGGAACCGGCCCATGCGCCGTGCCTTGAGCCTGCGCAGATGCCACACGGGCATGGAGCCGAGCAGCCAGGCCAGGACCATGCCCACCCACAGCCTGTCGGCCATGGCCAGGCCCGCGTACGCGCCGAGCAGCCCGAGCAGTCCGCAGGCGAGCAGATACACGCCCGCCGTGCCCCTGGCATTGGCCTGGCTGATGGTCCGCTTGAGACCCGCGGCCAGACGCATGCCCGAGAGCATCCGGTTGAACCACGGCATGGAGCTCATGGCCGATTGCTTGAGCACCAGATCAATGGCCCCGGCCTCGCTCCCGGTCAGGGCAAACCGGCGCAGCCTGTGCTGCACCCGCTCGCGGGCGGCGGCCTGGCCCGCCCGCGTGAGCGACGCCACGCCGGTGAGCAGCAGAAAAACGATAACGCCGCCGCCAAGGGCAATGAGCAGTGACACGGGCATGGCTACCCCCGTCTCCCGGCCAGGGGCGAGACCTCGAACATGTCGCGCGGGAACGTGTGGCCCATGCGTTCGAGCTTCTGCGCGAACCTGGGCCGGATGCCACGGGCCGTGAAATACCCCTCCACCTTGCCCTCGGCGCTGACGTTGGTCTGCTCAAAGGCGAATATCTCCTGCATGGTGATCATCTCGCCCTCCATGCCCGTGACTTCCTGGATGGAGATGACCTTTCTGGTGCCGTCCACCAGCCGGGTGGCCTGGATGATCACTTCGATGGCCGACGAGATGTACCGCTTCATGGAAATGGGCGAGAGGTTGAGCCCGGCCATGGAGACCATGGTCTCAAGGCGCATGAGCGCGTCGCGCGGGGTGTTGGCGTGGACCGTGGTCAGGGAGCCGTCGTGGCCGGTGTTCATGGCCTGGAGCATGTCCAGGGCCTCGGAGGCGCGCACCTCGCCGAGAATGATGCGGTCCGGGCGCATGCGCAGGCAGTTCTTGACCAGCTCGCGCTGGCCGATCTCGCCGCGCCCCTCGATGTTGGCCGGGCGCGTCTCCAGCCGGACCACATGGTCCTGCTTGAGTTGCAGCTCGGCGGCGTCCTCGATGGTGACGATGCGCTCGTCCTCCGGGATGCTGCGCGACAGGCAGTTGAGCAGCGTGGTCTTGCCCGATCCCGTGCCGCCGGAGATGACCACGTTGAGCCGCGCCTTGACGATGCCGTCCATCAGCTCGGCCATGGGCTGGGTCAGGGAGTTGAAGGCGATGAGGTCGGATGTCTCCAGCGGGTCCTTGGAAAACTTGCGGATGGAGAGCGACGGGCCGTCGATGGCCAGCGGCGGGATGATGGCGTTGACGCGCGAGCCGTCGAGCAGGCGCGCGTCCACCAGGGGCTGCGACTCGTCGATGCGCCGCCCCACCAGGGAGACGATGCGGTCGATGATCCTGCGCAGGTGGTTGTCGTCCTTGAACCGGGCCGGGGTCAGCTCCAGCTTGCCCGCCCGCTCCACATAGACCTGGCGGTAGCCGTTGACCAGGATGTCGTTGACCGTGGGGTCCTTGATGTACGGCTCAAGCGGCCCCAGGCCGATGACCTCGTCCTGGATCTCGGAGAGCATCCGCTTGCGCTCGGCCAGGTTGAGGGGCGCGTTCTGGAACTCCTCCCAGAGCAGCCCCTCGGCCACCCTGGCCACCTCGGCGCGCATGTCCGCCTCGCCCAGGGCGTCGAGCAGCGAGAGGTCGATCATGTCGATAAGCCGGTCGTGGATGCGCGTCTTGATCTCGAAGTAATGGTCCGCCATGTCCGCGCGCACGGACTTGGCCGCGCCGCGACCAGAAGCGGAGGCAGAAGCAACGGAAGGGGCGGAAGAAGACGCCGTGGTTCCGGCCTTGGCCGCAGTGCGGGCGGGCCTGCCGCTCAACCTTGCAGCCAGGCTCATGACGCCGCCCCGGCCAGATGCTGGCCCGCGCCCCGCCGCCTGCCAAACAGCGCGCCAAGGGAGAAGGACGCGCGGGCTGGCCCGGCCATCTGCCGGTGGTCGAGGTCTGCGGCCATGCGCTCGATGGCCCTGGCAGCGGGCGACTTGGGGCAGGCTCCGGTCAGGGGCGTGCCCTGGTTGAGGGAGGACAGGGCCGAGGCGAAATCCTCGGGCACCACCCAGGCGATGTCGCGGCCCAGGACCTCGGCGGCCTCGGCCACGCCTATGGTGGAGTCCCTGATTACCCGGTTGGCCACCAGCCTGACCTTGGCCTCAAGGGCCGGACTGTGGCGGCGGACAGCCTCCAGCAACCGCGTGGTGCGCGACAGGCACGGCAGGGTCAGGTGCAAAGGCAGATATAGGGTGTCCGCCGTGTCCATCTCGGCTGGCAACCCGTCGCCTGCAAGAGAGGCGTCCTCAGGAAAGGCCGTGTCCACGACGATGAAGTCATAGCCGAAACGGAGCTGTTCGAGGATCTGGGACAGGGCGCCCCGGTCGGGCGCGGTGTTGTCGGTCGGGCCGGGCAGCACGGCCAGCCCGGACTCGTGCCCGGTGACCACGCTGTGCAGATAGGTGGCGTCAAGGCGCGAGATGTCCTCCATCAGGTGGCCCCAGGTGTACTCGTACTTGAGGTCCAGAAAATATGGGATCTCGCCCACGGGCTGGCGCAGGTCCAGGAGCAGGGTGCGGCCCGGCGCGCGCCGGTTGAGCGACCAGGCCAGGCTGGCGGCCAGGGTGGAGACGCCGACCCCGGCCTTGCACCCGGCCAGGGTCACGATCCGGCCCCGCTCGCCGTCGTCGCAGTGCTGGCTGCGGCGCATGGCCGTGCGCATGATGGCGGCGCGGAAATCCTCCTCGGCCACCGGAAAGGGCAGGAACTCGCGGATGCCGCTACGCATGGCCCTGATGAGGATGTCCGGGTCGGCCCGGTGGCCGGTCAGGTAGACATCGTCCACCCGGCCCGATTCCAGGGCCTTGATGATGTGGGACAAATCCTCGTCCACAGCAGCGCCTGGTTCGTACACGAGCACGCCGGTCTCGCCCGCGTCCTCGTCGGCCAGCCGGACCATGTAGCTGGCGGCCACGATGCGCTCCAGCCGCTTGCGCTCTTCCTTGTCGGCCAGTGCCAGCGTGACGGGCATGATCCTGTTGTCCATGGATTTCTCCCTCTCTTTCCTGTCCCGGTCGTCGGCCTGCCGGGCTATCGGCCTTGAATAATGATTTCAGAGACGCTCTGGCCTTCGCTCGAGTCGGTCTTAGGCCCTTCCTGATAGGTGGTGCCGACCTTGGCGGCGTAGCGGCCATCCAGGCCCACCACGGGCGCGTCGGTCCCGGCCTCCGGGTTGAGTATCTGCTGGTTCAGGGCCTGGCGCACCGAAGCGCCGAACGGCGCGGCGGATTCCTCGTGCCGGGTCAGGGGGCTGCACCCCATCTGGAGCATGATGCCGAGAACAGCGGCGTAGACGAGCATATTGCGCATGGTTTCTCCTATCTCGGCCAGGCGTGGCCGAAGTCTCCGTCAAAGCCCGTTGTCGGGCGAACAACCGCCTCGGACCCGCTGCGGGCCTGCGCGCCGACCATGGCCGCCGGGGACGCGCCCTGGCCCTCAAGCAGACCGAGCATGTAGAATTCGTAGTCGGTCGGCTCCTTGAAGCCGTCTCCGGGCAGGGTCTGCCCGGCCATGTCCAGGGGCTTGACCAGATGGGCGGTGACGATGATCACCAGCTCGGTCTTGTTCTTCTGGTAGTCGGAGCTTCTGAAGAGCGTGCCGAGCACCGGGATGTCGCCCAGCACCGGGAAGCGGTGGTTGTTTTCCTTCAGGGACTCGCTGATCAGCCCGGCGATGGCAAAGCTCTGGCCGTCGGCCAGATCGACCACGGTGGACGCCTTGCGGGTGGAGATGGCCGGGATCTCGTAGCCCTGGTAGCGCAGGGCGTTGGTGTAATCGAGCTCGGACACCTCGGGGCTGACGTGCAGGTTGATGGCCCCTGAGCTGAGCACCGTGGGCGTGAATTCGAGGCCCACGCCAAAGGGCTTGAACTCGATGCTGACCGTGCCGAGCGCGCCGGGCTTGGGGATGGGGATTTCGCCGCCCACCAGGAAGTCCGCCGACTCGCCGGACACGCAGGTCAGGTTGGGCTCGGCCAGGAGCCGGGCCAGCCCGTGCGCCTTGAGGGCGTCGAGCATGCCGACCACGTTGGTCGATCCGCTGTTGTAGCGGACCACGCTGTTGATCTTGTCGGTCAGCTCGATGACGTTGGAGCCTGTGTTGGCCAGACTGCTCAGGTTGTTCAGGAAGGAATAGACCGTGAAATTGGAGAAAGTGGCAGCCAGGTTGATGCCCATGCGCTTGAGGGCGGTGCGGCTCATCTCGGCCACGCGCACTTGGAGCATGACCTGCTGCACGCCGTCCACGCGCAGGAGGTTGACCACCTTGCCCGGAGCCTCGGCCTCGGCCAGGGAGAGGACCGAGGTCAGGTCGCCGGTGTTGGAGACCGAGCCGGACAGGGTGATGGACTCGCCCGACGAAAGCACCTGGACCGACCGCTCGCGCGGCAGGATCTCGTGGATCATGCGCTTGAGCCGGGTCACGTCCGGGGTGATGACCAGATCGTACACGCCGCTGACCTGCCCGCCGGACCACAGGGTCAGGGTGGTGGTGCCGAGCTTCCTGCCGGTGATGTATATCTGGGTGGGCGAGAGGACCACCACCGAGGCGGTCTCGGGCTGGGCCAGGGAGACGCGGCTCACGGGCGCGTCTGCGGTCAGGATGGTGGACTTGGAGACCACCAGGCTGATGACGCCGGGGGCCTCGGTGTTGAGCACGTCCACGTCGGCCACAGCCAGGGGGACCAGACCCGAAACGGTCACGGCCAGGGCCATCAGGAAAGCCAGGAGGAAAGAGCGGGGGGGGCGGGTCTTCATGGCGGCCTCCTAGAACTTCAGGGTCGTGGTTTCGCCGCCGGTGATGACCTCGACCGAGACCTGGTTGCGCCTGACCGGCGCGGGCTTGGGGGCCGGACGCAGGGCGGCCAGGGCCTTGTTGACCGTGACGCCGTCGGTCAGCACCTTGTCCGTGTCCGTGGCGTTGCGCAGGGCGAAATTCAGCGTTCCCTGGGTGGCGGCCAGGGCGAGGCGCTCGCTCTCGTCCGGGGTCAGCTCCAGGGTGTAGACATCGACCGAGGCGGCCTTGCCCTCTGTGTCCGGGGCCTGCAATTCGGTGCCCGTGGCCAGGACCTTGACCCGCTCCAGCACCAGCTTGGTCACGGGCTCTTCCTGGTTGCCGCGCCCCTGGACCAGCGAGACGATGACATCCACCCGGTCGCCGGGACGGACGAATCCGGCCAGCCCCATGACCGCGTTGCCCTTGACCGACATGGCCCGCTTGCCCGGCTCGATGAGCGCGCTCACACCGCCGCCGATGACCGAGGCATCGGCCAGCTTGGCCTCGGTCACGGCCTCGTTGGCCCCCACGGCCACGCCCAGCACGCGCCCGTCCAGCAGGCCCGGCTCGCCGAACGCGCCCGAGGGCCGCGAGTCGGGGGTGAATTGACGCGTTTCAAGCATTGCCGGGGTCAACTTGATTCCGGGACGCAGGTCTGTCAGGGCCACCACCACGGGCACGGTCTCGGCCCTGGGCGCGGCCACGGGCTGTTGGGTCACGCCGCTGGTCCACATGAAGATGAGCACGCCCGTGCCAAGGGCGAGGATCAGGGAAATGCCGATCTGGATGAGTGCGCGGGCCGATCTGCTCATGAGCATCTCCCCTGGTTAGCGGGCCAGGACCGAGCCGGTCTGGGCCACGTTGACGACCATGGCGGCCACGGTGCCCACGGCAATGGCCACGCCGTAGCACAACCGGGGCATGGACTGGGCCTCGACCACGGGCGTGTACTCGAACCTGCGGGTGGACGCGGCCAGCAGAAAGGTGGCCCAGATGTTGACCAGCACGGCCTTGAACTGGTCAAAATGGCGCGCGAGCACGACCACGGCGTAGAACCCGCCCGCAAGGCAGGTGAAGAGAAAGGCGGTGAAGGCGGCCTGGGCGCCGAGCCACGCGCCCACCCCGGCCATGAGCTTGACATCGCCCGCGCCCATCAGGCCCAGGAAAAACGGCACGACCATGACCCCAAGGCCCAGGGCAAACCCGCCGCTGCTGAGCAGCAGGCCGTCGAGCCCGGCGTGCAGGGTGTGCGCGGCCAGCCCGGAAAGAATGAGCGGGAAGGTCAGCCAGTTGTAGATGCGCTGGCGCCTGATGTCGGTGACAGTGGCCACGGCCAACGCCGCGACGAGCATAGTGGCAATGAGATGGTCCATGGTTCCCCCGATGATCAGAGCGCCTTGCCCTGCCGTCCGTTTTCCCCTCGGACGACAGGACCGGGGCTGGCGGGCTGCATTCCCGCGCGCCCCGGTCCGGCTGCTCTGCTGCTTCCGTTATACGGATTCGCTTGTTGGACGCCCGGCCTACGGAGCGGTGGCGGTGGCCGCCTGCATGCTCGTGGCGATGGAGCTGAAGGTGGTGGACACGACGCCGCCCAGGGTGGTGACTGCGCCGACGATGGCCGCGGCGATCAGGGCTGCGAGCAGACCGTATTCAAGAGCGGTCGCGCCTTCTTCATTCATGATCAGGTTCATGATCTTGGACATTGCTTTTCTCCTTGGTTTCTTTTTTTGGTCCCGACCCTCAAGGGGCCTGAAATTCGTTTTGCGAGGATTCGCACCAGCCACGCCCCGACAATAGCAACCGCTGTGCCACCGCCGCAGACCGATGAAAAAACACACATCAACATGCTGTAATTTTTACAATAAAAATTTCTCAGCGCACGAATTGCCCTCCTCGCGACCCTTTCGGCCCCAGGCACGAATCCACGATCAGTGGACTGCTCCGGGCTGCCGAAGCCGGGCTGCTTCCCTGAAAACTCCAAATGATTCGGGAGAATACGCAAATACACGAAAAATGGATGGCGCACCCAGGAGTCGGAGAGGGGTGCGTTTGCGGGCGCAAAGGCACGCGAAAAAGGGGCTGCGCCGAAGCCCAGCCCCTTGCGGAGACATCTGTGTCCTGTCGCTATCCCTTGAAGGCGGTCGGATCCATGCCGTGCTTCTGGAGCTTGTTCCAGAGGTTCTTGGCCGAGATGCCCAGGCTGGCGGCAGCATCGGTCTGCACGCCCCTGGCCCGGCGCAGGGCGTCCTCGATGCGCGCCCGCTCGAAGCGGACCAGGGCCTGCCGGAGCGGCAGCCCGTCCGCCTCGGCTGCGGCCTGGGCAATCGTTGCGCCGGGCGCGGCTTGCGGCGGGCACGGGTCGCAGGTTCCGGCGGGCCGCTTGTTGGAGAACGCCTGATCCACGTCGCCGGGGGTAATGACTGTCGAGGTGCAGAAGATGGCCGCCCGCTCCACCGCATTGGCGAACTGGCGGACATTGCCCGGCCAGTCGTAGTTGAAGAATATCTCCATGGCCTGCTGGGAGATGGCGCAGATGTCCGTGCCCAGCCGCCGGTTGGCCCGGTCCAGGAAGAACTCGGCCAGGAGCGGCAGGTCGTCCTTGCGCTGGCGCAGCGGCGGCAGGAGCAGAGTGGCCACGTTGAGCCGGTAGTAGAGATCGCTGCGGAACGCGCCGCTCTCCACGCGCCTTTCCAGCTCCTGGTTGGTGGCCGCGATGATGCGCACGTCATAGGTCACGGGTTTGGCCCCGCCCAACCGCTCGGCCTGCTTCTGCTCCACGGCGCGCAGCAGCTTGGGCTGGAGATTGAGCGGCATGTCGCCGATCTCGTCCAGCAGGATGGTGCCGGACTTGGCCTGCTCGAACTTGCCCGCCTTGGCAGCGGCGGCCCCGGTAAAGGCCCCCTTCTCGTGGCCGAACAGTTCGCTCTCGATGAGATTTTCCGGGATGGCCGCGCAGTTGATCTTGACGAACGGCCCCCTGGCCCGTGCGCTCAGGGTGTGGATGGTGTCCGAGACCAGCTCCTTGCCGGTGCCGGTCTCGCCCAGGATCAGGACATCGGCGTTGAGCCCGGCCACCCTGGCGATGCGCTCCTTGAGGGCGCGCATGGGCGCGGACTGGCCGATGATGGCGTTGAGCGGGCTCTCCTTGCCGCGTTGCTTGAGCTCGGCCAGCTCCTGCTGGAGCCGCCGCTTCTCCAGCGCGCGGCGCACCACCACCTCCATCTCCACCAGGGAAAAGGGCTTGGTGAAGTAGTCGTAGGCCCCGCGCTGCATGGCCTGCACCCCGGAATCCTTGGACGCGTAGCCGGTCATGACGATGACATCCACGCCCGGCGCGGCCTGGGCCAGATGCGCCAGGGCGTCCAGGCCCGACATGCCCGGCAGCTTGATGTCGTGCAGGATCAGGTCCGGCCCCATAACCCCTGCCTTGCGGATGCCCTCCTCGGCGGTGGACGCGGTGTCCACCGCATACCCCTTCTCGATCAGGGCCTCCACCAGCATCCCCTGAAACGCGCGGTCGTCGTCAACGACCAGTATCCGCTCGGCCATGGTTCCTCCCCTCTTCCCCTCTGTCTTGCCGACACGATACACGGTCATGGCAGGGAAATCCATGAAAAATGGATATCCATGTTTGAACACCGGGCCCGCGCCGGACCCGGCTGAGGGACGATCTTTCAAATATCAATGAATAACAGCGATATGCAATGAAACGTTGCCCGGCACCCCATGATGGCACACCCATTGCTATGACAAGGGCGTTCGGCCCGCTGTCAGGGCCGTTGCACGGAGCCTGTCCTTTGTTAAGGAGATATGCACATGAGGAAGCGGGACGATTCACGCCGGGGACTGGCCGCAGTCGAATTCGCGCTGATGCTGCCGTTCATGGCCCTCTTGCTCTTCACCCTCGTGGAAGGTGCCGGGGCCATGCACGCCTATTCGAGCGTGGTCCAGGCGAGCCGCGAGGGCGCGCGCATGGCGCTCATGGACGGCACGGCCTCGGACATCGAGGCCCTGGTCCAGGCCGTCACTCAGGGACTCAAGAGCGAGGCCGTGACCACCTCCGTCACCGCCGACTCCGCCTCCAACACTGTCACCGTCGAGGTTTCCTATGCCTACCACCCGTTCATCCAGAACGCCCTCGAGCTGCTCACCAGTCAGGCGTCCCTCGAACTCGTCGCCCAGACCACAATGCCCCTGCCCTAGGTCCGAGAGCGGCGCGGCCAGCACCTTCATCGCCCTGCTGCTGCCGGTGCTGCTGGCCGTGGCCGGGCTGGCCGTGGACATGGGCAACATGTACGTCACCCACACCCGGCTCCAGGCCGCGGTGGACGCGGGCGCCCTGGCCGGCAGCCTGGAGCTGCCCTATGACCCGGACCTGAGCAAGGGCATCGTCCAGCAGGCCGTGAGCGACATGATCCACACCAACATGCCCGATGCCGTGGTCGAGAGCGTCTCCCCCGGCACCGAGGTGCGCAGCGTGGTGGTCACGGCCAAGGCCAAGGTCAACCTGCTGGTCATGGGCTTCCTCAACCTGGCCGACCAGTGGGTCGAGGCCGGGGCCGCAGCCGGGTTCAACAAGCTTGAGATCGTCTTTGTCATCGACAACTCCGGCTCCATGAAGGGCACGCCCATCAACCTGGTCAAGGAGGCGTCCATCGGCCTGACCGACCTGCTCATCCCGGACGGGCAGCAGCCGGACACCAAGGTCGGGCTGGTGGCCTTTCGCGGCAAGGTGCGCCTGGGCGGCGACGTGGACGGGCTCGAAGCGGGCTGCCGCAACGCCGACGGCTCGGTCAACACCGGCATCCACGAGGATTTCATGAGCATGTACTGGGCGCTCTCGTCCTACTACAGAAACCAGATCGACCTCGACACCTGCTCCAGCATCCCGGAATCCAGGCCCCTGAGCCAGGACAAGGGCGACATCGTCGAAGGCATCAACTCCCAGACCGCGCTGGGCAGCGCGTCGGGCACGGTCATCTCCGAGGGCATCAAGTGGGCGCGCCACATGCTCACGCCAGAGGCCCCCTACACCCAGGCGGGCGACAAGAAGGACTTCCGCAAGATCATGATCGTGCTGACCGACGGCGACACCGAGGACGGCGAATGCGGCGGCTCCTACCGGGCCTCGTTCAGGCCCAACAACTACTGGACCAACGCCTATTACGGCATGGGCGTGGACACTGCCCACTGCCAGGACGGCGGCGTGCTCAACCAGGACATGCTGGCCGAGGCACAACTGGCCAAGGACGAGGGCATCGAGATCTTCGCCATCCGCTTCGGCGTGTCCGACAACACCGACATCTCCCTCATGAAGCAGATCGCGTCGAGCAAGGCCGGGACAAACGACCACTATTTCGACGCCCCGTCGGTCTACGACATCCCGGATGTCTTCAAGAAGATCGGCAAGCAACTGGGCTGGCGGCTCCTGAACTAGGAGGAACACATGCTGCACCAACACTCCACAGACTCCCGCCGCCGGGGCATGACCACCATGGAATTCGCCCTGATCCTGCCTTTCATGCTGGCCATGGCCATGGCCACCATCGAGGCCGGGACCATGTTCTACTCCTGGCTGACCATCCAGAAGGCGGCCCAGAGCGGCGCGCGCTTCGCCTCCACCGGCCAGGGCGACGAGCAGGGAACCCGCATGGCCCAGATCCTCGCGACCACCGAGTCGTGGCTCGAACACCTCGACAATGGCGGCACCGAAATCACCGTGCGCTCCTGGCCCGAGACCGCGGCCACGGGCGACGGCACGGCGGACGACGCAGGCGGCCCCTGTCAGCTGGTCGAGGTGGCGGTGATCTACAACTACCACCCCTTCACCCCGCTGATCGGGGCCATGCTGCCGAGCGTCATCCCCCTGGCTGGCTCGGACCGAAAGCTCAACGAACCCTGGCGGCCCTGCGAGTGATCCCGACCGGAAACGGGACGCACACGGCACCACCCGCACCCTCCTCCCGGCCAACCACCCCGGCCACCAGAAAAGCCCCGACCGGGGCTTTTCCCGTCGCGGCCGGCTGCTCCCCGCCCGGCAAGACAAGAAGAGTTATTGCTTTTTATTACTGGCTGGAATATATTTTCATGTCATATCCATTCGCCACTCGTCGACGGCCACAAGGGTTTCCGGATACGAATGCGGACAGACCGCGGGGAGAGATTCAAAGTGAGCAACTATCCATTGATCCTGGGCGTATATTCCCTTTTGCTGGATGCGGACATCGGCTCTGGCGGCACGCAGGGCAAGCATCAGAACCTGACCCACTGGTACGCGCGCCAGCTCTCGGCCACCGAGTTCGAAGTGCAGCCGCTCAACGCCCACCACGTCCCGTCGGGCGTGCGCAGCGTGCTCGGCGAGATGGACTTTCTCAAGCAGTACACCCCGGAGCCGACCTACTACCGCATCCACACGGTCCCGGCCCTCGAAACCCTGAGCCGCAAGCTCAAGATGGGCGAGGACGCCTTCAAGGCGGGCAACCTCGACGAGGCCGAGCGGCAGTTCATCAAGGCGCTCATGATTGACGACAAGAGCGTGGAGGCCAACTACGGCCTGGGCGAGGTCTACTCGGAGAAAAAGGACTTCGACAAACTCAAGAAGGTGCTGAACACCCTGCTCGGCGTCAGCGAGGCGTTCACCTATGAACACCGGCAGAAGTTCAACCAGTTCGGCATCTCCCTGCGCAAGAACGGCCACTACGACGAGTCCATCCGCTACTACACCAAGTCCCTCGAAATAGTCGAGGACGACGAGAACGTCTATTTCAACCTGGCCCGCGTCTACTACGAGAAAGGCCTCAACGACCTGTGCGTCGAGAATCTGGAGCAGGCCCTGAGCCTCAACCCGGAGTTCATCGAAGCCCAGAAATTCCTCAAGCACTGCAAGAAGCCACTGCAACCCAGGGCCTAGCGGGCCGGCCATGCCGCGCCTGATCGCCGCCCTTGGCCTCCTGTGCCTCCTGGCCTCCACGGCCCTGGCGGATCAGCCCCTGCGGGTGGCAGTGGAAGACCATTATCCGCCCTACAGCTATGCGGACGAGGCGGGCCGGATGGCCGGGTTCAACGTGGACATCGCCCACGCCCTGGCCAGGGCCATGGGCCGGGAGTGCGTCATCGTGGCCCTGCCCTGGAACGAACTGCTGCCCGGACTGGCCCACGGCCAGCACGACGCCATCGTGGCCTGCATGGCCGTCAAGCCCGACAGGCTTGAATTCGCGGACTTCACCAACTACTACCTGCGCTCAAAGACCGGGTTCATCGGGCGGGCGGGCATGGACCACGACACTTCGCCCGAGGCCCTGCGCGGCTGGACCCTGGTCTCGCAGGAGGACACGGCCCAGCTCGCCTACCTGCGCGAGACCTACGGCGCAGTGGCCGTGGTCGAAGGGCATCCGTCCATGGAGGAGGCCTTCCTGGCCGTGGCCCGTGGCCGGGCAGACCTCTGCCTGACCCCGCTCCTGGCCGGGCTGGAGTTTCTCAAGGGCGAGGCGGGCAAGGGGTGCGACATCATCGGCCCGGCCCTGACCAACGAGCAGTTTGCCCACGCCCCGGCCCACATCGCTGTGCGCAAGGGCGACACCGGACTGCGCGACCAGCTCAACCAGGGGTTGAGGACCATCCGGGCCAACGGCGACTTTGCCGCCATCAGCCGCCGCTACTTCCCCTTCAGCGTCTATTGATCCGGGACCGTCACAGCCAGCGCACGTCGGCCCTGGGCCGTGGCGGCGCGGCCACGAAACGGCGGGCGGGCCTGCCAAGGGTGAGCGCGCCGCAGCAGGTGTGGTCGTCCGGGATGCCCAACAGGCGGCGCACGCCCGCATCGTGCAGGGCCGCGGCGCGCAGGTAGCCGCACCAGCACGCGCCAAGCCCGGCTCCGGACGCGGCCAGCTCCAGATAGGTCACGGCGATG
Organism: Pseudodesulfovibrio aespoeensis Aspo-2; assembly: GCF_000176915.2. NCBI lineage: Bacteria > Pseudomonadati > Thermodesulfobacteriota > Desulfovibrionia > Desulfovibrionales > Desulfovibrionaceae > Pseudodesulfovibrio > Pseudodesulfovibrio aespoeensis. The sequence continues at coordinate 3,158,883 of NC_014844.1, forward strand.
ATGCCGTCCTCAAGCGGGGTCACCCCGCGCGTGGGCGCATGGGCCACGGCCAGCATGGGCGCGTCCCGGCAGATCATGTCAACGCCCGCATCAAAGGCAGCCACCAGCCCGGCCAGGTGCAGGGTCGCGGCCAGCGGGGTCTCCCGCTGAGCCTCGTCGCGCATCCAGTCCACGATGGCCTCGGCCACGGTGCGCACGCCCTGCGGGGTGGAAACCACCACCCAGCGCACCGGGCGGGCGTTGTGGCCCGAGGGCGCGTACTGGGTCAGGTCGAGCAGCCGCGCCACCAGATCGCGGTCCGGCGGCTCGGGCTTGTAGGCGCGCATGGACCGCCGCCCCAGGAGCAGCTGCTCCACCTGCTCAAGCGATGGCCTGTGCCCGCTGTCGAGGGACACCGGTCCGGCGGGGAACCGGTCCAGGTGCAGCGCCCCGTGGGGACAGACGGCCACGCAATGGCCGCACCCGATGCAATAGGCGAACTTCTTCTCATGGGGCACGGGCAGTTCGCCCGGCTGCCAGTCGATGCACCCGGCAGGGCACACCGAGGCGCACAGGCCGTCGCGCGCGCACGTTTCGGCATTGACGGTGAACAGGGTCATGGTCTTCCTCCATATTCTCTTGCCGCCCATTGTGTCTGCTTTCGCCCGCAAGGACAAGAGCGCGTCCCAGACAAAGGCGCATCCCAGACAAGGGCGCGTTATAGACAGGAGCGCGTTGCGGGCAGGGACGCGTTGACCAGCCAGCGGTTTTCCCGTATTTCGTTGACCCGGCGCGATTATCATTCCCCGTTTCATCAGCACCCGGCAATCAACATGGACAGGGCAGCGCCCGCCCGCCCCAAATGGCAGCAAGGAAACCGCACATGAGCAACACGCCAGAGGCCCCCGAGAGAGGCAAGGACTTCATCCGCACCATCATCGACAAGGACAACCAGACCGGCAAGTACGATGGCCGCGTGCACACCCGCTTCCCTCCCGAGCCCAACGGCTACCTGCACATCGGCCACGCCAAGTCCATCTGCCTCAACTTCGGCCTGGCCCGCGACTACCAGGGCAAGTGCAACCTGCGCTTCGACGACACCAACCCGGTCAAGGAGGATGTCGAGTACGTGGACTCCATCAAGGAGGACGTGAGCTGGCTCGGCTTCACGTGGGACGCCAATTTCTACGCCTCGGACTATTTCGAGAAACTCTACTGCATCGCCGAGCTGTTCATCAAGATGGGCAAGGCCTACGTGGATCATCAGAGCGCCGACGAGATCCGCGCCAACCGGGGCACCCTCAAGGAGCCGGGGACCGACTCGCCCCACCGTGACCGGAGCGTGGAGGAGAACCTCGCCCTGTTCCGGGCCATGCGCGCGGGCGAGCTGCCCGACGGCGCGTGCATCCTGCGCGGAAAGATCGACATGGCCGCGCCCAACGTCATGCTTCGCGACCCTGCCCTGTACCGCATCAAGCACGCCACCCACCACCGCACCGGCGACGTGTGGTGCATCTACCCCATGTACGATTTCACCCACGGCCTGTCCGACGCCATCGAAGGCGTCACCCACTCCATCTGCACCCTGGAGTTCGAGAACAACCGCCCCCTCTACGACTGGTGCGTGGACACCCTGATGCAGGGACTGCGCATGCCCGCGCTCTTCGGGCGCAACGCCGCCGTGTACGAGGAGCTGGCCGCCCTGCCCGGCTTCAACGAGCGGCCCTACCAGTATGAATTCGCCCGGCTGAACATCACCGGCACCGTGCTCTCCAAGCGCAAGCTCATCCAGCTGGTGCAGGAGGGATTCGTCTCGGGCTGGGACGACCCGCGCATGCCCACCATCTGCGGACTGCGCCGACGCGGCTTCACCCCATACTCCCTGCGCGATTTCTGCGACCGCATCGGCGTGGCCAAGTCGGACTCCACCGTGGAATACGCCCTGCTGGAGCACTGCGTGCGCCAGGACCTGAACGACCGCGCCCCGCGCTATCTCGGCGTCATGGACCCGGTCAGGCTGGTCATCGAGAACTATCCCGAGGACGGGCTGGACGAATTCACCATGCCGCTCCACCCGGAGGACGAGTCCATGGGCTCGCGCGTGGTCCCCTTCACCCGCGAGCTGTGGATCGAGCGGGCCGATTTCATGGAGGAAGCGCCCAAAAAGTTCTTCCGCCTCGCGCCGGGCCGCGAGGTGCGGCTGCGTTTTGCCTACTACGTCACCTGCACCGGATTCGACCGCGACGCGGACGGCACCATCACCGAGATCCGCGCCACCTACGATCCAGAGACGCGCGGCGGCTGGTCCAAGGATGGCCGCAAGATCAAGGGCACCCTGCACTGGGTCTCGACAGCCCACGCCCTCAGGGCCGAGGTGCGCAACTACGCCAACCTCTTCACCTGCGACAACCCCAATGCCGTCGAGGAGGGCAAGAGCTTCACCGACTATGTGGACCCTGCCTCCCTTGAAGTGCTGGCCGACTGCTGGGTGGAACCGGCCCTGGCCCGCATGGAGCCGGGCGTCAACTTCCAGTTCGAGCGCACCGGCTACTTCTGCTCGGATACGCGCGATCACGTGCCGGGCGGGCGGCTGGTCTTCAACCGCACGGCCACCCTGCGCGACTCCTGGGCCAAGATTCAGCAGAAATCGGACGGCTGACCTGACCACGGCACCCCCGAGCGCTCGCAGTGCAAGAACGCTGACGCCGCTATCCGTTTACAGGGCCTTTGTTCACAGGTATACAGAGACTTGCACACAACGACGCTGGAGGTCAGCATGGAAGTGAAAACAACGGATCTGCCCGGAATCGGGAAGAAATATTCCATGACAACGGTGAGCGGGAAGCACATCGTGGTCCTGCTGCACCTCACGGGCAACAGGGAGATATACTATTTCGACGACCCGGACGACGATCCGCTGACCACTGTCCAGTTTAGCGACGAGGAGTCCCGCAAGCTCGGCGCCATCCTGCTCGGCGTGGACTACCAGCCAGTGGCCGACGACCGGATGGACCTGCTGCTCAAGTCGGTGCGCATCGAGTGGCTCAGGATCGAGCCGTCGAGCCAGCTCCTGGGCAAGACCATCGCCGAATCCCAGATCAGGAAAATGACCGGCTCCACCATCATCGGCATTGACCGGGGCGGCATAATCATCGGCAGCCCCGACATCTCCGAGGTCATCACTGCGGGCGACGTGCTCATGGCCATCGGCTCGCGCGAGCAGATCAAGGCCCTCGAAGACCTCTGCCGGTAAGCGGGCACAGCCTCCCGGCCTTGTGGTCCGGATCGCCCGAAACCAGAGACGCCCAAGCGAGACATTATGGACAGCCTGCCCTTTTTGCTTCTTGCCGGGATCGTATTGATCACTTTTTTCGGCGCCTCCCTGACCTCCATGAAGATCAAGGTGCCGTCGGTGCTGGTGTTCATCCTCCTGGGCATCGTGCTGGCCGGACAGTTGAGCCACAACGACCACATCCACGAGGCCGCGGAAATCGGCATCGTCTTCCTGTTTTTCATCGTGGGCCTGGAGTTTCCGCTCATCCGGATGATGGACGTGGGGCGGCGCATCTGGCCCGCCGGGCTGCTCGACGTGGCCCTGAATTTCGGCGTGCCCATGGCTTTCGCCACATGGCTCGGCCTTGATCTGCTGTCCGGGTTCATCATCGGCTCGGTGGGCTACGCCACCAGCTCGTCCATCACGGTCAAGATGCTCGAAGAGGAAAAACGCCTCGCCAACCCGGAGTCCGAGTTCATCCTGGGCCTGCTCATTTTCGAGGATCTGGTGGCGCCCCTGCTGGTCACCTTCATCGCCGCCACCCAGGGCGGCGGCGAGATGACCGCCGGATTCGCCGGACTGCTCACCCTCAAGATCGTGCTCTTCGTGGCCGGGGCCGTGCTCATCGCCTTTTTCGGATTCCGGCGCATGTCCGTGTTCGTGGGCAGGCACATCCAGAAGGACTTCATGCCCCTGTTCGCGGCGGGCATCGCTCTGGGATACGCCGGACTGGCGCTCTGGCTGGGACTGTCCGAGATCCTGGGCGCGTTCCTGGCCGGGGTCATGCTCTCGGAGACCGGCAAGGCGCATGATCTGGAGCAGCTCTTCATGCCGCTGCGCAACATCATGCTCCCCTTCTTCTTCTTCTGGTTCGGCACCACGGTCACCCTGGGCGAAGGCGTACCCATGCCGATTCTGCTCGGCCTGTGCGTGGTCTGGGCCGTGGCGGGCAAACTCTTGACCGGCTACTTCGGCGGACGCATTTCGGGCCTGACCCCGAAGATCGCGGCCCGCGCCGGGCTCTCCCTGGTGGCGCGCGGCGAGTTCTCGGCCATCATCGCCAGCCTGGCCGCGCCGCAACTGCGGATATTCAGCGGCGTCTACGTCATTGTCACGGCCATGATCGGGGTGTTCCTCTTCCAGAAGGCTCCGGCCTACGCCAACCATCTGCATGAGTGGAAAAAACGCCGCAAGGCGGCCAAAACCGGCCAATCCGCCTGATTCCATCTGGCCCCAATGTCCAGGATCTGACAAAACCACGGGACCAACGCCATGAAGTTCATTCCGTCCCAGATACTCTACCTCATTCAGGACCGGCGCGCCCAGCGCAACCTGGGCTCCCTGGTCAAGTTCATTGTATTCCTGCTCTTCTTCATCACCCTGTACAGCTTCCTGTTTCATGTGCTCATGGAGCGCGAAGGACAGGAGTTCTCCTGGATCACGGGCTTCTATTGGACCCTGACAGTCATGTCCACACTGGGCTTTGGCGACATCACCTTCGCCACGGACCTGGGCAGGATATTCTCCCTGGTGGTGCTGCTTTCGGGCATCGTGTTCCTGCTGGTCATGCTCCCCTTCACCTTCATCCAGTTCTTCTACGCCCCTTTTCTGGACGCACAGTCCAAGTCCCGCGCCGTCCGCGCAATGCCCGAGAACGCGTCCGGCCACCTGATCATCGTGGGCGCCGACCCTGTGGCCCTGGCCCTGGCCTCGCGCCTTGGTCAGTTCAACTTCGATTACTGCATCCTGGTCCCCGACGTGCATCACGCGCTCGACCTGATGGACCAGGGATACAAGGCCGTGGTGGGCGACTCGGACGACTCTGAAACCTATGCCCGGCTTCGGACGAACAAGGCCGCCATGGTCGTGGTCCTGAGCGACGACATGAAAAACACCAATGCGGCCTACACCATCCGCGAGGTGGCCCCGGACGTGACCATCGTGGCCAACGCCGATTCCGGCGAATCCGTGGATATCCTGCAACTGGCCGGAGCCAGCCACGTCTACCAGTTCATGCGCATGCTCGGCGAGATGCTGGCCCGGCGGACCCTGGCCACAGGCACCCGGAGCAACGTCATCGGCAGCTTCGACGAGCTGCGGCTGGCCGAGGCCCCGGCCCAGGGCACCCCGCTGGTGGGGCGCACCATCCGGGACTGCGGCCTGCGCGACGCCACGGGCATGAACATCGTGGGGTTGTGGGAGCGAGGCCGCATAGAAACACCCCGCCCGGACACGGTCATCACCCCCAACTCGGTCTTTGTCCTGGCCGGAACCCAGGAACAGCTGGACGCCTTTGACCGGTTCGCCGGACCGCCGCCGCCCGTGGCCGCCCCGGTGCTCATCCTGGGCGGCGGCAGGGTGGGCCGCGCAGCAGCACAAACGCTCTCCCAGCAGGGCGTGGAATACCGCATCGTGGAGAAGAACCCCAAGCTCGTCGGCGATGGTGACCATTTTGTCCACGGCAGCGCCTCGGATCTGGACGTGCTCGTGGCCGCAGGCATCAACGAGGCCCCGTCGGTCTTTGTCACCACCCACAACGACGACCTGAACATCTACCTGACCATCTACTGCCGCAGACTGCGCCCGGACATCCAGATCATCAGCCGGGCCACCCTGGACCGCAACATCAACGTGCTGCACAAGGCCGGGGCCAACCTGGTCATGTCCTACTCCACCATCGCCGCCAACACGGTCATCAACCTCCTCAGCCCGGGCAAGGTGCTCACCCTGACCGAGGGGCTGAACATCTTCCGGGTCCGGGTCCACTCCTCCCTGGCGGGCAAGAGCCTCATGAACAGCCAGCTGCGTCAGGACACCGGATGCAGCGTCATCGCCGTGGTCCGTGGCGAAAAACTCGAAGTCAACCCCGACCCGCACGCCCCCCTCGACGACGCCGACTCGCTCCTGGTCATCGGCGATGCCACCGCCGAACGGCTGTTCATGGAATCCTATCCGGGATAGTCGACTCCAGGCATCAGGCCCCGGCTCCGGGGTTTCGCCTTGAAAAAGGCCCCCTCCATCATGACCGTAAGACCAGGACGCCACCCTGCGCTGTCCTGGCCCGCTTCACGCCAACCCGTTTGCTCCCATACGCCTGTTTGCCGCTGCCTGCCATGCGGCCACGCCCCCTCCCTCACAGCCCGATTGTCCACAAAGGGCAAATATTTTGCCCTTTGCCAGCGGCAAAACTACACATTCTACAAGTTTGTGGTTTTTCAATTTTCACAGCTGATTATTGGTGACAAAGAAGGGCATAATTGCTAATTGTGTCTCCCGAAAATCTACACTTTTGAAGGGAGTACCGATCAAATGAACTGGCCAAAAAGCAATGATGTGCTTGGAAGTGTGAACCGCGGCAACGCGATCGAGTCCGGGCTGTGTACCCTGTGTCGGGCAGACTGTCAGGGCAAATGCGAGACCTGGATGTCGTCCCTGCGTGGCCGCGAGATTCTCTATCCCCGCGATTTCGGCTTGGTCACAGCCGGAAGCGGCAACACCACCCATGTGGGCGTGTCCTACAACTCGCTGCGCATCCAGGGGCTGAACTACGGCGCCATGGGCTCGGTCAATACCGAGCAGGACCTGCTCTTCACTGATGTCAGCCTGGAGACCTCCTTTGGCGCGCAGGAGAAGACCAAGTGTCGCGTGCCGTTCATGACCGGCGCGCTCGGCTCCACCTTCATCGCCGCCAAGTACTGGGATTCCTTTGCCGTGGGCTGCGCCCTGGTGGGCGCTCCCATCGTGGTGGGCGAGAACGTGGTCGGCGTGGACCGCAAGTCCGAGATCAACAAGGGCCGCATCACCAAGGCCCCGGAGCTTGAGCGCCGCATCGACACCTACATGAATTACTACGACGGCTACGGCGCGATCATCGTCCAGATGAACGTGGAGGACACCCGCAACGGTGTGGCCGAATACCTGGCCGAGAAATATGGCGACAAGGTCATCCTTGAACTCAAGTGGGGCCAGGGCGCCAAGAACATCGGCGGCGAGATCGAGGTCTCCAGCCTGGATTATGCCCTGTTCCTCAAGCAGCGCGGCTATCTCGTGGACCCGGACCCGGAAAAGCCGGAGGTGCAGGAAGGCTACAAGCGCGGCTCGGTCAAGCATTTCGCCCGCCACAGCCGCCTTGGCTACACCAACCTCTCCACCTACGAGCAGGTCCACGAGGAGTTCATGAACTCCATCAAGTACCTGCGCGGCCTCGGCTTCAAGCGCATCTCGCTGAAGACCGGCTCCTACGGCATGGAGGCCCTGGCCATGGCCATCAAGTTCGCCTCCGAGGCCGAGCTCGACCTGCTGACCATGGACGGCTCTGGCGGCGGCACGGGCATGAGCCCCTGGAACATGATGGAGAGCTGGGGCGTGCCCTCCATCCTGCTGCACGCCAAGGCCCACGAGTACGCCAGCCGCCTCGCGGCCAGGGGCAAGCGCGTGGTGGACATGTCCTTTGCCGGCGGATTCGCCAAGGGCAGCACCATCTTCAAGGCCCTGGCCCTAGGCGCGCCCTACACCAAGCTCATCTGCATGGGCCGGGCCATGATGATCCCCGGCTTCCTCGGCTCCAACATCGAGGGCGTGCTCCATCCCGAGAGACGCGAGCAGGTCTGCGGCAACTGGGACAAGCTGCCTGCCGCGGTCTCCTGCTACGGCAGCTCCGCCGAGGAGATCTTCGCCTGTTACCAGGATGTGGAGAAGAAGGTCGGCAGGGACGAGATGAAGCGCGTGCCCCTGGGCGCCATCGCCATCTGGTGCTTGGTGGACAAGCTCTCCGCCGGACTCCAGCAGCTCATGTGCGGCGCACGCAAGTTCGCTCTGGAGGACATCGCCCGCCACGACATCGCCTCGGGCAACCGCGAGACCGAGCGCGAGACCGGCATCAAGTTCATCACCGACGTCATGGACGACACGGCCAAGAAGATCATCGACATGTAGGCTCTCCGCCTCGCCAACGACAAAGGCCCGGACTTAGGTCCGGGCCTTTTTTTATGCGACAGAGCCGGTGTGGCAAGACCCGACGGCCCTGCCCACCAGCGGGCAGTCCGGAGTTACCCTCCGGCGTGCAGGGATTGCCAGTCGGCCCTGATGATGTCGAGCAGCCCCTGTCCTTGCGGCGAGAAGAGCTTGATCTTGTCGAAGTCCGGCGTTCCCGCGACCTTTTGCAGGAGCAGCCCGTCCCGGTCATACCACTGGGGAAGCAGGCCGCCGAAGAAATAGCCCCTTGCCCGGGCCGCTTCCACGGCAAGGGAACAGCCCGGACGCCACAACGGCAACACGAGCTGATAGACATGCATGTCTGGCTTCGCCCGCTCCATTTCGGCAAGGTGCCGGGCAAAGTCCACGCCCACCGCCTCCACGGTCAGCTTGGCCAGACTGGCGTCCTCGATCACCAGTGTCGAGGCCACAGTGTCTGACTGCGGCGGCACATCCTCCACAAACGTCCGCGTGAGCCCCTCGCCCTCGCAAATGGCGCGAAGCGCGTCCGCGTACCGGGTCGGCAGGAAAATATCGTGGGGCCGGTCATGCAGAATGCAGAACTGGTCGAGCAGGGAGATGCGGCCATAGGCCCCGCCCTCCGAGATCGGCCTGGGCGGCATCGGTTCTATTTCCAGGGCACAGGTACACGCGCCGACGACCTTGCCGAGCTTCTGGGTGGTCAGGTGGTCGCACACGCATTGCCCGGAAATGACATCAAGCCCGAGATGCTCCGGCGGCTTGTTGTGGATCTTGCGGGCCAGACGCAACCCCAGCGACGTTGTCCGGTAGTCGGGATGCACGATCCACGATCCAGCCTCCATGATCTTCCGGCCCGGAGGATTGCGAAACAGGGCGTAGAGCCCCACGATGTCGCCCTTGTCAGTGCGGCCAACAGCCTGATACAGGTCATCGCCCGCATTGATCCGAGCCAACTCCTGCGGGTCGTAGACATGATCGATCGGGAACATGTCCCCGTATACCCTGTAATACAACCGGGCCACGCCAAGGGCGTCCCCTGGCCGGAAATCGTCCACCACGAACTTCTGCCCCGGCTCGACGACATACCCCTCCTCGCACAACTGCGCGAGGTTATCCTTTCTGGTCTTCATTCTCTGCCATCCCAAAAAATTAGGGGCTGTCCTAGCTAACTAGGATTTTCCCCGCTGATTAATCCACTTTTTCAGTTGCTTGAGTAACATTTTATGGTCACCACAATTGAACCGCCACTCACACTCTTTAAGGAACAGGAAAAAACTGTCCCTGGGGATGCCGTTGAACCGGCGGAGGTGGCGCTTGGCTTGGTTCCAAAAGTTCTCAATCCCATTGATGTGGTTTTGCCTGTCCACGAACCTTTCAGAGTGATTGATCCGCACATGGTGGAAGTCCGAGACATCCAGCGCATCATAGCTTCTGAAAGCGTCAGTGTACACGATACTGTCCGGCAAGATCATGCGCTCCATGATGGGGAGAAGTGTCGTGCTCCGGGCGTTTGGGATCATGACCGTATAAACCCGCCCTCCACGCTTCAACAAGCCGAAAACAGGGACTTTCCCTGCAGCACCTCGACCGCGCTTGCCTTTCCTGACTCCTCCGAAATAGCTCTCATCAACTTCAATCTCACCGTCGAATGGCGATGCCTTTTCCATCTCATCGGCAATGATTTTCCTCAGCCGAGTGAAAAACGTGGCCGCCGTGTTCTTGTTGACGTCCACCAGTTGAGCGGCAGCACGTGCCGTTGTGCCGGCAATGAAGTGCTCAATGAGCCTGGCCCGCTTCTGTGGGCTGAGCCTGCTTTTCCTTTCGTACATGATGCCATCCTAAGCCTAAGCGGAGTGCTTAGCTAGGACAGCCCCAAAAATTATTACGTTTTCACAAGGTACAGCCCATGCATCCAAGCCAAATCAGGACGCACACCGCTGTGTTCAACTACAGGAAGAGCAGGGATTGAAAAGCTTTTTACGCTCCTGGACTTTTTGCTTCCTGGAAAAAATCAGCGGCAACGGATGCCAAAAATCGCAAGAGAGGGACCGCGTCCTTAGCCGCCCGGGATCAGCCCCAGCCCCTTTTCTCCCAGTATTCGTACTGGTAGGGCCATTGCTCTTTATATTGGCGAATTTTAGCCTGAAAGTCCAACCTGTTTGCGTCGATGGCCACGTGTTGGTCGAAATAGGGCCGTTGCGAAACAATATCGTCCGCCAGGGCTTGCCCCAGGGAGAAAGACAGGATTTCGGCTCGCGCCACGGCTGCTTCACCTTCCGTGACCAGGGCCCCGGCCGTTCCCGTGACATAGGCTCCGAGGTCGTTGAAGTTGTTGGCGAGAAAACGGGTGATGATGGCATGATCGCGACCGGCCGTGCAGACGGCGGCGCAGTATTTGCCGTCGAAATACTGGCAGTGGATGACGTCGGCCATGCGGTCGATGAGCGCCTTCATGGGCGCATTCACACAGAAGGAGTAATTGGGAGAGCCCCAGACCATGCCGTCGGCCGCCAGCATTTTTTCCAACAGCGGGGCATAGTCGTCATCGAAAACGCACTTGCCGGTGGCAAAGCATTTGCGGCAGCCAATGCAGTACTCGATTGTGTACTTGCGCAGATCAATGTATTCCGTTTCCGCGCCTTTTGCCGCTGCGCCGTCCAAAACCGCCTGGACAAGCCGCCGGGTCTGGCTGGCCTTTCCCTTGGGGCTGGAGTTGAGGCCGAGTATGCGCATTCCTTTCTCCTTCAGTACGGCTCGTACCCATTTTCAAGAAACACGGCTCGGGCCTCGTCCGTTTCCAGGAATTTCAGAAAAGCCCTGGCCAGGTCCGGGTGGGGCGCGTTTCGCATCACCGTCACCGGAATCCGGCGCAGCCCCTTGGGGCCGTCGATGGGGATGAACTCGCCCTCGCCGGGGTCAAGCTGCTCGGCCCAGGTTTTGTATGTCACCCAGGCGTCCAGGTTGTTGTTTGTCTTCCAGGCCGTAAAACCCTGGCGGCCCGTGGTGACAAACACCGTTGTATTGGCGTTGGCCTTCCCACGAAGGTCGGCCATGTTCTCAAGGCTCACGTCCAGGATGCGCATGCCGGGCGCGGCCAGATCGCCCAGGCTTTGCACGCCCTTCGGGTTGCCCTGCCGCACGATGATCCCCACCCGCCGGGCGGCAGGATAGATGATGGCGGATTCGTCGAGAAGCGTCGGGTACTCCCGGATGAAATCGTCCATCATGTATTCCGCGCCGGTGTAATAGACATCGCCGTTCTTCGCAGCCTGATCCGCCTGCTTGGCCGGTTCGCCGAATTGCACATCCACTGCCACGCCCTGCCTGGCACCGAAGATCTCCGCGCATTTGCGAATGGCCGGATAAGGCCCGCCCGGTCCGTAGACCGCAAGCGAGGCGGCCCTGGCTTCACCATTCAAGACCATACATACACTCCATAACGCCATGACGGCGCACGCCAACACGCGAGATCGCATGCCCTGGCGCAAATTCGCCCCCGGCGAGCCGCGTTCTGTTTCTTGATACATGGAACCGTCATATTGGAGAAAACAAATGAAATCAAGATAACGCTGATCCGCGTTTAAGGAAATGCAAAAAAGAAACGCATTTGCCTGCCCACAAGCGCCTCACCCCCCAGGCCGGCTGGAAGCAGAACCATACTTCCCTGGGTGTTATAGCGAAGAACGGCAAAACAGGAGCCGGGTAGTTTGCCCAAGCATCATCATTTATTCTTTTGGATATTGGCTTCCCTAAGGCGATGATATATATCGACTGAAAACCTCAACCCACTACACCATGAAAAATATACCACAATACCACGAACTGATGATTCCGACGATCCAGGTCATTGACGAGCTTGGAGGATCAGGAACCAACCAGGAAATCGCCGAGGGAGTGATCCAGTTCCTTGGCCTTGCCGAAGAAATCACTTCCCAACCCCACAACCCGGAAAAGTCCAGCCAGAACGAAGTCGAGTATCGTCTCGCCTGGGCCAGGACCTATCTCAAGAAGGTCGGATTGATCGACAACTCCGAGCGGGGCGTCTGGTCATTCACGGAAAAGTACCAGCGCGGGATGAAGCTTGATGCTGAAGAGATTGTCCAATCTGTTCGCGGTCTCAGCAAGAACTCGAAGAAGAAGGTGATCAACGAAGCCCCGGAGGCCATCCCTGAAACGGGCGATTGGCGCGAGGTCATGCACCAAACAATTCTAGCCCTTGACCCCAATGCTTTTGAACGCCTGACCAAACGCCTCCTCCGTGAAATCGGTTTCGTTCAAGTCGAAGTCACTGGCAAATCCGGTGACGGTGGCATTGACGGGAAAGGGATCGTGAAGATTCAGGATGTCCTGAGCTACCACGTTGTCTTCCAATGCAAACGCTACAAGGGCTCCGTAGGGCCGGGAGCAATCCGGGACTTCAGGGGGGCCATGGTGGGCAGAGCCGACAAAGGGCTATTCATCACCACAGGGACGTTTTCACGCGAAGCCACCAGGGAAGCGACCCGTGACGGGGCTTCACCGATAGACCTGATCGAAGGCGATGACCTCGTTGAAATGCTCAAGAAGCTTCGACTCGGTGTGAATGTTCGGATGGTTGAGGAAGTTGAAGTTGATGGGCAGTGGTTTGAAAAGATATGAAAAACTCACCTCAATCACAAAATTTCATCCTTGACCTGAGATATCTCGAAATTGAAGCAAGTTTAAGCGACCTTCTTGGCCTACATAAAACTCAATTAAAACAGATGGATATCTTCATCGGCAAAGCCCAGGAAGACATGCTTAGCTGTGAGGATCAAGATGAGTTTAGACTCTACCAAGGTATTTATGAGTATACGAAAGATTTTATTGCTCCACGCTTTTTTCTTCATGGAACAATTCTGTTTGCATGGTCAACATATGAAACAATCATATCAACATTTGCTAGAAGACTCGCAGCAGACAAACACCCAAAGTTGAAGATAACCCCACAAAAGCTAAAAGGCTGTTTTCTTGAGCGCATTCAGCTATTTTTTTCCGACATACTAAAAATGCCTGATATACATTCAAAGGAAGAATGGGCTTTTTTAGAGGACGTTTATAAAGTTCGAAATGCTATTGCGCACGAGAATGGTGACTTGACCCTGATGAATGACAACACCATTGAACAACTTAAAAAGATTGATAAAAACTCAACTCGATTTAACTTTGACGGAAGCCATTTCATCGTAGCGAAAGAATATACCGATGAAATAATTTCCAACATACACAGGCTCTTGTCAGAAGTGTTTGTCAAATTTAAAACCGAGCTAGATACCTGACCCATCCCACCCCTCGAACAAATCCGAGAGGATGTGTGTATCTACCCAGAAGCCGTAATAGAAACCAACATTCCAACCCTGCACGATTGCTACCTAAAATCAATACTGTGTCCGTGGCTTTGTCCGACAATTCCCGGACCGCACAAAAGAAAAAGGACACCAACTTTCATTGATGTCCTTGATCTTTAGTGGCGGAGCCGAAGGGACTCGAACCCTCGGCCTCCGGCGTGACAGGCCGGCGTTATAACCAACTTAACTACGGCTCCGCATCTATATAAAGCGCGTTAAGTGACGCTTTACTGCAATTCTGGTAGGCGGAACAGGGCTCGAACCTGTGACCCTCGGCTTGTAAGGCCGATGCTCTCCCAGCTGAGCTACCCGCCCGCAGGAAGAGTGTCTTTAGCTTGGCCCGGAGATTTTTGTCAACCCATTTTGGCGGGGTGGCACGGTCTCCTGGCAGAACCCTCATCCACATTCAGCGAAGGGGATACTGCCCACACGCGTTGTTTTTGTCAACGCTTTTTCAAAAAATTTAAGCAGCACTCAGGCACCTGTAATCACAGACTATTTCATCGACATTACGACCCGGTTGCCTTTGCGCGACAGCCAGGCCAGGGGCACGTCCCGGTAGTAGAGGCCCACCGGCCCCTTGCCGGGCGCGTGGGGCAGGCTCTGGCCCGAAAGCAGCCGCTCAAGGTCGGCGATATCGTCGAGGCGCAGGGCGTCCGGCCCGTTTCGCGTTCCGGGCGGCGGCAGGAGTATGCGGGCCGCCCCGTCGGGCCTGAAGCGCGCATCCCGGCCCTGGCCCGACACCTTGCCAAGGGCAAACCCCTGCCAGCGCAACGACTGGGGAATCCGCGCCAGCCCCTGCTCGTGGAGAAAAAACGCCTTGCCGCCAAAGTCGTATACCTCGCCCGGCGGCAGGCCCGGCAGGTGCAGGATATCGCTCCCGGCCATGCGCGAGAGGTCCAGCCGGTGGCCGGGCAGCTCCGTTTTTTGCGCTCCAGGGTCGAGGGTTGCGCACGCGCCGCCTTGCTTGCGGAACCGGGCCAGGAAAAATCCCTGCCCCTCGGAATCCGCGGCCACGCGCAGCACGCCGTCCATGCCCGGCAGCTCGGGCTGGCCGAAGATGAAGCCGGGCGGCGCGGCCAGGGGCTCCAGCGCGAGGTCGAGGGTGTCCAAAGCCCAGGCCACCTGGGCCTCGTTCTCCTCCACATTGGTGGTGCAGGTGGAGTAGAGCACGCTGCCGTCTGGCGCGAGCAGGGCCGCGGCCTTGGTCAGGAGCGTCTTTTGCAGGGCCACCAGCGGGCCGGTCTTGCCCTCGCCCCACAGCTCCATGACCTTGGGGTTCTTGTCCACGGTTCCCCAGCCGCTGCACGGCGGGTCGAGCTGGATGCAGTCCCACGAGCCGTCGGGGAACGGCAGGTCCTGCGCCTTGGCCTTGGCCGTGGCCGTGTTGACCGAACCGGTCCGGCGCAGGTTGGCGCGCAAGGTGCCCAGCCGGTCGGCGGAAGGCTCGGACGCGAAGACGAACCCCTCGCGCCCGACCAGGCGCGATAGCAGGCCGGTCTTGCTGCCCGGAGCCGAACACATGTCGAGCACGCTCGCGCCTGCCTCCGGATCGAGCAGCAGGGGCGGCAGCATGGAGGAGCGGTCCTGAATGTAGATGAGCCCGAAGCGGGCGGCCAGGCTGTCGCCCAGGGCAAAGGGCTCCCGGATAAGCCTGCGGGCCAGCGGGTAGAACGGCTCGGGCTCGAAGGCGAACCCCTGAGCGGCCAGCAGCGCCTCGACGTGCGGCACGGCGTGGTCGTCGCAGACAAGCCTGAATGTGCGAAGTGTGGCGGTCATGAACCTCTCCGGGCAGCCGGACGCCAGGCCCGCCCCAGCGGCGGCGGTCGCCCCAGAGGGACCAATACAGCCTTGCCCGGAGGGAGGCAACCGCAGACTGCCTTTGCATCCCGGCGCAGAAACTGGTACAAGTGCCTGCCATGCAACGCCACGCGTTGCCCAGCCGCAAACGCGCAACCCGCCCCACCACGGAGGAATACATGTTGAACCGTCGATTCGCCGCCCCCATCATCGCCGCCCTGGCGGTGCTGCTCATGGCCGCCCCGGCCCTGGCGCAAGGCGCGAAAAAATTTGCCGTGATCCCGTTCTCCTACAACGGGCCCCAAAAATACGCTTATTTTCCCAAAGCCTTACAATCCAGCCTGGGCAGCAGCCTTGAATGGGCCGGGCATGTGACCCCGACCAGCGACGCGGCCATAGACGGCATCGCCGCGCCCAGGAACAAGGCGGACGCCATCAACGCCCTGCGCAGCACCGGGCTTGACTACCTCGTCTCGGGCGACATCGCCATCCTGGACACCACGGCCACCCTGCACATGATGGCCGTGGGCACCGACGGCTCGTTCTGGGAAAACAAGGGACAGATGGGCATCAACGAGATCACCACCTGGCTCGATGCCCAGAGCCGGTCGATCATGGGCGATGTCTTCAAGCGGCCCGGCTTCAGCGCCGGCGAGGTGACGGCCAAGGCCACGGATATCAAGGACGGCGTGGCCAGTCCCACGGAGCCGGCCAACACCCAGTTCCTCATGGCCAATGACGACCAATACAAGGCCGACACCCTCAACCCCCAGTTCCGCTACGAGGGCGGCTCAGAGACCGAGGGTCGCTGGCGCAGCCAGACCCTGCGCTTCTTCTCCACCAGCATGGTGGTGGCCGACGGCACGGGCGACGGCCAGAACGAGGTCTTCATCCTCCATAAGACAGGCATCTCCGCCTACAGCTACGATGACGGCAAGCTCAAGCACCTTGACACCCTCGAAATGAACCCGAACACGCAATATCTTCGCCTGGAGGCGGTGGACCTGGACAGGGACGGCGCCAATGAACTGGTCGTGGGCACCTACCAGAGCCAGTACCGCAGCGCCCTCAAGGCCCCGGAAGGCTGGCCCAAATCCCACGTGCTCTCCTTCAAGAGCGGCAAGTTCCAGTTCCTGGTCAAGGATTACGGCAAGTTCCTCGGCGTGCTGCGGATGCCGCCCACCTACACCCCGATCATGGTTTCCCAGGACCAGGGCGTCAGGCACCTGTTCTCCACCAAGATATACGAGGCCTATCTCAAGGGCGGTTCCATCGAGCTTGGTCAGAGCATCCCTTCGCCCGAGTTCGGCTCCATCTACAGCATGGTCTACCTGCCCGACGAGTTCGGCTTCAAATACGTGGTCCTCGACGACTTCCACCGGCTCAAGGTGTACGGCCAGACCATGGAACGCCTCTCGTCCACGGACGACGACACCTACAACAGTTCCGGCATCGGCATCGAGACCAGCGACAGGCCGCTCGGCATGGGCCCCGGCGCGGTGGATTCCAAGACCACCACCTTCAACGTCCCGTTCCGGATGCTCGCCACCTCCCTGACCCAGAAGGGCAAGTACGAGCTGCTGGTCAACAAGGACCTCTCCATCGCCGCCCAGGTGTTCGAGCGCTTCAACTACTATACCCAGGGCGAGGTTCACGCCCTGACCTGGGACGGCGTGGGCATGGCCCTCTCCTGGAAGACCCGGCGCATCAAGGGCCAGGTCTCGGACATCGCCGTGGCTGACCTGAACAACGACGGCAAGATGGAACTGTGCGTACTGCTCAACACCTTCCCCGGAGGCATGGGCTTCACCAACCGCCAGACCGTGGTATTGGCGTACGACCTCAATATATAGCCATGCGGACGCGCCCTGGCGCGTCCGGGAATCAAGCACCTTCAAGGAGAGAGTGATGCGAAGACCGATCATCCTGCTGGCCGCCGCCATGACCCTCGTCTGTCTGCTGGCCGCCACCGCCATGGCGGCGACCACGCTGACCTACGCCAACTTCCCGCCCGCCACCACCTTCCCGTGCATCCAGATGGAGCATTGGAAGGAAGAGGTGGAGAAACGCACCGGCGGAGCCCTGGCCATCCAGACCTTCCCCGGCTCCACCCTGCTCGGCGCCAAGAACATGCTGCGCGGCGTGCAGACCGGACAGGCCGACATCGGCTGCATCAGCCTCCCCTACTATCCCGGCGTGTTCCCGGCCATGTCGGTCCTGAACCTGCCGGTGGCTTTCACCTCCACCAAGGTGGCCAGCCTGACCATGTGGGACGTCTACCAGAAGCACCGGCCCGCCGAACTCGGCGATGTCAAGGTGCTGACCCTGTTCACCTCGGCCCCCTCCAACATCATGAGCAAGGAACCTGTCAGACAGCTCTCCGACCTCAAGGGCATGGAGCTGCGCGCCTCGGGCTCCATCCTGAACATCCTGGCCGGGCTGGGCGCACAAGGCGTGGGCATGCCCATGTCCCAGACCCCGGAGGCCCTGCAAAAGGGCGTGGTCAAGGGGCTGGTCTCCTCGTTCGACGTGCTCAAGGACTTCAACTTCGCGGAGCTCTGCCGCTTTGAGACCATCACCAACATGCCAGTCTATCCCTTTGCGGTGATCATGAACAAGGCCTGCTGGGACGCGCTGCCCGACGACGTGAAAAAGACCCTCGACGACCTGGGCCGCGAGCAGGCGCAGTGGACCGGAGAATACCTGGACAAGCACATCAACGACTCCCTGGCGTGGTCCAAGGAGCAGTATCAGGTGGAGGTCTTCACCCTGACCGAGGCCGAGCACGAGGAGATCAGGGTCAAAAGCGCCGGGCTTGTGGACGAGTGGAAGGGTGAGGCCGCCAAGGCGGGCCTCGACGCCGACACCATCCTGAACGACATGCTCGCCTTCAAGGCCAAATACGAAGCCGAGTTCGGCAAGTAATCCCCGCGTCCCCTCCGGCCCCTGGCCGGAGGGGACGCCCTGATGCGCCATGATAGACATCCTCGACAAGACCAGCGCGTTCCTGGCCCGGACGCTGACCGCGCTGGCAGGCATATTCCTCGTGGCCATGGTCGTCCTGGCCTGCGCCAACATGGTCCTGCGGGCCGTGTGGGTTCCGGTCCAAGGCACCTTTGAACTGATGGGCTACCTGGGCGCAGTGGTGGCGGCCTTTTCCCTGGCCTTTGCCCAGCGGCAGCGCTCGCACGTGGCTGTGGGCATCCTACTGGCCCGATTCCCCAGGGGCGTGCGCCGGGCTGCCGAGGCAGGCACCAGCCTCGTCTCCTGCCTCTTCTTCGGACTGGCCGGACTTGAGACCTGGAAATGGGCCGCCTTCCTCGTGGACACGGGCGAACTCTCCGAAACCCTGGGCATTGTCTTCCACCCCTTTGTCTATGCCACTGCCTTCGGCTGCCTGGCCCTGGCCTTCGTGCTCATGGTGGACACCCTCAAAACCCTGACCTCCGAGACGGTGGACTAATGGACCCGATCACCGCTGGCATGGTCGGCACCGCCGTCCTGCTGCTGGCCATCTTTTTTCTGCGCATCCCCGTGGGCTTTGCCATGGGCATCATCGGGTTTGTCGGCTTTGCCTACGTCCTCAACTGGCAGGCCGCCACAGGCATGCTCGGCACCGAGCTGTGGGACGTGTTCTCCAACTACGGGCTGACCGTCATCCCGCTGTTCATCCTCATGGGGCAGATATGTTTCTACTCCGGCGTCAACGAGCGGCTCTACCGCTCGGCCTACGCCTGGATGGGCGAGGTCCGGGGCGGGCTGGCCATGACCACCATCCTGGCCTGCGCCGGGTTCTCGGCCATCTGCGGCTCCAACTCGGCCACGGCGGCCACCATGTCCACCGTGGCCCTGCCGGAGATGAAGAAATTCAAGTACAGCCCGGTCCTGTCCACCGGCTCGGTGGCTGCCGGGGCCACCCTGGGCGTGGTCATCCCGCCCTCGGTGGTGCTCATCATCATTGGTCTGCAAACCAGCCAGTCCATTGCCCAACTCTTCCTGGGCGGCATGGTGCCGGGCATCCTGCTGACCCTGCTCTTCATGGCCACCATCTGGTACCTGTGCCGCAGACACCCTGCGTGGGGTCCGGCAGGCCCCAAGACCACCCTGGCCGACAAGCTGCGCTCCCTGCCCGGCTCCATCGAGATGGTGGTCATCTTCCTCATGGTCATGGGCGGGCTCTTCCTGGGCCTGTTCACCCCCACCGAAGCGGGCGCGGCAGGCGCGGGCATGGCCCTGATCCTGGCCACGGCCACGGGCCGCATGAGCCTCGACAAGTTCCGGATGGCGGTCAACGACACCCTCAAGATTTCCTGCATGATCATGG
Source organism: Pseudodesulfovibrio aespoeensis Aspo-2 (assembly GCF_000176915.2). NCBI lineage: Bacteria > Pseudomonadati > Thermodesulfobacteriota > Desulfovibrionia > Desulfovibrionales > Desulfovibrionaceae > Pseudodesulfovibrio > Pseudodesulfovibrio aespoeensis. The sequence goes on from NC_014844.1 coordinate 3,178,582, forward strand.
TCATCATCCTGGGCGCGGTCATCTTCGGCAGGTTCCTGACCATCACCCGCATGCCGTTCGAGGCAGCGGCCTGGGTGGCCGGGCTGCCCATCCCGCCCATGGTCATCATCCTGGTCATCTGCCTCATCTACGTGGTGGGCGGCATGGTCATGGACGCCCTGGCCCTGCTCCTGGTGACCATCCCCATCTTCTTCCCGGTGGTCACGGCCATGGGCTACGACCCGCTGTGGTTCGGCGTGCTCATCACCGTGGTCACCTCGCTGGGGGCCATCACCCCGCCGGTGGGGGTGAACATGTTCATCGTGGCCTCCATGGCCAAGAACGTGCCCATGACCGATGTCTTCAAGGGCGTCTCCTACTTCATAGTCGCCTACTGCGTGTGCATCGCCCTGATCATGGCCTTCCCCCAGCTTGTGACCTTTGCGCCAGGGCTGATCCGATAAGCGCGGTCTTCCTTGCCAAGAACGGGCCGGGACGGCTATGCTCCGGGAATGTCGAAATCCCTGGCCAGACAGTTGCTCAAGTGGACCCTGCGCATCACGCCGTGGGTGTTGGCCCTGGCCCTTGGCGCGGGCTGGGCGCTTTCGGCGTGGACACCCACCTATCTTGAGCGGCTGATCCCGCAACTGGCGCGGGACATGGGTCTGCCGGTCACGGAGTTCCATATCCGCAGCGCCGGGCTCTTCTCCGCCGACATCGGCCCGGTGGAGCTGGCCCTGGCCACCGGCGATCCGGACGACGGCCTGCGGCTGGAAAGCGTCCGCGTCACCTACACACCCGCCTCCCTCAGGCTTGGCCGCGTCCACCGGGTGGTCATCCGGGGCGTGTCCCTGGCCGGCTCCCATGACGGCCAGACCTTCCGCCTGCCCCTGCTCGACCTGTTCCAGGCAGCCGAATCGGGCGCAAAGGCGGGCAAGACCCCCCTGCCCGTCCTGCCCTTTGACCAACTGGTCATCGAAGACTCCATCCTGACCCTGGACACCCCGGCTGCGCGCCTGTTCATCCCCTTTGCCGCCACCGTGACACCGCCCGGCGCCCCAGGGGAGCCGATGCGCGTCACTGCGGCCCTGCGCGTCCGTGATCAAGACATATCGATAAGCGCCGATCTGGGGCCTACTCTGGACGACCTTACCCTGACCGTCGCCGCGCAAGGACTGCGACTGGCCAGTCTGGGCGACCTGCTGCCCCTGGCCGTGGACGGCCTTCTCGACCTCGAACTGACAGCCGCTCTGGACCTCTCCCGGCCCGAGAGCATCGTGGCCTCGGCTTCGGTCACCCTGCGTCAGGCGGATCTCGCCTGCCTGGGTGCGACCCTGGCCGACGACACCCTGCGGCTTGCCGCTGCCGTGGCCGAAGAGGGGGTGGCCGTAACCCTGGCCCCCCTGGCCTTGACCGGCCCGCATCCCCTGACCCTGCATGCGTCGGAGATCATTATCTCCGGCGACATGGTGCGCGCCGACTTCACCCTGGCCTCGGCCGCGACCCTGCCGGAAGGGACCGTCATCCCCGGCGCCTTCGAGGCCAGGCGCGAAAACGGGGGCTGGACCGTGGCCCTGACCATGGAGAAGAAGGATAGCTTCCGGGCGGCAGCGGGCGGACGATCCCTGCGCCTGGGCGGACTGACCCTGGCCCTGCGCGGCGCGGTCTCGCCCGCTGCGACCGAAACGCAAACAGGCGTGAGCGCGGCCATGGTCCTGGAGGCGCGGACCCGCTCCTGCTCGCTGGATGGAGCGGATTTCGCCACCGGTTCCGCGACCCTGCGTCTGCCCCTGGCCTGGCCCGCGCCCGCGCGCCACGAGCAGGGGCGGCTGACCGTGGCCGCAATACGCTCGGGGGCGCGCCGACTCGGCTCCCTGAACGCGGCCCTGTGGCAGGAATCTCTGGGCGTTCGCTTCACCGGCGATTTCAACACTGACCTGCTGCCGAAATTGCGCGCCTCCCTGGCCGGGAATGCCTCCCTGGCGGACGGAACCGCCTCGGCGACCTTTGCGGTGAAGGGCTACCCCCTGCCCAAGGGGTTTGACCCCGGCACGCTCGCGCCCGGACTGGCCGGGGTGGCCGTAGCCGGAACGCTCGACGCCGAAGGCGCGGTCCACTACAACAAGGCCGGACTCAAGAGCCGCCTGGGCGTTTTTGTCACCGACGGCTCCCTGGTCTATGGCGGCGAGGGGCAGGATAACGACGGGGTGCGCCTGGACGGACTGCACCTCTATTTCGAGTCGCCGGACATCGTCGATTTCCGCAGCGATCCGGCCCAGGTTCTGACCTTCGAACGGCTGCGGACGGCGGACATCGAGATGACCGACGGCGTGATCGCCTTCCAGGTGGAGCCGGGCGGCGTGACCCTGGTGGAGCGCGCCCGATTCGCGTGGTGCGGCGGCCATGTGGAGAGCCGGGCCTTCCGCGTGGTGCCGGGCCGCGACGAGTATGATGTGACCCTGCACTGCTCCGGGCTGCGCCTCTCCGAGCTGCTGGCGCAGCTGGGGCTGGCCAGGGCCAGGGGCGACTCGACCCTGAGCGGCGAGCTGCCCGTGGTCTGGAAGGGCGGGCAGCTGTCATTCCATCAGGGGTTCCTGCACTCCACGCCCGGCGAGGGCGGCGTCATCCAGGTGGAGGGGCTGGACAACCTCGTGGCCGCCATCCCGGAAGGCACGCCCGAACGCGCCCAGATCGAGCTGGCTCGCGCGGCCATGCAGGATTTCGAATACAACTGGGTACGCCTGCGCGCCGACACCGTGGGTCGCGACCTGCTCATGCGCCTGTCCGTGGACGGCAAGCCAGCCAAGATGCTCCCCTTTGTCTACCGCAAGGATTTCGGCGGTTTCGTCAAGGTCGAGGGGGACATCCAAGGGTCGAATTTCCAGGGATTGCGCCTGGACGTGAATTTCAGCCTACCGTTGGACCGGATATTGCTTTATAAGAACGTCATCGGACGCATCGAATAAGGGGATCATCATGAAACACGGACTCGCCATCATTGCCGCCGCCCTGCTGCTCACGCCGTACGGCTGCGGCTCGACCCACAGGGTGGAGGTAGCCCCGGTTGAGGTCAAGCCCATCCACATCACCATTGATGTCAACGTCAAGGTGGACAGGGAGCTCGACGACTTCTTCTCGGACATCGACAAGCAGAAAGAGCAGACGGAGACGCCCAATGCACAATAAAGGACAGCTCATCACCGCCATAGCCCTGATTGTCTGCCTGCTGGCCGCACCGGCCCTGGCGGAAACGCTCAAGGACCGGATGCTTGCACGGCTCCCGGCCATCACCGCCCTGCTGGCCGACGGCACGGTGGGCGAGAACAACCAGGGCTTCCTCGAATTCCGGGGACCGGAAAAGCAGGCGGACGTGGTCCGGGCCGAGAACGCGGACCGGGCCGAGGTCTACGCCGCCATCGCCCGCAAGACCAGCACCACGCCCGACCTCGTGGGCCAGCGCCGGGCCGACCACATCGCCCGGCAGGCTCTGGCGGGCACCTGGCTCCAGGACCCGTCCGGCCTCTGGTACCGCAAATAGGCTGACACGACCCGGCGGCGCGCCCCAGCAGGCGGCGCGCCGCCGCACCCCCCCATGCACAGCGCACAATTCGTCACCGTCACCCCGGCGGAATCAGGCCAGAAGCTCCTCCAGTTCCTGGAGCGCAGACTCGACGGCGCAGTGCCGCGCACGGCCATCCAGCGCTGGATACGCAAGGGGCAGGTGCGCGTGGACAAGGGGCGCAGCAAGCCCTTTGACCGCATCGAGGCGGGCCAGACCGTGCGCATCCCCCCCTATGAACCGGGAGAAACGGGCGGGGGGAAACCCGCCGCCCCGGGCGGCCCCCTGGAATTCGTTTACGACGACGACCGGATGCTGGTCATCGCCAAGCCAGCCGGGCTGGCCGTGCACGGCGGCGACGGCATCAGCGACTCGGTGGCCGGGCGGCTGGCCGCCGCCTTTGCCGACGCGGACTTCAAACCCACCCTGGCCCACCGGCTGGACCGGGACACCTCCGGCCTGCTCCTGGCGGCCAGGACCTACGACGCCCTGCGCGACCTCAACGACCGGTTCGCCGCCGGAACCATCGGCAAGCTCTACCTGACCTGGGTCACGGGGCGCTGGCGCGAACCGGGCACGGTCCTGCTTGAGGATCAGCTGGAGAAGCGCGGTGCGCCGGGCAGCGAAAAAGTCGAGCCGGTCCGGGACGGATCGGGTAAGGAGGCCCTGGCGCGGGTCGCCTGCCTGCTGGCCGGGGAGAAACGCAGCCTCCTGGCCGTGCGGCTGCTCACGGGCCGCACCCACCAGATCCGCGTCCAGCTTGCCTCGCGCGGCCACCCGGTGGCGGGCGACGGCAAATACGGCCCGGCCAGGCAGCGGACATCCCTTCGACTGCACTGCTTCGCCCTGCGCCTGGACGGCCAGACCCTGACCCTGCCCCCGCCCTGGACAGGGGGGTGGGCCGCGACGCCCGACGCCCTTGAGGCGGCCCTGGCCCTGCTCGGCGCCTGAAGGCCGCACCCCGCGCCCCTCTTGCGGTCCCGGAGCAAACACTATAATGAAAGAGCCTAGATAACACCCAAGGAGTTGACCATGCGGCGCACCGCTTCATTTTTTGCAATCCTCGGCCTGCTGGCCGTGCTCGCCCTTTCCGCTGGCTGCACCGTCTACGACGTGGCCGTGGAGGAGCGCGACCTCGGCGACTGGACCAGCGACAAGAACATCAGCTACGCCATCGAGCGGGAATATCTGCGGGACGATCTGGTCAAGTACATGGACTTCGACGCCTTCAGCTACGAGGGCCATGTCTTCATTGTCGGCGAATACGAGAGCCGGGACCAGATCGACCGGGCCGTGTCCATCGCCAAGGGGGTCAAGGGCGTGCGCAAGGTGACGACCCACCTCATCCCCAAACGCGCCAACGATGACTGCAACACGGCGGACAACCTGGAACTCTACACCATTGTCAAGCAGCGACTGGTGACCGACACACAGGTATGGTCCACCAACATCGACATCAAGACCATGCAGTGCAACATCATCCTGCTCGGCATCGTGGGCTCGGCCACCGAGCGCGACAGCGCCATAGCCCACGCCAGATCGGTCGAGGGCGCGCGCAGCGTGGAATCGTTCCTCATCGTCAAGTAGCGACCCCCATGCCAAGGCACGCCGCACCCTTCACACGCTCCTGGCCCGCGCTCCGGCCCGCCATGCTGGCCACGATCCTGATCGCCGCCCTGATCCTGGGCGGTTGCGCCACGGTCTCCGCCCCGCCGCCGGGCGCGGTTCCGTCAGCCACAGCACCCAGCCACCAGCAGGCCACAGGCAAGGCCGCGGCAGTGGTGCGCACGGCCCGCTCCCTGGTGGGCGCGCCCTATGCCTGGGGCGGCTACTCGCCGGCCACCGGGTTCGACTGCTCCGGGCTGGTCTGGTACACCTATCATCAAAACGGCGTCTCCCTGCCCCGCATGTCGTGGCAACAGTTCGGCGCGGGCAGCCCCGTGGCCGCCGACCAGCTGCACCCCGGCGACCTGATCTTCCATCAGGTGGAGACCAAGGGCAAATCCCTGCATGTGGGCATCGTCACCGACCGTGGCACCTTTGTCCACGCCCCCAGCTCCGGCAAGCCGGTCATGGAATCCGCCCTCTTCGACACCTTCTGGGGCAAGCACTTCATCGGCGCCCGCCGGGTGCTGGAAACCGAAAAATAATCCACGAAAAAGGCCGGGCATCACTGCCCGGCCTTCTGATTCATTCGTGCGCGTGAGCGCTATTTCTTGTCCTTGGGGGCCTCGGAGATGGCGCATTCGGTGGTCAGGAGCATGCCGGAGACGCTGGCCGCGTTCTGCAGGGCGATGCGGGTGACCTTCTTGGGATCAATGACGCCCTCCTTGACCAGGTCCACGTACTCGCCGGTGGCCGCGTTGAAGCCCATGGAGCCCTTGAGGCCCTTGACCTTCTCCACCACCACGGAGCCTTCGAGGCCGCAGTTGTTGGCGATCTGCTTGAGCGGCTCCTCAACGGCGCGGGCGATGATGCGGATGCCGGCCATCTCGGTGTCGTCCTCGACCTTGAGCTTGGCCAGGACCTTGCCGGCCCGGATCAGCGCAGTGCCGCCGCCGGGCACGATGCCCTCGTCGACAGCGGCGCGGGTGGCGTTGAGCGCGTCCTCGACGCGGTCCTTGCGCTCCTTCATCTCGATCTCGGTGGGCGCGCCCACCTTGATCACGGCCACGCCGCCCACCAGCTTGGCCAGACGCTCCTGGAGCTTCTCGCGGTCGTAGTCGCTGGTGGAGCTCCGGACCAGGCTGGAAATCTCGTCGCAGCGGCCCTTGATGGCCTTCTTGTCGCCAGCGCCGCCCACGATCAGGGTGTTCTTCTTGCCGATCACGACCTTCTTGGCCGTGCCGAAATCCTCGGGCTTGATGGATTCGAGGGTCACGCCCGCGTCCTCGGAGATGACGCTGGCGCCGGTCATGGCGGCGATGTCGCGGACCATGTCCTTGCGCCGCTCGCCAAAGCCGGGGGCCTTGACAGCGCAGACCTTGAGCGCGCCGCGCATGGCGTTGATGGTCAGTCCGGCCAGGGCGTCGTTCTCCACGGTCTCGGCGATGATGAGCAGGGGACGGCCAGCCTTGGCCACGGCCTCAAGGATGGGCACCAGCGGCTTGATGCTCGAAATCTTGCCCTCGGAGAGCAGGATGAACGGCTTCTCGAAGATAGCCTCCTGCTTGTCCTGGTTGGTGACGAAATAAGGGGAGAGCCAGCCGTTGTCCCACTGCATGCCCTCGACCACGTCCAGCACGGTCTCCAACCCCTGGGATTCCTCCACGGTGATGACGCCGTTGTCGCCGACCTTCTCGACCGCCTCGGCCAGGATCGCGCCGATGGACTCGTCGTTGTTGGCGGAGATGGTGCCCACCTGGGCGATCTCGGAGCTTTTCTTGACCGGCTTGGCCATGGAGTCCAGCTCGGCCACCACGGCCTCGACCGCGATGTCGATGCCGCGCTTGATGGACATGGGGTTGCGGCCAGCGGCCAGCAGCTTGACGCCCTCGTTGAAGATGACCTGGGCCAGGATGGTGGCGGTGGTGGTGCCGTCGCCAGCGATCTCGTTGGTCTTGGAGGCGACCTCCTTGACCATCTGGGCGCCCATGTTTTCGAGCTTGTCCTCAAGGGTAATCTTCTCGGCCACGGTCACGCCGTCCTTGGTCACCTGGGGAGCGCCCCAGGTCTTCTCGAGCATGACGTTGCGGCCCTTGGGGCCGAGGGTGACCTTGACGGCGTCTGAGAGGATGTTCACGCCGCGCTGCATGCCCTCGCGGGCGATCGCTTTGTAATCTATCGATTTTGCTGCCATTGCATTGCGTCCTGTTGCTGGGGTTGGAAGGGGTTAGGCGAACACGCCGAGGATGTCGTCCTCGCGCATGATGACGAGGTCGTCTCCATCCATCTTGAACTCGCTGCCAGCGTACTTGGCGAAGAGGATGGAGTCACCCTTCTTCACGGTCTCGCACTCGGGTCCGGCGGCCACGACAGTGCCGGCCTGCGGCTTTTCCTTGGCGGAATCGGGGATGTAGAGGCCCCCGGCGGTCTTGGTCTCTCCTTCCTTTCTCTTGACAATGACGCGGTCGTGCAGGGGTTTCAAACTCATCGTTTCTCTCCTTTATGAAATGACAGGCCGCTCCGGGCGGCTCCTTGGTGTGGACTGCGCGTAGAGATAAGAACCCTGTCCTTCTTGTCAACATCAACCGCGAGAAAATTTTTTGCCGACCAGGATCGATCAGCCCGACCTTGTCATCACCGGCCAGGAACGGTATCTTCCCGTATATGAAGGATCAGCACGCACACAGACCGGGGGAGGCGCAACCCATGGAAACAGGAATGAGACGGCTCGTGGTGGTGTCCAACCGGCTCCCGGCGGCTTTGAGCCGCGAGGACGGCCAGTGGAAGGTCAACGCAGGCTCTGGCGGACTGGTCACGGCCCTGGCCCCGGTGCTGCGCAACCGGGGCGGCATGTGGATAGGCTGGTCCGGCACGTCGGAAGAGGACGCGGACGTGGAGGGGCTGCTCTCGGATTTCTCGGCAGAGGCGGGGTACGACCTGCGCACAGTACCCCTGACCAGCGACGAGGTGGCGGGCTACTATTTCGGCTTTTCCAACGAGATCATCTGGCCGCTGTTTCATGACCTGCAAACCCGCTGCCGGTTTGAACCGGACTCCTGGCGCATGTACCTCGACGTGAACTTCAAATTCGCCGAGGTGGTGGCGCGCAGCACCACCCAGGACGACTTCGTCTGGATCCACGACTACCACCTCATGCATCAGGCCTTCTTCCTCAAGAGCATGGGCGTCAAACGCAGGACCGGGTTCTTCCTGCACATCCCCTTTCCGCCGCCCGACATCTTCATGAAGCTGCCCTGGCGGTGGAAGCTCATCCAGGCCCTGACGGAATTCGACCTTGTGGGCTTCCAGACCATCCAGGACCGCAGGAACTTCACCAACAGCCTGCACCGGCTCATGCCCGAGGCCTCGGTCAAGGGACGCGGGGCGGTGGTCACAGTGGACATGGGCAGCCACCAGTTCCGCCTGGGCACCTTCCCCATCTCCATCGACTACAACCAGTTCGCGGCCATAGCCAACCGGCCCGAGGTGGCCCGCGCGGCCTTTGACATCAAGGAGGCCCTGCGCCACCGCAAGATCATCCTCGGCGTGGACCGGCTCGACTACACCAAGGGCATCCCGGAACGCATCCGCTCCATCCAGACCCTGCTGCGCCGCTACCCCGACCTCCACGGGCAGCTCAACTTCATCCAGATCGCGGTGCCCAGCCGCGAGGAAGTGGACGAGTACAAGGATCTGCGCACCGAGATCGAACAGCTCGTGAGCCGGGTCAACGGCGAATTCTCCTTCCCCGGCTGGGTGCCGGTCCATTACCATTATCGCAGCTTTCCGCCCGAGGAGCTGGTGGCCTATTACTGCGCCGCCGATATCGCCCTGGTCACCCCCCTGCGCGACGGCATGAACCTGGTGGCCAAGGAATACTGCGCCTGCAACGTGTCCGGGGACGGCGTACTGGTGCTCAGCGAATTCGCCGGGGCCGCGGCCCAGCTGCAAAAGGACGCCTATCTGGTCAACCCCTATGACCTTGAGGGCGTGGCCAAGGCCCTGCACCGCGCCTTTCACTGGGACAAGGGCCAGCGCCAGAGCCACATGAGCCGCCTTCGCGACCTGATCAGGAAAAACAACATCTACTGGTGGGTCGATTCGTTCCTCCAGGCGGGCATCGACCGAAAGCTCGGCGATTTCCCGCCCGTGGACACCATGACCTACGAACGCGGCTGACCGCGAGGCAACGCCATGCTCATTCTCAAGTGTGCGGCCTGCCGCCGCAAGCTGTGGCGATACAACAAGATCGGGCCGGGCGAAGTGCACCGCTGCCACAAGGACCGCATCGACAGGGTCTGGAACCTGGAGGAGCGCGACGGCAAGGTGTGGTGCCCGTGTGGCCGGGCCGTGGGCATAGACAGGGACGGCTATTACACCATGGACAAAAAGGCCTTCACCTATTCCGGGACCAAGGCGACTGGCTAGGCATTCCGGCAGCCCGTGCCACCGTCGTTGTTCAGGGGCTTGAGGAGGGGGGAAATCAGTCCAGGCAGGGCTCGTCGCCCAGGCCGTCGATATGGAAGGCGAAGTTGTTCTTGCCCCCCCGCTTGACCAAATACATGGCCCGGTCCGCCGCTTCCATGAGTTTTTCCGCAGTCTCCCCGTCGGTGGGGTAGAGGGCGATGCCCAGGGACGCGCCGGTGTTCACGCGCTTGTTCTCGATGATGTACTGGGCCCGCAGCCGCTCCACCAGCTGTCCGGCTATCCCGGCCACAATGTCGCGGTCCGCCTTGGGAATGACCACCACGAACTCGTCGCCGCCCGGACGGTAGGTGTCGCCCTGCTGACCCACCACATAGTTCATGCGCCGCGCGGCCCGCACGAGCAGGGTGTCGCCCGCCTTGTGGCCCAGGGTGTCGTTGACCGCCTTGAATCCGTCGAGATCGATGAACAGGACCGCCACCCTGGAGTCGGCCTCCTGCGCCTGGGCCAGGACGCTGGGCAGATCCCTGCCCAGTGCCAGCCGGTTCTTCAGGCCGGTGAGCACGTCGGTGTAGGCCAGCCGGTCGGCGTCCCTGGCCGGATCGAGCACGGTGCAGAAATAGGCGTTGTGATCGGGGGAGAAAATGACGTTCCAGTTCAGCTCCACATGCCTTTCGCCCTTGCACAGGAAACGGAACGAAAAGGTGGTGGAGCCGATGTCCGAGGTGATGAGCCGCTGCATGTCGGCCAGGGCACGCTCGCGGTCGTCAAAGTGGATGTGCTCGATGAGGTACGCGCCCTGGAGCTTTTCCCGGCTGATGCCGGTGGTGCGCTCCCAGTGGGTGTTCACGTCCTCGAACTGGCCGTCGATGGAGATGACGGCGCACATGTCGGGCGAGAGCGAAAGCCACGCGTACCGCTCGACATAGAAGAGCCGTTCAAGGGTATAGGGGTCTGAACATTCGTTGAGGAGCCAGTTTACATCCATGGAGAGGTTCATACAACGAACCCGCAGCCGTTTCCAGCAAAACCAAGAAAAATTGAAAAGTGTCACATTGCACAGCCCCTCTGGGTAACACCTTTCGCAAACCGGTTGACAGGGCTGGCCCTGTCCGTGAAAGTGCCTTGAGCTGCACAAGGGCAGACACGTGATCACTGCGATGGAGAAGATTCGTTTGAAAGAGGACTTTGGTTTGAAGGAGGAGACTGGTTTGAAAAAGACACTGTGCGCCCCCCTTGCCCTGATGATGTTCCTGCTGGTCGCGTCCGGGGCCGCGGCCCAGAGCGGGGAATGCAACGCCATCCCGTGGGGCGAGCCGCTGTCCGCCCTGGAGCAGCTCGAATACTCCCATACGGGCGACGGCATCCGCTACTACCGGGTGACCAAGGTCGAGGCCTGCGGCATCTCCAAGATCGAGGACACCCGCGTCACCTACGGATTCCGGGACAACAGGCTCTACACCACCATCGTCGAGATCGACAAGGCCAAGGATGTCAAGGATGTCATCGCCCTGCTCATGGACGAGTACGGCCTGCCCACCCACAAGAAGGAAGACGGCTGGGACAACTACCAGTGGGAGAACGAGACCCTCAAGATCAAGCTCAAAAGCCAGTACCTGACCGACCGCATCAAGATCGGCATGTACTACAAACCGCTCATTCCCAAAGATTAACACACCTTTTCCGACATGTCCGGCAAGGCCGCTCCCGACCGGGGGCGGCCCTTTCCGCCTGGGTGCGCGATTCCCGGCCAGATCGTGACAATCTCCCGATGTTGCTCCCCGTTCTTGCACATTCCCCCACAAAACCGTATTCAATGAAGGAACATGCGCGACAACTCCGGAGAGACACAGGGAGCCAGGGGGCAGGCCATGACCAATCCGCGTTCGCTCAGCCGGAGAGTGACCCTGGTGCAGACCGCCGTGATCACGGCGGTGGTGCTCCTCTTCTCCACGGCCACCATATCCTGGAACGCCTACCGCCTCACCCGCCAGCTCGACGACAGGATCGCGCAGACCCTCAAGCTGGCCGAGACCACCCTGTCCACCGCCGTGTGGCAGCTGGACCATGACGCGGCCAGGGACATCCTCGACGCCGTGTTCATGGACGAAGCCGTGGTCTTTGCCCAGGTGGTGGCCGGGCAGGAGACCGTTGCGGAAAAGACGCGCCCACCTTTCTCCCGGCTCAACGCCGACGAGGTTGGAAATCCGCCGTGCTGCCTGTCCAGGACAACCGTCATCAAAAAATACGGCGAGCCCATCGGCAGCTTCAACCTCGTGGTCTCCAAGGCCCCGGTCCGCAGGGACATCCTGGTCAACGCGGGCTCGACCCTGGCCCTGGCCCTGGCCCTGATCCTGATCCTGGTCATCACCCAGGCCACGCTCCATTTCGCCCGCAAGCGGCTGATCATCCCCCTGCAGCGGCTGGAGGCATCGGCCACGGCCATTGCCGAAGGCAACCTGGACATTCCGGTGGACACCTCGCCCGACTGCGAACTGCGCAACCTGACCCGCGCCTTTGAAGACATGCGCGAGTCCATGCGCCACCTCATCAAAGACCTCCAGACGGCCAACGCCAAGCTTGAAGACCACCGGGCCCACCTCGAAACCACGGTCAGGGAGCGCACCGAGGAACTGGAGCACAAGAACGATTCCCTCAACACCGCGCTGGACGAGCTCAGGAACGCCACCCTGGTCGCCGAGCGGGCAAACCTTGCCAAGAGCCGGTTCCTCTCCAGCATGAGCCACGAAATCCGGACCCCCATGAACGCGGTCCTCGGCATGGCCGAGATCCTGGGCGAGACCGAACTGACGCCGGACCAGACCCGCTATGTCCAGATCATCAGGGCAGCGGGCGAAAGCCTGCTCGCCATCTTGAGCGACATCATCGACCTGTCCAGGATCGAGACCGGCAGCCTGCGCCTCGACGAGACGCGCTTCACCCTTTCCGAGACCGTGGACAAGGCGTTCGCGATCATCGAACCCAGGGCGGGGCAGAAATCACTCGAACTGGTCTGCACCCTGGCCCCGGACGTGCCCAACAGGCTGACCGGCGATCCGAAGCTGCTGACGCAGGTGCTCGTTCACCTGCTCGGCAACGCGGTCAAGTTCACCGAGGGCGGCACGGTGCGTTTGAGCGTGTCGCGTGCGCCGGGCAGGGATGGCGGGGTTGCGGTGCAGTTCTCCGTGTCCGACACCGGCCCCGGCATCCCGGCAGACAGGCTGGGCGCAATCTTCGACTCCTTCACCCAGGCCAACAACTCCACCACCAGGGAGCACGGCGGCGCCGGGCTTGGCCTGACCATCAGCAAGCGGATCGTCCACATGATGGGCGGGCGCATCTGGGCCGAAAGCTCTGTCGGCCTCGGCAGCACCTTCCACTTCACCGCCGTCTTCGGCAATGCCAGCGACACGGAAACACTCCGGGCCGACCTCCTATGCAGGGATGAGGACAGGGGCGCGCCGTCCGACCTTCCGCCCCTGCCCGCCTCGTCGATCCTGATGCTGGAGGACTCCCGGTACAACGCCTTTGTCATCGAGACCTACCTCAAGGACACCCCCTGCCGCCTGACCGTGGCCGAAAACGCCGAGAAAGGACTTGAGCTGTTCCGCCAGGGCGGGTTCGACCTGGTGCTCATGGACATCCAGATGCCAGGCATGGACGGCTGCGATGCCACCCGCACCATCAGGCAGTGGGAGACCCGCCAGGGCCTGCCCGCGACCCCGGTGGTGGCCCTGACCGCCTACGTTCTGGACAGCGATGTCAAGCAGTGCCTCCTGGCCGGGATAAACCACCACCTGGCCAAGCCGGTGAAAAAAAGCGCCCTCTACGACATCATCACCAAATTCGTCCGATCCGGCCAGTGACCGGACACCGGCCAGGGTCGCATCCCGCACGCCGGGGCTGCGCTCTTTTCGGAACACAGCGGCCAGCGGCTTTTCTCCGCCTGACGGCTTGAACGATTGCAGGCAGTGTACTATAGAAGGCCAGGACGCGCGGCCAGAAACCGAACTGGACCGCAACGGAGCCCACCATGAACGACCCCTGTCTGATCTGGTGCCACGGCGCTCTCGCCACGCCCTGGGGGAACAAGAGCAGATCGCTGGCCGACACGGCCAAGCGGCTCGGACTCGCCATGGAGGCCATGGACTTCCAGGATCTGGACGACCCGGACCAGCGGGTCGGGCGGCTCGCGGCGAAGCTCGGCAAGGAAGGCAGACCGGCCATCCTCGCCGGGTCGAGCATGGGCGGCTATGTGGCTGCGGCGGCCTCGATCCGGGCAGACGTGCGCGGCCTCTTTGTCCTGGCCCCGGCCTTCTACCTGCACGGCTACGCGGTCCAGGACTTCGCTGGGCTGCGGGAGAACGTTGCCGTGGTCCACGGCTGGCGCGACGAAGTGGTGCCGGTGAGCAACGCCATCCGCTTCGCCCGGCACCACGCAGCGGCCCTGCATGTTTTTGACGACGATCACCGCCTTGCGGACAGCCTGGACGAAATCAACGCCCTCTTTGCCCGGTTCCTCGAAACAGCCCTGGCACGGGAAAAACCATGACGTCTCGCCCGACACGCTCCCTGGCCGAAACCCGCATGGCCGCAACCCGCATGATCAGACCCCTGCTGGCCGCCGTCCTGATGGCGATCCTGGTCACGATGACACCCTCCCTGGTCGCCGCCCAGCAGGAGAACTTCCCCCTGCGGGCCTACTACCCGGAGGTGCCCTACATCACCACCGCCGACCTCTTGGTCGGCTACGACGACATCATGGTCCTCGATATCCGCTCGCGGTTTGAACACGATGTGGCCAACATCAACAAGGCCATCCTCCTGCCCCTCAACGACCCGGACTTTGCCGACAAGCTCGAAAAACTCCGGCCCAAGACCTCGGACACGGCCATGGCCTTCTACTGCAACGGCCACTCCTGCGCCAAGAGCTACCAAGCGGTCCAGGTGGCCCTCTCGCTCGGTTTCAATAACGTTTGCGTCTACGACGGCGGCATCTTCGACTGGATCGACGCGGCCCCGGACAAGGCCACCCTCATGGGTGAGACCCCGGCCAGGGCCGACCGCGTCATCGCGCCGGTGGAATACCTGACCCGGCTGCTCGACTACGACGCCTTCGTGGAAAAGGCGCGGGAAAAGGACGTGGTGGTCATCGACATCCGCGACCCCTTCCAGCGCGACGTGATCCCGAACATCGACACCGTCAAGCCCATCCCCCTCGACCCGCTGCTCAACCTGGTGGTCTCCCGCATCTGGACCGAGAAGCACCTCCTCTTCTTCGACGCCGTGGGCAGCCAGGTGCGCTGGCTCCAGTATTTTCTCGAATCCTATGGCTATTTCGAATACTCGTTCCTCAAGGGCGGGATAGAGGCCATCGCCAACGACCCGGACAAGATCAGGCCGGTCATCGAAACCAACCGCTCCATCGTCAGCAACCAGGAGATGCTGCTCAAGCTCACGGGCGACCTCCGCTTGGACAACAGCGACCGGAAGATTCTGGGCTACCTGCTGGCCAACGTGAAATTCAACAACTACATTGTGGTGGATATGGCCACGGCGGGCAAGGCCCTTGGCGTGTCGCGCGATCTCCTGATGGCCTCGGTGCAGAAACTGACCCGGTACAGGTACGCCACCCACTCCACCATGCAGGACACCCTCATCGTCCAGGTGGACCCGAGGCTGGGATGGAAGGGACGGGTCGGCGACAAGGCGTGGGATGACACAATGAGCGAATTTGAAAAACAGGTGCAGCAGTAGCCTATGCCATCATCACTCCGACATGCGGTAGCCCTGCTGTGGCTCGCGGCGGCCCTGCTGCTCGCGCCCGCGTCCGCCCTGGCCCAGGAAAAGACCTCCGTGGTCCTGCACTGGCTGCCCCAGGCCCAGTTCGCCGGGTTCTACATGGCCGAGGCCAAGGGGTTCTACGCCGAGGAAGGGGTGGAGGTGACCCTGATCCACGGCGGACCGGACATCCTGGCCAGCGAATACCTCGAATCGGGCCGGGCCGATTTCGCCACCCTGTTCCTGAGCTCCGCGCTCCAGCGGCGCGCCACCCTACCCATCATCAACGTCGGCCAGTTCGTGCAGCATTCAGCCCTCATGCTCATCACCAAGACCGCTGACAACATCGAGACCATCGACGACCTGAACGGCAAAAAAATCGGGCTGTGGGCCAACGAATTCCAGATCCAGGCGCGCGCCCTGTTCCGCCAGCGGGGCCTGAAGGTCACGGTGGTGCCCCAGTCCGAGTCGCTCGACCTGTTCATGCGCGGCGGGGTCCAGGCAGCATCGGGCATGTGGTACAACGAATACCACACCCTGCTCTCCTATGGCATGGAGGAGAGCGAACTCAAGCCGTTCTTCTTCAGCAGCTACGGGCTTGATTTTCCCGAGGACGGCCTCTACTGCCTCGAAGTAACGGCCAACACCCGGCCCACGCTGGCCCAGGCCGTGGTCCGGGCCACGGTCAAGGGATGGCAGTACGCCTTCGGCAACCATGAGGAAACCATCGAAGTGGTCATGAAACGCATGGCCGAGGCCGGGGTGGCGGCCAGCCGCCCCCACCAGCGGTGGATGCTCAAGCGCATGGAAAACATCATCAACTCGGACAAGGTCCCGGCCATGGGCGTGCTGCGCCAGGAGGACTACGAGCAGGTCAAGCAGACCCTCATCGACACCGGCTTCATCGACGCCGCGCCCATCTTCCCCGAATTCTACAGGGGGCCGGTCCGATGAAACGACACGGCATCGCCTACCGGCTGGCGACCCTCATCCTGTCCTGCGCCTTTGTCATCCTGGCAGCCATCCTGGGCTACAACTACGCCTATTCGCGGGCCATCATCCTGCGCCAGTCCGAGACCAACTCCCGCCATCTGGCCCAGGAGACGGCCAGCCGCATCGACTCGGTCCTGCTCTCGGTCCAGAAGGTGGCCAACAACATCGCCTACGCCCTGGAGGACACCTCCCTGAGCAAGGACGACGTGCTCAAGCTCAACAAGCGCGTCATTGCCAACAACCCGGAAATATACGGCATGGCCATCGCCTTCGAGCCCTACGCCCAGGAGCCGGAGAAGCTCTATTTCGCCCCCTACCATTTCCGGTCCGGCGGGCGCATCGCCTTCACCATGCTCGGCAATCCGGACTACCGCTATTTCTACATGGATTGGTACCAGATACCCAAGGAGCTTGAGCAGCCCATCTGGACAGAACCTTACAACGACCAGGGCGGGGGGGGCGTGGTCATGGCCACCTATGCCGTGCCCTTCTTCCGCCACGAGAACGGCAAAAAGGTCTTTGCGGGCGTGGTCACGGCGGACATCTCGCTGGAATGGCTCCAGGACATGCTCGACGACATCCACATCTTTGACACGGGCTACGCCTTCCTGCTCTCACGCCAAGGCACCTTCATCGCCCACCCCAACCGCAAGCTGATCATGAACCAGACCATATTCTCGCTGGCCGAGGAGATGGAAGCCCCGGCCTTCAGGCAGATCGGGCGCGAGATGACCGCGGGCGGCAACGCCTTTGTCCAGATAGACGAGTCCGTCTTCGGCACCGAGCGGTATCTCTTCCACGCCGGCCTGGAATACGGCGGCTGGTCGCTGGGCATCCTCTTCCCCAAATCCGAGATGCTGGCCGATGTCCACCGCCTCTCCAACGTCATGACCCTGATCGGCCTTGCCGGGTTCGTCCTCCTGGCCCTGGTCATCACCGCCATCGCCCGGCGCATCACCAAGCCGCTGACCGAACTCTCCGAATCCGCCCTGCAGATCGCGTCCGGCAACCTGGACCTGATGCTGCCCGAGGTGGACTCCAACGACGAGGTGGGCGATCTGGCCAGCTCGTTCAAGATCATGAAAACCTCGCTCAAGGAGTACATCGCCAATCTGACCAACACCACGGCGGCCAAGGAGCGCATCGAGTCCGAGCTGCGCATCGCAAGAGAGATACAGATGGGCATCCTGCCCAAGCTCTTCCCGGCCTTTCCGGATCGCACCGAGTTCGAGGTCTTCGCCTCCATCGAACCAGCCAAGGAGGTGGGCGGCGATCTCTACGACTTCTTCTTCGTGGACGACACCCACTTCTGCTTTCTGGTGGGCGATGTGTCGGGCAAGGGCGTACCCGCCGCCTTCTTCATGGCCGTGACCAAGACGCTGCTCAAGGTGGTGGCCGAAAAAGGGCTTGACCCCGGCCAAATTCTGAGCAAGGTCAACGCCGACCTGGCCTCGGAAAACGAGTCGTGCATGTTCGTGACCCTGTTCCTGGCCATCATTGATATAGAGACCGGCGAGACCCGCTACGCCAACGCGGGCCACAACCCGCCCATCCTCCTGCCCTGTGGCGGCGAGCCGCAATGGGTTCCGCCCTTTGGCGAGCCGGTGGCCGGCATCATGGACGGCATGGAATACTCGACAAAGACCATGACCATGGAGCCGGGCGACATCCTGTTCATCTACACCGACGGCGTGACCGAGGCCATGGATCCGGAGCAGACCCTCTACTCCGAGGACCGGCTCATGCGTACCGTGGCCGAGATTCCGGACCGGCTCGCCCCGGCCCTGGTCAAGACCGTCAACGACTCAGTGCTCCGGTTCGCACGCGGGGCCGAACAATCGGACGACATCACCATGCTCGCCATGCAATATTGTGGCAAGTGCAAAAAATAAAAGGAGATTATAATGGATTTCAAGAACAAAAAAGACGGGGACAAGCTCGTGGTTTCGGTCAGCGGCCGCCTGGACGCCATCACGGCCCAGGAGTTCGACGCCCAGTGCCGGGAATGGCTCGCTACGGGCGATGTCAACGTCATCGCTGACCTTTCGGGCCTCGAATACATCAGCTCCGCCGGGTTGCGCAGCATCCTTTCGGCGGCCAAGCAGCTCAAGGGTGCCAAGGGCAGCCTGACCTTCTGCAACCTTTCGGGCATGGTGGAGGAAGTGTTCGTGGTCTCGGGATTCGCCGCCATGTTCACCCTGCATCCGACCCTGGAAGACGCACTGGCCAGTTGAGCCCATGCCCGTCTTCGACGCCACCCCCGACCTTTCGAGCCTGCCCCTGGTTCGCGAATTCGTCCTCTCAGAGGCCGCGCAGGCCGGGGTCGCCCTGGCCGCAACGCCCAGGATCGACCTCGTGCTTGAAGAAGCCCTGGTCAACGTGGCCCATCATGCCTACGGCGGCAAGGAGGGCCGGTTCGAGGTCGAGTGCGCGGTGAGCGACGCCACGTTCTGCTGCCTGATCCGGGACTGGGGCACACCCTTCAACCCTCTGACCGCGCCCAGACCCGACATCTCGGCCAGCGTGGAGGAGCGCGCCGTGGGCGGACTGGGCATCCTCTTTGTCACCACCATGTCCGACGCCTGCTCCTATGCCCGTACCGGCGACGCCAACGAGCTCACGGTCTGCTTCTCTCTCGGCCTCTGATCACCGCTTCGACAACAACCATCCGTAACCGCTCTCTTTCTTCCTCAGCCTGTCCCGCACCCGGGACAGGCTGTTCCAATATTTTGCCTGAATTTCTGTTTTTCGTTGACGAAATCCGTGAATGCTGGGTAATAATTAATACTAGGCCACAAATTTCAATCAGTGGGGGATCTCATGTTTGAAAAGAGCTTGACCAAAAAAGTTCAGGACATGGTGCTTGAGGGGCGCATCCCGGCAAAACTGGTATGCAAGACGATCAAGAAGCCGTATTCGACGCTGCTTCGTGAGCTCAATCCTTTCGACGCCCATGCCAAGCTGGGTGCAGAGACCATGTTCGAGATCGTCAAGGCCACGCACAATGTCTCGGTGCTCGAATTCATGGCCAGGGAGCTGGGCTACACCCTGATGCCCCTTGAGCCCATGGCCGAGCCCAAGGTGACGAGAAAGGGCACGGATACGCCAGCGCGGCACCCAGAAGCCACCATGTAGCCACGGCCAAAAGCGCACAGGACCACGCGGCTCCTGCGCGCTTTCGGCCATCTCCCGCCCGCCATCCCGGCCTGCGCCGCAAACGCGCCGGGAGGACGGGCGGCTGTGTGCACAGGCCAGGAAATGCAGACGATCCATTTTGACTTTCAGGGACAATTCGTTCTATTTTAACGGTTGCACACAAACTCTCCAAGGAGGAAGGGCATGTCCCAGGATACGTTCAAAAAAGCACTCTCGGTTGGTCGGCCGCCGAACGTGGTTCAGAATTTTCCCAATTCCGAAGCGCTCATCGTCAGCGGCAAGGTGATCGACCGGGCCATGCTCAAAAAGGGCGGGGCCATGACCATCGCCGCCAACGGGCGCAACATCTTCATCATCGAGGGCGCGCTCCGCGCCGCCCAACGGGCCAACGCGGCCATCATCATCGAGATCGCCCGCAGCGAGGCCACCTATTGCCCGACCACCCTGTGGAACATCGCCCGGCGCGTGGACTACCTGTGCAACATGCTCGGCATCACCGTGCCGGTGGCCGTGCACGCGGACCATTACTTCATGAAGAAATGGGATGACGTGGCCGTGGCCAAGGCAGAGATCCCGTCGCTGTTCGACGCGGGCATCACCTCCATCGCGCTCGACGCCTCGCACATGACCGACGACCTGAACCTGCTCGCCAATATCGAGGTCTCCCCGACCATCCCGTCGTGGTCCGGCTACGAGACCGAGATCGGCGAGATCAAGGGCGCCTTTGGCCTGTCCACCCCCGTGGAGGCCAAATACCTCTGCCAGGGGCTCAACGCCCACGGCCTGTGCCCGGACTGGATCGCGCTCAACAACGGCACCACCCACGGCATCGAGGCCTCGGGCACCGGCATCCAGGTGGAGCTGACCGCCGAGATTCACAAGGCTCTGACCCCCTACGGCACCTCGGGCGCGCAGCACGGCACCTCGGGCAACGACTCCCAGCGGCTCAAGGAGATCGCGGCCAGGACCAACACCACCAAGGCCAACGTGGCCACGGCCCTGCAGATGATCTCCTGGGGCGTGCGCGTCAACGATTTCGGCAACGCCATCATGACCGAGGATGGCCTGTTCGACAAAATCAAGGGCGAAGGCGTGGATGACGCCCTGTGGGCCGAAATGGTGGCCTACGCCGTCGACAAGAAGCTCAGCGGCGGCGACTACAAGAAGCTCAACCTGCCCTTTGAGCGCCGCTGGCAGGGCCAGGACGCGCGCGTGCGCCAGCGCATGGCCGGGGCCGTGGAAGACTTCGTCCACCACCTGCTGGTGGATGTCTTCAACGCCGCAGACACCGCGCCCATCGCCTGCGAGCTCATCGTCAAGGCCGGCTCCCACGATCTCGGCCCCAAGGCGGAAGCCTTCGAGGACGTTGCCGAGTGGACTGTGGAGAAGATCAAGGCCCAGGCCGCAGCCATCGGCACCGACAAAGGCCCCAAGGGCAATTTCGACGACTAACCGACCACTGCCAACGCAAGAAAAAAGGCTCCTGACCGCGTTGCGGTCGGGAGCCTTTGCTTTCACGAAGTCAGGCCCGATCAAACATTGAGATCAAACATTGAAGAGAAAATGGACCACGTCGCCGTCCCTGACCACGTACTCCTTGCCCTCCACGCGCAGCGCCCCGGCAGCGCGGCACCTGGCCTCGGAGCCGTGCGCCACGAACTGGTCATAGCCGATGACCTCGGCCCGGATGAAGCCGCGCTCGAAATCGGTGTGGATGGCTGCCGCCGCCCTGGGGGCCTTGTCCCCGTCATTGATGGTCCAGGCACGGACCTCCTTGACCCCGGCGGTGAAATAGCTGATCAGGCCCAGGGAGCGGAACCCGGTACGGATGATCTGGTCAAGCCCGGACTCGGAGATGCCGTAGGACTCCATGAACTCCTGGTACTCGTCCTCTTCAAGCCCGACCAAATCCTCTTCCATCTTGGCGGAAATATTGACGAACTCGGCCCCGCGCTCCATGGCAAGGCCGCGCACCAGCCGGACATGGTCGTTGTCCTCAGCCACGCCCTCCTCGTCCACATTGGCGCAGTAGATGACCTTCTTTGAGGTGATCAGCCGCATCTCGGCCAGCAGCTCGGCCAGCACCTTGGACTCCTCGGCAAAGGATGAGGCCGGGCCGCCCTGGTTCATGTGGGCCAGCAGCCGCTTGGCCACCTCGATCTTCGGCCCCAGCCCCTTGTCGCCCTTGAGCTGCTTCCCCATCCGCTCGATGCGGGTGTCGAGCGCCTGGACATCGGCCAGCAGCAGCTCGGTCTCGATGATCTCGATGTCGCGCAGGGGGTCCACGGAGTTGGACACATGGATGACGTCGTCGTCGTCAAAACAGCGGACAACGTGCAGGATGGCCTGGGTCTCGCGGATGTTGGCCAGAAATTTGTTGCCAAGGCCCTCGCCCTTGCTGGCGCCGGCCACCAGCCCGGCGATGTCCACAAAATCCACCGTGGAGTGCTGCACCCGCTGCGGGCGGACCAGATCAGCCAGGACCTGGAGCCGGGGGTCCGGCACCGGGACCACGGCCTTGTTGGGCTCTATGGTGCAAAAGGCATAGTTGGCGCACTCGGCGTTCTGGGCCTTGGTCAGGGCGTTGAAAAGGGTGGACTTGCCGACATTGGGCAGCCCGACGATACCGATGCTCAGTGACATGGATGCTCCCCGGAAAAAGGACTGCCGGGGAGGGTTCCCCCCGGCGCGGGCCACTCACTACCGTCCCTGGGCCATCCAGGCAAGCATCTTTTCGGCAACGATCGCGGCCAAACCGCCCCAAAGGAGGCCCTGAGCCACTCCGGCAGCGGCCAGACCAGGGGAATTGCCGTGCATCCCGGCCCCAAAAAAATCATCACAATCCCCTTGACACTGATTGCACAATCAATCTATTGAGGAATCAGAACACTGATTGCACAATCAATCTGTCCCAGAACCGGCAGGAGCGGCCAGAGCATGACCAGGAAGGAAAAGATACTTCGCGCAGCCCAGGAGGCCTTTGGCCAGCTGGGATTCTCAGCCACCACGGTCAAGGACGTGGCTGGTCGCGCCGAGGTTTCCTTTGGCCTGGTCTCCCACTATTTCGGCAACAAGCAGCAGTTGTTCCTGGCCGCGGGATTCGACATGGCCGACCGCCTCTACACCCGGCTCGAAGAGGCCGTGGCAGGCGACAGGACCGGCCTTGAAAGCGTGGTCAGCTACATGACCGCCTACTTCGACTTCACCAATCGCCACCGCCACAGGTTCCCCATCCTGCTGCGCTGCTCCCCTTTCAGCCACATGGAGCCCGAAGTCGATGCCACCAAGGTGGCCGCCAAGTTCCGCCACTTCATCGACGTGCTTGCCCGCTGCGTCAGCCGGGGCATGGCCGACGGCTCCATCCGCCCGCTCCCGGTGGAGGACACGGCACTCATCATTTATGGGAACATCATCGGCAGCGTCCGCACCAGTCTCCTGACAGCCTACCGCAGCGAGGATCTGTTCGGCGAGACCATCCGACACGTGGAACGCAGCCTGAAAACAGCGCACGCCGAGGCCGCTGTTACCACAATGCCCGGCACGGCGAGGGACCTGATCGCATCACAACCCGACTCAACCCGTCATTCGTAAGGAGAGCGCCATGTTTTCCAAGCTGAACATATCCAAGATTCTCGACATCATCATCGGACGCCAGTGCTGGCACCCGTACATCGAGTCCTGGAAGTCCTGGGCCCAAGATTGGGTCAAGGATTCCAACTCTTAAGCCCGAACCAGCCGAACACCTCCAACGGCACCTAGGAATGGACCGCAACCCACACCCCTGAAAGCCTGTGAATGGTTCGGGCGCCCGGTCAAACGGGCCTCCCCCCAAAGGGAGCCGCTTCGGCGGCTCCCTTTCCTTTGCCCTGCCCATGGCAGTGTCGCAATGCGACACATGCGACACATTAGTCGCACATGTCGCATTGAATGCGACACATTTACGCCACTCCCCCGCAATCACTGGAAGTTTAGACTTTTTATAACCGTTAGATTTTGTGGGACATACCGGAAATCAGCCGTGGTTGGCACGCCGATTGCTCATAGGAAATCAGATTTCAACCGCATCTGATTCGCCAATGCAACCATGTGGAGGGAGTGATGTTTGAGAAAAACGTGACCAAGGTCGTCCAGGACTGCATTCTTGACAGCGGCATCCAGGCCAAGGTCGTGGCCGAGAAGATCAACAAGCCGTATTCCACCCTCATGCGCGAGATCAATCCCTTTGATGCCAGCGCCAAGCTCGGCGCAGAGACGCTGCTCGAAATCATGAAAGTGACGCGCGACATCCGCCCGCTCCAGTTCATGGCCACCGAGATGGGATACTCTCTGGACGGCATGCGCGCCTGATACGCAGACCATCCTGGCCGTGTCCCGCCACGGGATGCGGCCAGTCCGTTCCCGCCGGGCAGACATCGGGACGATGCTGTCCGGGCGCATTTCCCACCTCTCAAGGCCGGTCCATGCCGACAGGTTGCCGCTGCCGCTGCAACCCGCTATGATCCGGCATGTCCCTCCTCTCCCGATTCATCCCGGCCTCCCGCAGGGGCCAGCGAAATTTCGAGCGGGGCCGCGCAGCCGAGCAGCGGGGCGACATCAATGCTGCGCTGGCGTGTTTTCGCCAGGGCGCGCTCGACTACGACACCCATCTTGACGCCAGGGAAAAGGCGTGGCGGCCCGTGCATCCGTCCCATCTCGTCCGGGCGGGCATCTGCTATGTCCGCATTGGCCGCGACAGCGACGCCCTGCGCGTGTTTGAGCGCGCCCTGGCCGCCAAGGAAATCCCGGACGCCTTTCTCCACGCCGGATACGCCGCAGCCAAGCTGGACGACAGGGAGGGCGCGGTCAGATTCTGGTCCGGGTACCCGGCCTGGGCCGGACAGGTTGTCATCGCCAGGACGCTCAAACTCCAGGTGGCGGCCATAGCAGCGGGCGCGGACCTTGCCGCGGCCTGCCGGGCCGTGGCCCACGCCGTTCGCGGCCAGGACCGCGAAAATGCCAAGGCCCGGCCAACCCTCCGCCATTCGCGCCCGGTGCCGCCCCACCGGGGGTACTGAGCAAATCCCAAACCGACTTACTGCACCACCGGCCCAGGCAGGGCTGGCTGCGCAGGACGCCGCACCGCGACCTGGGCCACGGCCTCCTCGACGCGGAAATAGCGCATCGCGTCCTGCAGAGCGCAAGCCTGCCCCGCCAGCTCCTGGGATGTCGAGGCCATCTCTTCTGACGCCATGGCGTTTTGCTGAATGACAGCATCGAGCTGCTGCATGGCCCGCTCGATCTGGCTCACGCCGTGGTTCTGCTCGGCACAGACCTGGGCGACCTCCTTGATCAGGATCGCGGTCCTGGCAATCTCCGGGGTCAACTTGTCAAAGAGTTCGCCGGTCTGCTCGGCCACCACCACACTGGTGGCCGACAGGCCGCGAATCTCCTGGGCAGTGCCCGCGCTGCGCTCGGCCAGCTTGCGGACCTCGGCGGCGACCACGGCAAACCCCTTGCCCTGCTCCCCGGCCCGGGCCGCTTCGATGGCCGCGTTGAGGGCGAGCAGGTTGGTCTGCCGGGCGATCTCCTCGATAAACACGATCTTGTCCGCGATCTCCCGCATGGCCGACACGGTCTTGCGCACAGCCTCGCCGCCCGCCTCGATATCGCGATTGGTGGAGTCCGCGATCCGGCTGGTGGTCTCGGCGTTCTCGGCGTTCTTGCGGATGGACCCCACGATCTCGACCAGCGAGGCCGAGACCTCCTCGATGGACGCGGCCTGCTCCACCGTGGACTGGGACAGGGTCTCGGACGCGGCTGAAAGCTCCTCGCTGCCCGACGCCACGTTGTCCGTGGCTGCCTGCACCTCGGAGACCACGCCGCTCAAGTTGGTCGCCATCTCCCGCATGGACTTGAGAATCCCCCGCTCCTTCCCGCCACTGGCCGAGGCGATGGTCAGGTCGCCGCCCGAAACGCGGGCCGCGATGCCCGCGATGTCCACCGGCTCACCGCCGATGGTGCCGGTCACAGACCGTGAGCCCGCGATACCCGCGCCCACGCCGAGCAGCGCCAGGACAGCGGACACGCCCAGGACTAGCAGCAGCATAGAGCGGATGGTCTGGTCAAGCGACTCCTGCCGCGCCAGCACGGCCTTGTCGATGTCGTCGAGATACACGCCCATGCCCACGACCCACCCCCAGGGCTTGAAGAGCTGGACATAGGAGAGCTTGGGCACGGCCTCCCCCTTGCCGGGCTTGGCCCAGGAATAGTCGATGAAGCCCTCGCCCTGGCCCCTGGCCGCCTGGGTCATGTCCACGAACAGCGCCTTGCCCTGCGCGTCCCGGGTGCCGGACACATCCGTGCCGTCCAGCTCCGGACTGATCGGGTGCATGACCATCCGGGTATTGAGGTCCGTGATCCAGAAATAGTTGCCGTCGCTCTGGCGCATCTTGGCGACCTCGGCCAGGGCCTCGGCCTTCATCTCCACCGTGATGTCCTCGATCCACGCGCCGGTGCCCACCACCCAGTCTGTGCCGGGCACGAGCCTGACATAGGAAATCTTGAGCTTGGCCTCGCTCTCGCCCGGCCTGGGCCACAAGTAGGAGGTCATGCCCTCGCCGTCGCGCCGGGCCAGCTCGGCCATGTCGCGGATGACATAGGCGCCCTGGTTGTCCTGCAGGCCGCTGGCGTCCTTGCCCATGAGTGCGGGCGAGGGGTGGACAAGCATGACGCTGTCCAGGTCGTTGACCCAGACATAGTTATCGCCGTCGTACCGGGCAGGAAGCACGATCTCCGCCAGCCCGTCGAGCAGCTCCCGGCGAGTCAGGATGTCCCGGTTCTGCTCGTGGAAGGCCTGGACCTGACCGTGGACCGTGTCCACGACCCGTTTCAGCTCGGCCCGCTTGGCCTCCATCAGGGCGTCGACATCCTGCGACCGGTCATGGTAGCTCTGGATGATCCCTTCGGCCATCTGGACAAAGTCCTTGAGCTGGGTCTTTTCCTCGGCCAGCGCCTGCTGGCGGAAATCCTCCATTTCGGTCCTGGCGTATCCAGTGATCTGGCTGACAAAAACCCAACACAGGGCCACGATGGCCGCAGTCACCGTCGCAACCTGCATCAATGTCATCCTGGTACTCAAACGCATGGCATCCCCCTCAGACTGTGACGCCCGACATTGTCGGGCGAACCGCTACACGCAAAAGACACTTTTCGAGATCATAACTATACGCCACTTCCAACCACGGATACAAGCGACCCGTTCAAAAAATAACTCCTTGGAATATTGCCATCCGGCCAGCCTTCGCGTCAACCTGCAAAGGTGTTTGAGTATCCTCGGCAAACCATGTAAAAACCAAAGACGTAGCAGCCGCAGGCCGCCAACTTCCACGCCGGAGACCCGATGCACAGGCTTATTCCCGTTCTCGTCATGCTTCTCTTCCTGGCCCGGCCAGCCGGTGCCAACCAGGCCGTGACCGGCACAGGCAATCCGACCCAGGATGTTGCCAACGTCCAGGCCGCGGCAGACCAGGGCGGTCTGGTCATTCTGCGCGGCACCTTCAACTTCGGCCCGGACGGGCGGGTCAGGATCACCCGCGACACCCGCATCCAGGGCGAGGCGGACGGTGCGGGCGAACCTCTCACCCGGATCATCGGCGGGTTCTGGACCTTTTACTCCCCCCTGCCGGTCAAGGGCGCGCCCCCGGCGGGCAAGGGGCCGCTGGTTGTGGTGCGCTCCATCCGCTTCGAGGGGGCCAAGGGCACCCCGCTCCACTTTCCCCATGTGGGCGGGCTTGATGTCCGTGACTGCACCGTGAGCCGCGTGACCCCGCAGGAGCTGCCCGTCAAGTGGGCCGGGGGCGACACCCTGCGCTTCCAGGCGGGCGTGGTGGTGGGCAACCGGCTCGACTCCCCGGCCAAACCCCTCAAGAACGCGGCCACCGGGACCATCCGCATCGAGGACAACCGGTTCAACATGACCACCGACGCCCCGGAAAAGACCGCGGGCTACGGCATCGTGGCCGACTGGACCTGGGGCGCGGACATGGTCATCAAGGGCAACCTGATCCACAAGGTGTCGCGAAACGGCATCGAAACGCTGGACAATGCCCTGAACGACAAGGCCCAGGGGGCCATCGTCATCGAGAACAACCAGATCATCACCGCGGACAGCGGCGTGGAATACCCGCACAAGTACGGCCCCAACGGCATCGAGGCCGGGTGGTACTTCGACACCAGCGGGGGCGCGGATTTTGCGCGCAACAACCGCATCACCCTGACCGGCAACCGCATCGAGGCGCGCGGCGACGGCTCGTCGGGCCTGCTCCTCTACGCCAACGACATCGTGGCCACCTGCAACGACATCGTCATGGGCGGCGGCTCCGAGGCGCGCGGCATCATCCAGACCGGCTCGCGCGGCTTCTTCGCCAACAACCGGGTGCGCGGCCAGGCCCGCTACGCCCTCTACTGCTACCCCTTCGAGGCGCTCACGGCCACGGCCAACACCTTTGCCTGGACCGAGCTTGGCGACTTCACCGGCTCCACCAGCCAGGCCCTGCTCGGCGGCACGGCCAACGTCATCATCGGCGCGCCCCCCCTGCTCCTCGACCGCGGCAAGGGCAACCGCGTGGTCCGCATCCCGTCCTGCGTCCTGCCCGAAATCGACCCCGAAGGCGAAAGCTGGGACTTTGTGGAGGAGTAGGATTTCTGAACATCTGAGACGCTTCGGGCCGGAATTGACAGAGAACACAGTCAGTTCATTGAATTATCTTTAAAAAAATCATACCGTGGGCGCGCAAATTTTCAGATTTGTGACGTTTTCACTTTCCCCCATCTCCGTGGTTGACAATCCCTGCGGCCCCTCGTATTGGTTGAAAACGATTTTCAATTTCAACCACGGAGGCCAGCATGTGCGCGGCATTGATCGGCGGAATGGAC
Source organism: Pseudodesulfovibrio aespoeensis Aspo-2 (assembly GCF_000176915.2). Taxonomy (NCBI): domain Bacteria; kingdom Pseudomonadati; phylum Thermodesulfobacteriota; class Desulfovibrionia; order Desulfovibrionales; family Desulfovibrionaceae; genus Pseudodesulfovibrio; species Pseudodesulfovibrio aespoeensis. The sequence goes on from NC_014844.1 coordinate 3,206,993, forward strand.
AGGCTCAAGCGGGAATACATGACCGAGGCGGAGAAGAGTGGCATCAGGCTCAAGTGCTACACGGGCAAGGAGCGGTCCATCTCGGGCTCGCTCGGAAATGTGGACTTCGTGGTCCTGTTCACCAACAAGGTGTCCCACAAGGCGCGCAAGGACGTGATGGCTGCCCTGCGCGGCACGAACGTGCCCGTGATCATGCGCCACTCCTGCGGCGTCAGCACCCTGCGCGAAGCCCTGGGCGAAGCCACCCTGTAGGCCTTTGGCCGGGAGCGGACAGGCGCAGGGCGGCGGAAGGCGCTCGTCAGGCCGCAGCCTCGGCCTTCCAGCGGCGGATCAGATCAATGACTTTTGCCGTCAGACCATGGAACTCCGGCTTGGTCACCTGGGCGTCGGCCTTGACCGCATGACCCTTGTGCTCCACACCCTTGGAGATGAGCGACGAGAACAGGGCTACCGGCAGCACCTTGAGGACAGGGTCCTCCTTGATCTTGCGGGTCAGGGTGTAGCCGTCCATGCGCGGCATCTCGATATCCGAGACCACGGCGTCGAGATGATCCAGCGGGCTCCCGCCCTCCTGCTCGACCCTGGCCTTGATGGCCAGCAGACGGTCCCACGCCTCGGCCCCGTCGCCGACCAAGGTCACCTCGAAATTCGCCTCCGTGAAATTCCTGCGCAGCAGTTCGCGCACCGAGGTCGAGTCGTCGGCCACCAGGGCGCGGTAGCGCTCCTCCGAGTAGACGCCCGGCCCGGAGGAGTGGGCTTGGCTGTCGCCGTCGAGATCGGCCAGCATCCGCTCCAGATCGAGCATGAGCACGAAACGGTCGTTGAGCTGCACCGTGCCGGTGATGCAGTTGGTGTCCATGCTGGCCACGTACTTGCTGGGCGGCTCCACGTCCTTCCAGTTGACCCGGTGGATCTGGGTCACGCCGGAGACGAGAAACCCTGTGATGGTGGCGTTGAACTCCGTGACGATGATCGGCTCGTTGACGCTCTTGGCCCGCTCCACGTTGAGCCAGACGCTCAGATCCACCACCGGCAGAATGAGATCGCGCAGGGGAATGGTCCCCAGAAAGCTCGGATGCGTGGCAGCCTCGGACCCTTCCAAACCCTCCGGAGCCTCGACCACCTCGAGAACCTTGGCCACGTTGACCCCGAAATAATGGGTCCTGGGACCTTGCTCGGTCTTCTCGTGGACAAAAAATTCAATTATCTCAAGCTCGTTTGTACCTGTTTCCAGCAGAATGTCCTGTCCGCTCATGGTCCCTCCTGTGCGCGGTGCATGCATTAACCAACCGCATACCACTCCCGCACCGGGAGTTGAATGATTTTTTACACTTCGCGCACTCCCAGCCCGACCCAAGGGCGCAATAAAGACGCAAAAAGGCCGCCGCCCGCAGATGCGGACAGCGGCCCGTGGATTCACAGGGTCGCGAACCGGTCGCTCCACTCTAGGAGCTGGCCGCGCCCACGCACTCCTCGGCAAGCAGACGCAGGGTGTCCCACTGCACCGGCTCCTCGTGCTTGACGGACCGGCCCAACGTCGCGCCCAGAACCTCGTCCCAATGGACTGGCGACACGCCCACGCGCGGGCTGCGGGTGGTCAGGTCCGACTCGGTCAGCACATGCCCGGCAGGCAGATCGCGCGAAAAGACGATGCACTTGCGCAGCTTTTTGGCAGCGGCCTGCTCCTCGGGAAAAACCTTCTTGCCCTTGACGCGCATGGCCTTTTCCACTTCCTGGATCATGCCCACCATCCGGGCCAGCTCTTCGGGCTCCAGGGAGGCCTGATGGTCGGTGCCCTTGAGAGTCTTGTCCAGGGTGAAATGGCGCTCGACAACGCAGGCGCCCAGGGCCACGGCGGCCACGCTGGGACCAATGCCCTGCTCGTGGCCGGAGTAGCCTACAGGCAGGCCGTACCGCTCGCGCAACCCCTCCATGACCGGCAGGCCGATCTTCTCCTCGGGGCAGGGGTAGGTGGAGTTGCAGTGCAGCAGGACCACGTCGTCGTGGTAGGCGCGGATCTCGGCCAGGGCCACATCGATGTCCTCAAGGGAGCTCATGCCCGTGGACAGGATGATGGGGATGCCCGTGGCCGCGTACTTGCGCACCAGGGGAACATTGACCAGATCGGCCGAGCAGATCTTGAGCAGCTCCACATCAAGGCCGAGCACCTGCCGCAGGCTGGGCTCGTCCCAGGCCGAGGCGAAGAAGACCAGGCCGAGGGACTCGCTGTACTCCTTGAGCTGGCCCATCTGCTCGATGGAAAGCTCCAGGGCATTGCGGTGCTCCCCATATGTGGGGCCAAAGCTGTTGCACCCTGTGTAGGGGGCGGCGCGACCCTCTCTGGTCAGCAGCGCCTCCATGTCGCGTTTCTGAAACTTGACGCCCTGGACACCTGCGGCCGCGGCCTCGTCGATCATCTGCCGTGCCACAAGAAAGTCGCCCTGGTGGTTGTTGCCGATCTCGGCAACGACGAAGCAGGGATGGCCTTGGCCGATGGTGACGCCGGAACGCAGCGTAACGGACTGAATCTGTTTCATAATCAAAATCTCACGATTTGGAATCCGCGCTTTTCGGAGAGTGGCTTTATCTGCTCGTATATCTCGGCCTGCTTGCCGAACGAGGTGATGACCACGGCATCACAGTCGACCTGATCCAGAACATGCGGCGCGGAAACCACATGCCCGTTGAAAATCTGCCCCTGTTTTCTGGAATCGTTGTCAAGAAGCACAACCACCTGAAAATCGCTGTCTCGCAGGGCGGACAGGACGACCTCACAGGTCTCGGACGCGCCAAAGAGCGCGAGCCGTTTCTTCCCCTTGTCGCGAAGCCCGGTCAGCTTCGACATCACGAAATCCTTGATGGTGGTGTACAGGCGCACGGTCTCGGACGAATAGTCGGAGAACATCCTGCGCCTGGACTGCTTGCCATGGTCCGTGAGGGCGTAGCGGTAGCTCTTGCCGTTGACCGGCAAAAACTCGACCAACCCGCCCGACTGGAGCTGCTTGAGATACTGGTTGACCATGGCACCGGAGAGATTGAGCTGCTTGCCGAGCTCGAACTGGGAAAGCGCCGAATCACGGGACAGGGCGTCCAGAATGGCCAGGACGCGGGTGCTCTTGCTGGGCTTGAGGTAAAAGCCGTCCGTGATCAGCATACCCATATTTGCATTCACATGATCTGACATTGAATCTCTCAGTCGTTCGCTCGGTCAATGATTCATTCCGGTGAGAAGCGGATTCTGGCACGGGGTGTGCCACTCTAGTCTGGCACAGGAACCCTGTCAACTTGACGCCCGGCAACGCTTTGCCGGTCCTCTCCGCCCCTTGCCCTTGATTCGCCCCAAAGGGTGGATCGTTGACATACTGAATAATCGGTTCATCCGGCACATTACTTTATGAGGCTGGGCAATCATTTCCCCACCTGTGCCGTTCTTTCGACTAGCAAAATCTCTGCCAAACAAGATTTAAATTGCTCGGACTCGGAATGATGAAGAATAACAATTCGCATTTATTCATCTTAATTTTTCGTTCGGCCTTGGGGCGCACAGCGGGAGGAAAAACGGACTTCGTGCTGGCCGCCAGCGTCAAATCCGCGACAGGTGCGTGTTTCAAACATGCCGTATTGACCGAAATCCGCCTCTAATATACCTTCTTCAAGCCCATTGCCGGGCAAAATCACTCCCAAAGGACGCCCAATGGAGCAGATAGACCGCCCCTGGCTCAAATCCTATGATGCCGAGGTTTCCCCGACCCTGGACTATGAAAAACTCCCTCTGTTCAAATTCCTGGACAGGGCCGCCCACAAGTGGCCGGGACGCAAGGCAATCGTCTTCAAAAACTGGTCAGTGACCTACGCCAGGCTCAAGACCATGACCGAGGTCTTTGCCGCCAACCTGCGCGAGGCCGGGGTGCGCAAGGGCGACCGCGTGGCCCTGATGCTGCCCAACCTGCCCCAGACCATCATCGCCGTGTGGGGCACCCTGCGCAGCGGAGCCATCGCCGTGATGACCAACCCGCTCTACATGGAGACGGAGATCATCCACCAGTTCAACGATGCTGACGTGCGCACCTGCATCACCCTGGACCTGCTCTGGCCCAAGCTCGACAAGCTGCGCCCGGTCATTCCGGTGGAGAAATTCTTCGTCACCTCCATCGGCGAGGGGCTCAAGTTTCCCCTGAATCTGCTCTACGCGCTCCAGACGATGAAAAACGGGTCCGCGCCCAAGGTGCCCTATGACAAGACGCGCGTCCTGCCCTTCAAAACCCTGACCAAGGGGAGCAAGACCTTCACCAACGAGCGCGTGGACCCGGACGACACGGCCCTGCTCCAGTACACCGGCGGCACCACGGGCGTTGCCAAGGGGTGTGTCCTGACCCACGTCAACATCGGGGCCAACATCCAGCAGTGCCAGTCCATGATGCACACATTGGGACAGCGGCAGGAGACCTTCATCGGCGTGCTGCCCTATTTCCATATATACGGCTTCACCACCTGCCTGGCCTGGCCCACCAGCATGGGCGCAACCCTGACGCCCTTCCCGCGCTATGTGCCGCTGGACGTGCTCAAGGGCATTCAAAAGCTCAAGCCCACGGTCTTTCCCGGCGCACCCTCCCTGTATGTCTCGCTGCTCCAGCAAAAGGACATCGCCAAATACGACCTCTCCAGCATCAACTGTTGCGTATCCGGCTCCGCACCCATGCCGGTAGAGCACATGGAGCAGTTCAAGACGCGCGCCGGCACAGCCATCGCCGAGGGATACGGCCTGACCGAGGCCTCGCCCGTGACCCACTTCAACCCCATCAAGGGCGTGCGCAAGCCCGGCTCCATCGGCCTGCCCTTCCCGGACACCGACGCCAAGATCGTGGACATGGACGTGGGCGGCGAGGCGCTGCCGCCAGGCAAACGCGGCGAGCTGGTCATCCGCGGCCCCCAGGTCATGCAGGGGTACTACAACCGCCCCGATGCCACTGCCGACGTGCTCAGAAACGGCTGGCTCTACACCGGCGACATCGCCTACATGGACGAAGAGGGGTATTTCTACATCGTGGACCGCAAGAAAGACCTCATCATCTCCGGCGGATACAACATCTACCCCCGCGAGATCGACGAGGTGCTGCACACCCACCCCAAGATCGAGGAGGCGGTCAGCGTGGGCATCCCCCACGACGCCAGGGGCGAGATCGTCAAGGCCTACGTGGTGCTGCGAGAGGGCGAGAGCCTGACCCGCAACGAGGTCATGGCCTACTGTAGAGAAAAGCTCGCCAGCTACAAGGTTCCGCGTCAGGTGGAGTTTCGCGCCTCGCTGCCCAAGACCATGGTCGGCAAGGTGCTGCGCCGCGCCCTGCGCGAAGAGGAGGCGGCCAGATCCGCAGCCAGAAAAAACAGAACCGCGCGAACCGACTAGGCGGAACGGTCGGGGTGTGACAGCATCCACCCGGCCCCGACGCATGTGCACCGCGAATGCACCGCTCTCCCACAGCAGGCACCGTGTCCGCTCCAAGCACGGATTTGCGTTTCACGCCCCGCTGGCGGCCCTGGCTTTCAGGGGGCGTTGCATTCTTGACATTAATGAAAAAATTCATTCGCCGTAAATTTGTTTTGCACGACTTTTCCCTTGCCAATACTCAATTTATGCGAAGTTTATTCAAGCATACTGCGGTTTTTGCAAAAATGTCTGGCGCAAAACCCCTTTTACAGATGTCTCTTTTGGTGTATAGATCAGTCTTGTTTTCCGTTGGGACACTACGTAATTCATATGAGAGGAGGAAATGATGAAAGGTTTTCTTAAAGGTGTAGGCTTGCTTAGCCTCATGCTCGTGTGCAGCGCCTTTCTTCTTGCCGGTTGCGGCGAAGACAAGGCTCAGACCATCAAGATCGGTTTCAACCTGCCCCTGACCGGTGACATCCCCGAAGTGGGCGAAGGCTCCAAGAACGCTGCCGAGATGTACCTCAAGGACATCAACAGCGCGGGAGGTCTCGAAGTCGGCGGCCAGAAGTACCCCCTCGAATTCATCTACATGGACAATGAGTCCAAGGCCGAATCCGCCACCAACGTGGCCCTGAAGCTCATCGACCAGGAGAAGGTCGTGGCCATCATCGGCCCCAACTCCTCCAAGCAGGCCGTGCCCGCCGGCGGCACCTGCAACGACAACCGCGTGCCCATGATCTCCCCGTGGTCCACCAACCCGAGCACCACGCTTGACCGCCCCTGGGTCTTCCGCGCCGCGTTCCTCGACCCGTTCCAGGGCCCGGTCGTGGCCGACTTTGCCGCCAAGAAATTCAACGCCAAGACGGCTGCCGTCCTCTTTGACGTGTCCAACGACTACTCCAAGGGTCTGGCCGAAATCTTCAAGGCCTCCTGGGAAGCCAAGGGTTTGGGCCCGGTCGTGGCCTTCGAATCCCACGGCACCAAGGATCAGGACTTTTCCGCCCAGCTGACCACCATCGTGGCCGCCAATCCGGACTTCATCTTTGTCCCTGACAACTACAACCAGGTGGCCCTGATCGTCCGTCAGGCACGCGACCTCGGCTACAAGGGCCCGTTCATGGGTTCCGACGCCTGGGGCACCCCGGACCTGGTCACGCTGTGCGGCGAGCAGTGCTACGGCAACTACTTCTCCACCCACTACGCCGCTGCCGGCGCGCAGGGCGCCACCAAGGTCTTCATCGACCGCTACCAGGAAGCCTACGGCGCGGTCCCGGCAGACTATGCGGCCCTGACCTGGGACTCCATCGGCATGATGGTCGAGGCCATCAAGAACGCGGGCAAGGTTTACTCCGACCCGGTCGAGATGCGCACCGCCATCCGCGACGGGCTGGCCGCCATCAAGTCCTTTGACGGCATCACCGGCTCCTCCAAGTTTGACGCTCAGGGCGATCCCATCAAGTGCGCCGTGGTCGTCAAGATCAGCGACACTGGCGAGTTCGTCTTCGAAGAGTCGGTCTGCCCGTAGAGACCACGCAGCAGCCACGACACCGGGCGGGGGCCTCATGGCCCCCGCCCTTTTACGACTCAACGGGCCGTTTGCCTGACAGGTCCCCGCGCACCGGGACCGGCCCAAGCATCCACTACCCAAGGAACAACCGCCGTGGACTTCATCATTCAGAACATACTCAACGCCCTCCAGTGGGGAAGTTTCTACGCGCTCATCGCCCTGGGCTACACGCTTGTCTATGGCGTCCTGACGCTGATCAACTTCGCCCACGGCGACATCTTCATGGTGGGCGCGTATATCGCCTTCTTCGTCGCCTCCTGGCTCCTGGGACCGGTCTTCGGCCTTGACCCGACCATCACCTTTGTGCTGGCCATCCCGCTGACCATGATCCTGACCGCCTGCGTGGGCGTGACGCTCGAGCGCATCGCCTACCGCCCCCTGCGACGAAAGGGGGCCCACCGCCTCTACGTGGTCATCACCGCGCTCATGTGCGGCCTGATCCTCGAATACGGCAACCTCGCAGCCCTGGGCGCCAGCCGCAAGAAATTTCCCGACCTGCTCGACAAGGTCATCTGGGACATCGGCGGGGTGTCGGTGACCAACCTCAAGGTGCTGGTGATTTTCGCCGCCATCGCGGTTTTCATCTTCCTCAACTTCATCGTCACCAAGACCAAGATTGGCATGGCCATGCGCGGCATCTCCTACGACAAGTTCGCCATCCCGCTCATGGGCATCCCCATCGACGCCATCATCGTCTTCACCTTCATCCTCGGTTCGAGCTTTGCCGGACTGGCCGGGCTGCTTTTCGCCATGTCCTACCCCATCCTGGAGCCCTTCATGGGCGCGCTCATCGGTTGGAAGGCGTTCATCGCGGCAGTGGTCGGCGGCATCGGCGACATTCGCGGGGCCTTCTACGGCGGCTTCCTGCTCGGTTTCATCGAGGTCGGCGTGGTCACGGTCTTCCCGTCCACCTACCGCGACCTGTTCGCCTTCACCATCCTGCTCGCCATCCTCTGGATGAAGCCCACGGGATTGTTCGGCGTCGCAAAGCACACCAAGATCTAGGGCAGGACGAACAATGCAGAAATACACCTTCAATTTCGTCCTGGCCGCATCCTGTCTGTTGATGCTGGCCATGGCGCAGTATGGCCTGATCGACAACTACATCCAGGCCGTGTTCATGTTCGTCGGCATCAACATCATCATGTCCACCAGCCTCAACCTGGTGAACGGCAACATGGGCGAGTTCTCCTGCGGCCATGCGGCCTTCATGTGCGTGGGCGCCTACGTCTCGTCCGTCCTGTCGGTGCTGTGCTTCGGCAAGCTGCTGGGCGGGCCGCTGCTCCCGGCGTCCATGGCCGTGTTCGTCTTCCCGCTGATCATCTTCATCGGCGGCGCGGTGGCGGCCCTGGCTGGCATCATCGTGGCCCTGCCCTCCTTCAAGACACGGGGCGACTATCTGGCCATCATCACCATCGCCGTCAACTACATGATCATCTCGGCCATCGAGAACATGCCCAGCATCGGCGGCTCGCGCGGCTTCCAGGGCATGAAGGACACGGTCTGGGCCATGGTCGACACCTTCAATGGCCCCTGGATGCTCCTCTGGGTCATCCTTTTCACCGTGTTCACCGTGTGGATCATCCGCCGGTTCATCTCGTCCACCTACGGCAAGGGCGTCAACGCCATCTGCCAGGACGAGATCGCCGCCGAGATCATGAGCGTCAACACCGACCGGATGAAACTGGTCACCTTCATGCTCTCCAGCGGCCTGGCCGGTATCGCGGGTGGCCTGTTCGCCCACATCGTGGGCTACGTCAACCCGCAGTCCTTCAACATCCTCAAGTCCACAGAGGCCATGGTCATGGTCTACCTGGGCGGCATGGGCTCGCTTTCGGGCGCGGTCCTCTCAGCCATCCTGTTCACCGGCCTGATGGAGGTGCTCCGGAGCCAGTCGCTCATCGAGTTCATCCTCTCGCCCGTGACCTTTGTCTTCCCCGACTGGGAACCTTCGGCAGGCGTCATCAAATGGGTGCTGATCCCCCTGATCCTGGTCCTGCTGATGCAGTTTCGGCCCGAAGGCATCATGGGCAACAAGGAGCTGTCGGACGTGTTCCCGAAGCTGAAAAAGTACTACTCGTTCAAGTAAGGAGCCTGCAATGTCGCTACTCAAAATCGACGGACTGACCCAGAGGTTCGGCGGGCTCCAGGCGGTTTCCGAATTCTCCGTCGAGATGCAGGGCGGGGAGCTGATGGGCCTGATCGGTCCCAACGGGGCCGGCAAGACCACCATCTTCAACCTCATCTCGGGATTCTACCAGCCCACCGAGGGGACCATCACCCTGGACGGCACGCCCACTGCGGGCCTCAAACCCCATCAGGTGACCTCGCTCGGCGTGGCCCGCACCTTCCAGAATATCCGGCTGTGGCACGACATGACCGTGCTCGACAACATCCGCATCGCCCAGCACTACCGCATGGGCTACACGGTCTGGGATTCGTTCCTGCGCACCAAGCGGTATCGCGAATGCGAAAAGCGCATCGAGAACATCGCCTTCGAGCTGCTCGAAGCCATGAGCCTGGCCGACTACGCCCAGGAGCTGCCCAAGAACCTGCCCTACGGCCTGCAGCGGCGCGTGGAGATAGCCAGGGCCATGTCCATCAAGCCCAAACTTCTGCTGCTCGACGAGCCCGCCGCTGGACTCAACTCGTCGGATGTCGAGGGGCTGATCAAACTGGTGCGCTGGATTCACGACAACTTCGACATCACCATCTTCATGATCGAGCACCAGATGAAGGTCGTCACCAGCCTGTGCCAGTGGATCAAGGTCATCGACTTTGGTGCCACCATCGCCGAAGGCACGGCGGAAGACATCCAGAGCAACCCGGCGGTCATCAAGGCCTATCTCGGAGACGACACCATATGAACATCCCACTTCTCGAAGTCGAAAACCTCCACGTCAAATACGGCAACATCGAGGCCCTGCACGGTATCTCGTTCACCGTGGGCCAGGGCGAGATCGTCACGCTCATCGGCGCCAACGGCGCGGGCAAATCGACCACTCTGATGGCCGTGGCCCAGCTGCCGCCGCCCGAAGCGCCCAAGATCATCAGTGGTGACATCCGCTTTGCCGGCCAATCCATCCTGGGCATGGCCCCTGACAGGGTGGTGGCCGACCTGCACCTTGTCCTGGTCCCTGAAGGCCGCCACATCTTCGGCAACCTGACGGTGGAGGAGAACCTCAAGCTGGCCACCTACGCCCGCAAGGGCGACGTCAACGACATCAACCGCGACTACAAACGGGTCTACCAGCTCTTCCCGCGCCTGAACGAGCGCAAGAAGCAGCGTTCCGAGTCCCTGTCGGGCGGCGAGCAGCAGATGCTGGCCGTGGGCCGCGCGCTCATGTCTGGCTGCAAGTTCATCATGCTCGACGAGCCGTCCATGGGTCTGGCCCCGCTGCTCATGTACGACATGTTCCGCACCCTCAAGGAGCTCAACGAAGAGGGGATGACCATCCTGCTCATCGAGCAGAACGCCCACCTGGCCCTCAAGTTCGCCCACCGTGGCTACGTCATCGACACCGGCGAAATCGTGGCCCATGGCCCGTGCGCCACCCTGATGGAAAACCCGGAAGTGAAGAAGGCCTACCTCGGCGGGTAGCGCCTTCAAGACAATGCCCACAAAAAAAGGCCGGAGGAATCGCTTCCTCCGGCCATCTTTTTTTAGAACCGAGTCTGGCCCCTGCGGGCAGGCTCTATTCGACCACCGTGGCCTTGACGATGAAGACCGGCTCGACCGGCACGTCGTCGTGAAAGCCGTGACGGCCCGTGGGCACACCCTTGATCTTGTCCACCACGTCCTTGCCCTCGACCACCTTGCCGAACACGGCGTAGCCCCAGCCCTGGGGGTTCTTGCCGGAGTGGTTGAGAAACCCGTTGTCCTTGATGTTGATGAAAAACTGCGAAGACGCGGAGTGCGGGTCCATGGTCCGGGCCATGGCCAGGGTGTAGCAGTCGTTTTTCAGGCCGTTGTCAGCCTCGTTCTCGATGGGGGCGCGGGTCTCCTTTTCCTTCATCTTCTCGTCCATGCCGCCGCCCTGAACCATGAAGCCATTGATGACGCGGTGGAAGATGAGGCCGTCGTAGAAGCCGTCCGCCACATACTGCTGAAAATTGGCCGCGCTCTTGGGGGCCTTGTCGAAATCAAGCTCAATGACGATATCGCCCATGCTGGTTTCCATCTTGATCATAGTCGTTCTCCTTTGGGCCGGACCCTCGGCCCGGCGTGATTGCGTTGTGCTCGCCCCCCTACCAGAAGGTGCGGGCCGAGGCAAATCGGTCGCACCAGGCCAAAACCGCCAGCCTGGGGATCTGTCAGGGATGACGGAGCCTGGGTCACTGGGCCGGGGTCACTGGTACCCCGGACACGATGCCCCTCATTTTCCCGGCCCCAACGCCCGCGCCCTGCGGCGCGGGGGACAGGGTCGTGGCATTGTCGTCCTCGCCCCGGACCACGGGCCGGACTTCGAGCCGGGCCAGCGGATTGTCCGCCGGGGACGTGGCCCGGACATTGGACAGGGGGGAGCCGAGCTTCATGATGTTCTTCTCGACCACCATGTCCACCTGGGGCTCCACGATCCTCGCCTGGGCCGAGGCGTTGGGGCTCCTGGGCTGGAACTGCACAGGCGCGGGCCGGTCCACGAACGCGGTCACCAGATAGGCCAGGGCTATCCCGGCCAGGAGCGGCTTGAGCATCCGCACGATGAAACCGCGATCCGTCGACATGGCTACCCTTTCATGGCCGCGGCCACGGCCTCCTGGTCCTGGCCGCTCAGATAGGGGTGCATGGGCAGGCTGAAGATGCGCCCGGCCACATTCTCGCTGACCGGAAAATCCCCCTTGCCATACTTGAGACCAGCAAACGCCTTTTGCAGATGCAGGGGTTTTGGATAATAAATGGCGGTGGGAATATCCGCCGCCCTGAGCCTGCCCATGAGGGCATCCTTGTGCGCCGCGTCTCGGGCCAGCACGGAATACTGCGCCCACACCGAGGTGTTGCCCTCGGACACGGTGGGAACGGTCAGTCCGTCGATGTCGTCCAGCAGGGCGGCGTAGCGGTCGGCCACCTGCTGCCGTTTCTCTATCTCGCCCGGGAATATGGCGAACTTGGCCAGCAGGACGGCGGCCTGGATGGAGTCCAGCCTGCCATTGATGCCAAGGCGCACGTTCTCGTACTTGTCCTCACCCATGCCGTGGACGCGGATGGAGACGAGCAGCTTGTGCATGGCGTCGTTGTGGGCAAAGAGCATGCCGCCGTCGCCATAGCAGCCCAGGGGCTTGGCAGGAAAAAACGAGGTGCAGGCCACATCGCCCAGCGAGCAGACCGGCTTGCCCTTGTAGGTGGCCCCAAAGGACTGGGCCGCGTCCACGATGAGGAACAGACCGTTGTTGTGGGCCACGGGCTCTATCCGGGCATAGTCGGCGGGCTGGCCAAAAAGGTCCACGGCAATGACGCCCTTGGGGATCAGATCCTTGCGGGTGTCCTTGACCTCGCCGATCTTGCGGCGCAGCTCGTCGGGGTCGATGTTGAAAGTCACGGGATCGATGTCCACAAAGACCGGGGTCGCGCCGAGCAGCGCAATGGCCTCAGCTGTGGCCATGAAGGTGAACGGGGTGGTGAACACGGCGTCGCCCGGCCCGACCTCAAAGGCCATCAGGGCCATGACCAGGGCGTCGGTGCCCGAGGCGCAGCCCACGGCGTGGCGCACGGCGCAAAAGCTCGACAGCCTCTCCTCCAGCTCTGCGATCTCAGGCCCCATAATATAGGCACCGTGACCGAGAACCCTGTCGATGCCTGCCCTCACGGACGCCTCGACCTGCTGGTACTGCGTTTTCAGATCAATAAATGGTATACTCATCACTATCTCTCTTTCTTCAGATTATTGAACCACTTCATAGATTCGCGCAAAGGGCAGCCTGTCAACGACAAGCGTGAAATATGGGGCGATGTCAGGGTCGTCGGGGTCTGCCGTGAGCAGCCGGGCCATGGTGGAGCCATACCCGATGGAGTCCAGAACCACGCTCTGCTTGCTGACCATGTTGATGATCAGATGGTGGACCTTGGGCAGAAGCTGGGGCGAAAGCGCGTTCAGGGGGTATCCCCTGCGGTTCACGCCGTCCGGCTCAAGGACGGTGATGTCCTTGACCAGCCCACCGCCGCCCTTGCGGTCCATGACCCCGCCGCGCTCGACGTTGAAGCCCAGCTCGCCGGGCTGGTAGATATTCACCTTGGCCTCGCGTGTGGTCCCGGTCTCAAGGTTCCAGTTGCCGAAATGGCTGATCCACTTGGCCAGGGTCAGGTCGTTCCAGGTGACAATGAAATACTGCCTCGGAGTCGCCGGATAGTCCTGCCTGGAGAGCTGCCCTTCCAGGGTCTCGACAATCTGGTCGCGGGGGATCGAGTCCCACTCCCGCGCGGGGGCCAGACCGATATTCGGCGGCGTTTCCGGATACTGTGCGCTGAAGGCGATCATCCGGTTGGCGAGCTTTGGCGACGGGGTGGTCATGGCAAAGGCGATCGGGTAGACATCCCGCCCGGCGTGCTTGCCGCCGTCGGCCACGGTTTCCAGCCCGGCGTAATATTGGGCCGCGTAGCCCCAGTCCCACCAGGTCCAGACCATGGAGCCCGGCTCACTCCGTTTCCCGAGTTCCTGCATGGCCTCGGCATGCTGCCGCGAGAGCACGGGCGTGAGCGAGAGCGACGCGTATTGCACGTGGCAGTAGACGAGAAACCCCGCACCCAGGACCGCCTGAACGGCAAAGTCGATCACCGCCTTGCGTTCGAACCGGCAGGAGACCGCGCTGACAAGCCAGTAGACACCCACACCCAGCATGACGCACAGGGCCGCCCCGCCGAACATGGAAAACCGGATGCCGAGCTTGACGCTGGCAAGCTGCAGGGCGATCAACGGCAGCAGAAAGGCCGCTGCCGGTCGCAGGGCCACGACCACGACCCCGAACAGCACGGCCACCCAGCCGAGCCAAGGAAAGAACGCCCCGCGCTCCATGATCGCCGACAGCGGCTCAAGCCGGACCTCGATGATGCTCTGGAGGATCGAGGGATAGATGGGGCCGAGGAACTCCGCACCCGCGGCCCCGGAATCAATGGTTCCTGCGGCACCGGTCAGGTACGAGACCAGCTTTGCGGCAGAGTAGGCCACTGATTCATCGAGCAGCCTGGTGGCCAGGACCACGGCGAACAGAACCAGGGCGCTGGCCCAGACAGAGCTGAGGAACTGGAATCTCCCCCTGGCACTGTTTTTCCAGAGAAAGATCAGCCCCAGGGCCAGGGCCAGAGAAGTACCTATGATTACTGGGTAATAGGGGATAGCCAGCTCTGAAATCACCTGTCTCGTGAGAGGCCACAACTCCAGCCTCCCAAAAGCCCCGCCCGGAAAGGCGGCCAGGGCAAAGATGGCGAGCCCCTGGAGGGCGGGCGCACGCTGGCCGGGCCGGCAGTTGAGCATGACCACGGCGATGGTCATGAAGAAATACAGGATCACGATGTTGAGGATGTCATTGTGCCAGATGCAGGCAAACCGGGTCGCCAGACCGAAGGCCAGCGCCATCCAGAGGGTCTGCGCGGCGTTTGAGGACGCCGGCTCCGGATCACGGGTGAACCAGCCCGAACGCATGTGCTGTCGCGCCCAGAAGGCCAGCAGCCAGGCAATCAGCATGGGCATCAGCAGGGTGAACATGTCGGTGTCGAAATATCCGAGCCGGGTGCGGTAGAACAGCCCTGGCGTCAGGGAGCCGATGAGCCCAGCCAGGACACCGGCGTTGACCCCGCCAAGGAGCCAACCCCAGAGATAGCAGACCACACCCACCAGGGAGACGACGATGGCCGGACTCCAGAACCCGATGGCACCAAGCCCGGCCCCGGTGACCTGATTGACCAGCGCAGCGAACTCGGCCAGGGCATACCCGGACAAAACGCCGAGCCCCTTGGCCTTGGCCAGCCAGTAGTAGGCGTCGTGCGTGGCCAGGATGCGCTCCCCGGCGACCCACAGTTCCGGGTGGTCCCAGCGACCGGCAAAGCTCAGGCGAAAGGCGAGAACTATGAGATAGACGCAGACCCCGTAGACCCCCACCGTGCGCCAGTCGGCAGACCAGGAAGGCGCAGGCCCCGCATGTTTCAATCCACGGTGGTACATTTCGCCAGGAATTCGCACACTCACCTCTTGCTTCAGGTCTGTTCTTCGCTCAGGCCGCTGTCCACACTCCCACGCCAGCGGGCCGCGGCAGCCACGAAACGCGGTGCCCAGGCCGGGGCCGCCAGCGCGTGAATATGGGTATACCCTGCAAACGTGTTTTCATAAAGCACTCCGTCGCGGCCACCCCCGATGCCGCTGCCGCGAAGCATCCGCAGGCTGAAGGGGAGCGGCGCGCCCGGGTCGGCAAGACAGACGGAATAGTGAAACTCATGTCCAAGGACCGTCTCACCCGGCAGGAAAAATGGCGACCCTACCTCGACCACCGACTCGGTATACCCCAACCCCTGCGGCTTGGCGCACAGGGACGTTGCAGCGGGGATCACCCCGGTCATGACGTGTGGTCCGGCCTTCCCTGCCGCGTCCACGCAGTCGAGCGATTCGCACAGGACCATGAATCCGCCGCATTCGGCGTAGATGGGCATACCGGCCTGGGACAGGCTGCGAATGGTCGCGAGCACCCGTTTGTTGGCCGCAATGCGCCCGGCGAACACCTCGGGGAACCCGCCGCCGAGATACAGGCCGTCCATGTCAGGCCACGGGTCTTCCGCGAGCAGGCTCAGGCGGACCAGTTCGGCACCGGCATGGGTCAGGGCGTCAAGATTCTCGGGATAATAAAACCACAGGGCCGCATCGCGCACATAGCCAATGCGCGCAGAGACTGGAGCAGGCGGTCCGGGAAACAGCGGTGCGGGCTCGGCCTTGAACGGCGGCGCGCACTCGGCAACGGCCCGGATGGCGTCGAGATTGAGCCACTCCTCGGCCATTGCGGCCAGCGAGTCAAGGGCTGGCTGGCCCAGGTCGCTACCTCCGTCCCTGAATTCCTGATCCGACATCAGCCCCATGTGCCGCTCCGGGATGGGGTTGTCACCAATCTTGGGCAGCATGCCCAGGACCGGGATATCGGTGTACTCCTCGATGCTGCGGCGCAGGACCGAGCGATGGCGCTCGCCAGCCGTGCGGTTGAGAATGACCCCGGCCAGACGGAGGTCTGGCTCGAAACTGGCGCACCCCAGCAGGATTGCGGCCACGGTGCGGGTCATCTTGGTGCAGTCGATGGTCAGGATCACCGGCGCGTCGAGCTTGCGGGCGAGTTCGGCAGTGGAACACGAGCCGTGCTCGTCCTTGCCGTCGAAAAGGCCGCGGTTGCCCTCCACCAGGCTCAGGTCACTGCCCTGGGATTTGTGCCAAAAAAGCGAGCGGATGACTGGGTCGGCGTGAAAGAAGGGATCGAGATTTGAGCAGGGGCGGCCTGCGGCCAGGGCGAGCCAGCGGGCATCGATATAGTCGGGCCCCTTCTTGAAGGGCGCGACGCGCAACCCGCGCCGACTGAAGGCGCGGGCCAACGCCAGCGAAACGATGGTCTTGCCGGTGCCGCCCGAAAGCCCGGCCAATATGAATCGCGGAAGGATGTGTTGCACGCGGCTGCCGTTTCGGCTGACGTTGAACCAAGAAAAGCCTTGCCCGCCGAAGAGACGGGCAAGGCCTTGTTGACAGGTAGGGGTCGGAGTCTATCCTTCGCCCTCGGAAGCGGCCTGCTTGCCCGCACCGGCCAGACCATACATGGTGGTGGACCCGGAGGACCAGAACACCATCTTTTCTTCCTGAACCAACTGGGTCAGCAGCTTTTTGACGTCACGGGTCTTCTCGTCCGGGAAGAGCTTGGTGAAGTCATTGAAGTAGAACTTCGACTTGCTGGCTGATTTTTCTTCGCAAAATTTGAGGATTTCGGCTTTTGCTGCTGCGGGATCGAGTGCCATGACGGACTCCTTTTGGTTTGAAAAATGTCGGGGTACGACGGTGCGTCGTACCCCGACATGTCATTATTCTACCACTTGAACTGAGAAGTCTGGCGCCAAGTGTAGTAGGCCGGGTCGCGGAAGTCATCGATCAGGTGAGCGGTGAACTCCAGCTCACACTTCTCGAAGAAGCGCTCCCAACCGATGCGGTTGGCCCAGTCGCCCAGCCGCTCGTACTTGTTGGCTTCGGCGGCGTAGGTGTCGAGAATCTTCTTGATCACCTTGGTCAGCGTGGGCCAGCGGGGCGGCTCGTTGGGAATGAAGGGAACGACGACCTTGGAGAAGGCCGGCTTGGTGATGCGGTTGGAGATCTTGCCGCCAACCATGATGGCGATGCCATCGCCTTCACCATCGGACAGGGGCAGGGAGGGGCACATGGTGTAGCAGTTGCCGCAGAACATGCACCGGTCTTCCTTGATGGCCACGGTCTTGTAGGTCTTGCCGTCAAGCTCGACCTTGGACGGGCGCACTGCACCGGTCGGGCAGGCAGCCACGGCCAGCGGAATCTCGCACAGGTTGTCCAGGTACTCGTGGTCGATGAGAGGCGGTTTGCGGTGGATGCCCAGGATGGCTATGTCGGAGCAGTGCACCGCGCCGCACATGTTCAGGCAGCAGGCCATGGAGATGCGGACCGGGGCCGGCAGCTTCATGTTCTGGAAGTCGTCGAAGACGGCGTCCATGGTGACCTTGACCGTGCCGGAGGCATCGGTGGCCGGGGTGTGGCAGTGGACCCAACCCTGGGTGTGCACGATGTTGGTAACACCGGCACCGGTGCCGCCGACCGGGAACTTGTGGGAACCACCGGGGAACTTCAGGCCGTTGAGGTACGCCTTCAGGTCCAGGGCGGCCTTTTTGTTATCGACGATGAACTCGATGTTGTTACGGGTCGTGAAACGCAGATTGCCGCCAGCGAACTTGTCGGCGATCGCGCAGATTTCACGAACGTGGGACACGGTGATCAGGCGGGCGGAGCCGCAACGCACGGTGTATGCCTTGTCGCCGGAAAGGGCGGTGTGGCACAGAACGCCGGGCTCAAGGATCTCGTGATAGTCCCACTGGCCGAAGTTTTTCGCGATGACCGGGGGCAGGAACTCACCAAAGTGGCGAGGACCGATGTCGGAAATCCGACCTTCCATCGGTTTGCCGGGATTGTATCCGGAAGAAATGAAAGCCATGTTGTTTTCCTCCAATCTTTAGCGCTGGTGGCGTTTACGGAATGCGGCGAGATCGCGGTCCCAACCACCCTTGACGTCTTCCGCCTTCCAGAAGATGTAGGGGTTGTGGCGGGGCTCCTGAACGTGGCGGGGATCGGCCGCGATGCCGGCGGCGCTGGCCAGGGCGGCGAAGCCGAGACGTTTCATGGTCTCACCGATACGCTCGCGGTTCTTGCCCTCTTCCATCCACCAGTCCCAGACACCTTCGATGATGTCTTTGATACCCTGGTAGTCGTCGTCCTTGTTGACTTCGATGAAGGGCACCAGCAGGGAACCCATCTGGGGACCGTCGAGGATCGGGGCCTTGGCGCCGCAGAAGATGGACACTCCGCGCTCGTCACCGATCTTCAGGGCCTGGGGCATGGTGTTGATGCAGTGCATGCAACGGACGCATTCCTTGTGGTCCATGATCAGCTTGCCGCCTTCAAAGCTCAGGCACTTGGACGGACACAGATCAACGACTTCCTTCTGGATGTCGAACTTGCCCCAGTCGCGACCGGCATGAGCGCCGGCGTTGGGGGCGATGTCACCGCCAACGTAGGCGGCAACGACTTCCTGGTTGATCTTGATGGGGCCCTTGAAGGTGCCGAGGAAGCCGAGGTCGGAACGGGCGATGGCAGCCACGCAGCCGTTGGGGCAGCCGTCGAACTTGAATTTGAACTTGTAGGGGAACGCCGGGCGGTGCAACTCGTCCTGGTATTCCAGGGTCAGGTTGTAGCAAAGCTCCTGCGAGTCGTAGCAGGCGTATTCGCAACGGGACATGCCCATGCAGGAGGCCGGGGTGCGCAGGTTGGAGCCGGAACCGCCGAGGTCGACGCCCATGTTATGGGTCAGTTCCCAGAAGATCTCCTCAAGCTGCGGGGTGGACGTGCCAAGCAGCACGATGTCGCCGGTGGCGCCGTGCATGTTGGTAAGGCCGGAGCCGCGCAGTTCCCAGATGTCCATGAGGCTGTTCAGGAACTCGGTGTTGTACCACATGCCCATGGGCTGGGCAACACGCACGGTGTGGAAGTGAGCCACGCCGGGGAACATCTGGGGCTGGTCACAGTAACGACCGATAACGCCGCCGCCGTAACCGAAAACGCCGACGATGCCGCCGTGCTTCCAGTGGGTCTCACCGTCGGTGTAGGACATCTCAAGAACGCCGAGCAGATCGTCAGGGCAGTCGGCTGCAACCTGATACTCAATGCCCTTCTCATTCTTAGCGCGAGATGCCGCCTCCTGTTTGATGTCGGATACGAAGCTGGGCCACGGGCCGCTTTCCAGCTGATCCAACAAAGGAGTTTTGTGTTTCGCCATTCCCTTAACCTCCATTGTTTGATTAAGATGTTGCCATCAACCATTCTAATCCGGGCCGTTTCTCACACTGACTGATCGACCAGAACCCGGATGCCTTTGCTACAGTACGCGAAAAACGCTGAACCGGCACATGCGCCGTAATTCACAAGATATGTAGGGATGACAATGTACTGGATGCTCCGGCTTTTTGTCAACCGGTAATTCCCAAAAACATCTTGCCAATCCTTAATTTACGAGCCAAAGCCCGCGTTGCGCCGGATGCCTGTTCCATCTCCTCGCGATGTACAAAGGGCGACATGGTCCAATGGATCACACCAGGGTATCCGCTCCTAAATCGATACCCCAAAAGATTTTCATGGGCAACACAAACTTCCATTCTCCACACTGGCACTTCATTTTCCCGTCCGCTGGCCCTTTTGCCCCTTTTCCCACACCCCTCACGCCGGATCGGCTTGCCCTTGCGAAAATCGTCCCGGAGTTGTATCGACCCCGGACATGACAACGCCGACACGCTCCCGGCCCAAACCCAACGGATGCCAAACGCCATGACACCAGAAGCCACCTGCAAGCGGTGCGGGGACTGTTGCCGCAACGGCGGGCCTGCCCTGCACCGCCAGGATCTCCCCCTGATCCAGGACGGCACCATTCCCCTTGCCGATATCGTCACCCTGCGCCCCGGCGAGTGGGCCTATGACCAGCCCGCCAAGCGTCTGCTCCCCCTTGGCGAGGAGATTCTCAAGATCAAGGGGCGCGACAGCGCCTGGACCTGCATCTACTACAGCCCCGAGGGCCGCGCCTGCGGCCTGTACGAGACCAGACCCATCGAATGCCAGCTGCTCTTCTGCCGCGACATTGAGCCCATCGCCGCCATGTACGACAAGGACCGCCTGACCAGGGCCGACCTGCTCCCGACCGGCCACCCCCTGCTCGATCTGGTCCGCGGGCACGACGAAAAATGCGCCCCCCTGCGCATGGAGGAGGCCGCCAAGATGGCGCGGGCAGGCGACGCCGAGGCTGGCGCGGACCTCAAGGAGATGGTGGTCTTCGACATGGAACTGCGCCGCCTGACCCAGGAAAAATCGGGCATGGCGCGCAACATCAACGATTTTCTCTTCGGCAGGCCGCTGCGGACCCTGCTGCGAGCCATGAACATCAACGTCTACGAGGTGGGCGGCTCTGTCCGCTTCGGTTTCGATCAGGAAGGCAAGTGATGAAAGACGAACGCGGCCACTACTACACCCCGTCCCTGCAAAGCCCGGAAGTGCGTATGTATGTGCGCGACAACAACGGCGTCATCGAGTTCCGGCTCTACAACCCCGCCGAGCCCATCATCTGGGAGAAGCACCAGTGGGTCCCCTACCCGGCCATCCTCAAGGCCTCGGAAATGTTCAAGGAACGCGGCACTGGCCGCAATCCGCTGGCCTTGTACGACCTTGAAATCGCGAAAAAGCTGCTAAGCTGCTGAGGCCGCCGGTCCGGCCCGCTGGCGTGTGCCGCCAGGGCCGGGCACCCTGCCGCCACCGCCACACGCCAACAACGCGCAACGCCCCGGCAGGGGCTTCCCGTCGGGGCGTCGTGCGCGTCGCCTGTCCGCTATTTGCCGACCCTGGCCCAAAAGTCCGGCCATTTGGCGAGCAGCCCGCGCATGGCCTTGCCCCGGTGGGAGCGGAGGTTCTTGACCTCGGGATCAAGCTCGGCCACGTGGCAGCCAAGCTCCGGGTCCACGACAATGACATCGTAGCCGAAGCCGCCGCTGCCCTTGTAGCCATGACCCACGCGGATATCGTAGCTGCCGTCCGCGTCGATGCACTCGCCTGACGGGGCCACGGCCACCATGACGCAGCGGTAGCGACCCATGCGCTGCTCGTCTGGCACGCCGCGCAGCTCGGCCAACATCTTCTCGTTGTTGGCGTGGTCGTCGCACGCCTCGCCCGCGTAGCGGGCCGAATACACGCCGGGCCGGCCATCCAGGGCGTCCACCTCGATGCCCGAATCGTCTGCCACGGCCACCAGCCCGGTGGCCCCGGCCACGGTGCGCGCCTTGATCAGCGCGTTTTCCAGAAAGGTCTCGCCGGTCTCGGGTATCTCCCCGATCTCCGGGAACTCGGACAGACTGCGCACCCGGACCCCGAACGGCTCAAGCATGACCGAAAGCTCGCGGATCTTTCCCTTGTTGCCGGTGGCAAGGACAATGGCCTCCACGGACACCCCCTGTGATTCTGTGCGTGATCGCGCCGGACGCACCCCGGCACAGGGGCGTGTTTACGCGGACTCCTCGGAATCCGCAACCGCCAGGATGGGCGGCAGGAACAGGGTGATCTTGGTGCCCGCGCCCACGCGGCTGACCAGATCCACCTCGCCGCCGATCTCGTCGATGATCTTGCGCGTCTGGGCCAGCCCCAGGCCCGCGCCCTTGCCCCTGGTGGAAAAGAACGGGCTGAAAATCTTGTCCCTGATCTCGAGCGGGATGCCGTGGCCCGTGTCCTCCACGGCCAGCACCGCGTAGTTGTGGGTCATGGTGGTGGTCACCAGCAGTCTGCCGCCGCCGTCCATGGCCTCCAGCGAATTCTTGACCAGATTGATCAGGCACTGCTTGATCAGGTCGGGGTTGGCGCGCACCCTGGCCACGTTCTCGTCCAGGTCCACCGTGGCCGTGACGCCCTGGTTTTCGCAGGGCAGGCTCATGACGCTCATGGTCGCGGTGACCAGCTCGTTGATGTCCACCTCGGCCACCTGGGCCTCGGTGGGCCGGGTGAAGTTGAGCAGACTCTTGAGTATCTCGTCGAGCCGCCTGGATTCGTCGAGGATGATGCCGATCTTCTCCCGGACTTTGTCGTCCAGGCCGCCCGAGCGCATGAGCGAGTTGGCAAACCCGCTGATGGTGAAGAGCGGGTTGCGGATCTCGTGGGCCATGTAGGTGGACAGCTCACCGATGGAGGCCAGCTTTTCGGCCTGTTGCAGCCGGTGCTCCATGGACGTGCGCTGGGTGATGTCGCGCCGGATGGCGACCACGTGGTTGACAGCGCCCTCCTCGTCGAACACCGGATGGGTGTAGACGCGGAAATACCGCACCCGACCGTCCGCGCCCACCTCGCTGGTCATGGTTTCCGCAGGCCCCCTGGTCTGCATGGTTTTCCCGAAGGGGTCCTTCTCGAACCCGCACTCCGGCTTGTCCGTGCCCGTGAACACCTCGCAGTACGAAAGCCCGACAATCTCGCGCTTGGCCTTGCCCAGCCTGTCGAGCACCGTCTTGTTCATGCCCACGATCTCGCCCCGGTTGTCCAGAAAGAGAATCTCGTGGTCCATCTGGTCGATGATGGTCTTGAGCATATTCTGGGTGTGCAGCAAGTCCAGCTTGCAGGCCACCCATATCTTGTCGGAAGCGAGCAGATTTATGAAGAAATTCGCCGCATTGCGCTCAACAAGCGTAACCCTGGCGGGCAGATGGGCGCGCAGATCCTGAATCAGCCCGGACCGGCCCGTGGACTCGATGACCAGGTTGATCTCCGGATGGCTTTCTAGCATCTCCCGATATCCCGCATAGGTCGGGATGTGTCCGTTGACACCCCGGTCGTCCTCGGGCAGCGCACCGCCGCCGGGCAGGGCCACGGCCACGATCCCGATCTCCTGAAGCACCGCGTCATTGGCCTTGTCCTTGAACATCTGCCAAAATGTCAGTAGAGCCGGGATGTCGCCGATGACGCCGATGACGTACCGTTTGTCCTCGCCGTATGTTGCTGACACTGTGACCTCCTGACCGGAAATGTTCTCCCCCTCCCGACAATCAAGAGGGGGGCATTTACGGATACTAATATATTATGACGCCCTTTTCAAAGGATTAAAGACATGGCGCACCATTCTGTCCCTGCTGTCAAGGTGTTCACGGTCAGCCTCGGCTGCCCCAAAAACCTCGTGGACACCGAGCGGCTGCTCGGCGCGCTCGGCCCGGCCATGCTCCCGGCGGACACCGTTGCCCAAGCCGACCTGGCCCTGATCAACACCTGCGGCTTCATCCAGCCTGCGGTCGAGGAATCCGTGGCCGCCATCCTCGACGCTGTGCGCGATGCCGACGAAACCCGCGAAAGCACCGGCAGACGCCCGCTGGTGGCCGTGGCCGGCTGCCTTGTCAGCCGCTATGGGCAGGACCTGCGCGAGGAGCTGCCCGAAGTCGATCTCTGGCTCTCCACCGACCAGCTCCACCTCTGGCCCGTCATGATCGCCCAGGCCATCACCCACGCCCGCCCCATCCCGAACGCGCCCCGCCGACTCTCCACCGGCCCGGCCTACGCCTATCTCAAGATCAGCGAAGGGTGCTCCCACAACTGCCACTTCTGCACCATCCCCTCCATCCGCGGTCCGCACAGAAGCCGCCCGGTGGAAGCCCTCCTGGACGAGGCGCGCACCCTGGCCGCCAGCGTCCCTGAAATAATCATCGTCGGCCAGGACTCGACCTCCTACGGCTCGGACCTCGGCGGCGACAACACCATCAAGCATCTCGTCTCCGGCCTGGCCGACCTCCCCGGCCTCGCCTGGCTCAGGCTCATGTATCTCTACCCCGCCGGGCTTACCGACGACCTGCTGGGCTTCCTCAAATCCATCGGCGACCCCCTGCTGCCCTACTTCGACATCCCGCTCCAGCACGCCCACCCCGACGTGCTCGCCTCCATGGGCCGCCCCTTTGCCCGCAACCCGCGCAAGGTCATCGACCGCGTGCGCGCCCACTTCTCCGATGCCGCCCTGCGCACCACCTTCATCGTCGGCTATCCCGGCGAAACCGACGAACACTTCGACCACCTGATGCGCTTTGTCGAGGAAACCCGCTTCCACCACCTCGGCGTCTTCCCTTACTGGCCCGAGGACGGCACCCCCGCCGCCGCCCTGCCCGATCCGGTGGACGACCAGACCAAACTCGACCGCCGCGACGCCCTCATGGCCCTCCAGGCCGACATCAGCCGCGAGATCATGGAATCCCACGTCGGCCAGACCCTGCCCGTGCTCATCGAAGCGCCCTCCCCGGAATGGCCCGGGCTCTTCACGGGCCGCACCTGGTTCCAGGCCCCGGAAGTGGACGGCACCACCTACGTCAGCACGCCGCCCGACACCACCCTCACCCCAGGAACCATCGTCACCATCGAAATCGACAAGGCCGACACCTACGACCTCTCGGGGCTCGTCTGAGGCATCGCGGCAGCGGCAGGCTGGCCCCAAGTACACTCGTGCGCCGCTGCTTCTAAATATCCACGCCGACCACGCCAATTTCGACGTCACTGGCGGCAGCAAGCTATGGGCAAGAGCCGTCGCTGTCGCTCCTCCAAGCTAAAGAGCCCTCCCGGCGGGGTTCTTTTTTGGCTGGGCCGCCCCAAAAAAGAACCAAATACCATGCTGGCCTTACCTGAGGTAGTCTGAGTTTGAACGACAACTTAGAACCGCAGGAGGCACAGCATGGCAAAGTATTCAGTATCACGAATCAGCGATTTTCTGGAAGCGTTTGAAGGCCGGGAGATTCACGTCGGCGTGGACGTTCACAAACTCAGTTATCATGTGGCGGTGCGTCGCGAGGATGGGGCTTGTGAGACATGGGTAGCGCCTGCCAAGCCATATGATTTGGTCCTGGCGTTGCTCGAATTGGGGCAGCCAATAGCACAGGTCACTTATGAATCCGGCCCAACGGGTTTTGGGCTATGTCGGGCCATGGAAGAGGCTGGCATAGATTGCTGCGTGGTTGCCCCGAGCAAGGTTCCCCGTGCTGTGGTTGCGGGGTCAAAGACAGATCGGTTGGACTGTATCAAACTGGCCGACTATGCCGCCAAGGGCATGCTTAAGGGGATCGCCGTGCCTACTCCTGCCGAGGAAGGAGAGCGCAGCCTGATTCGCCGCAGGTCGCAGATTGTCGACAACATCCGCCGCGCCAAGTTACGGATCAAGTCGTTGCTGCTTTACGTCGGCGCGGAGGAGCCGCCAGGGCTATCGCAGTGGTCCGGGCAAGCCGTTGGGAGACTGTCGACTCTTCAAATCGAGCCTGCCGCCAAGTTGACGCTGGACAGCCTGTTGCGCGAGTTGTCTTGGCAGAAGGTGGAGCTAAAAGAGATCGAGGCGACTCTGTCCATGATCATGGTAAAACGGCATGAAGAGGCTATGAAGCGGCTGCGGACGGTCCCCGGCGTCGGCCCGACGGTCGCCACCACGTTTTTGCTGGAGGTCTTTCGTCCGGAGCGTTTTCAGTGTCATGAACAGGTCGTGTCGTATCTCGGTCTTGCGCCGACGGTTCGCCAAAGTGGTGAGCGATCATCACGCGGCCGACTTGTTCCTGTCGGACAAAAACGATTGCGAAGCCTCCTGGTCGAATCCGCTTGGATATGGCAGGCAAAAGTTCCTAAAATCAAAGAACGTTACAACCAGCTTGTCGCAAAAACAGGAGTGCCGCAAAAAGCCATTGCAGCCATAGCTCGCCTCCTGGCAATCGTTTTATGGCGTTTGAGTCTTTCGGGCCGTTGTTATCAAAGTTCATAACCTGAATCACCAATCTGCGCGGGCGTTTTTCGGCTGTTTAGACAGCGTGAACCAAATGGCGCAATAATGATTTTGTACCGAACGAATGGTACTTGGTGCCAGAGAGCACGAATAGGAAAAGGCTATACACAGATTCCCTTGACGGTGGGCCACATAGGAAAAAACGCGGCTTTTTAGCTTGGCCGCCTGCACTCCACGGCCAAGAAGCTGATCAAATCGCGCTGCTCCCGAATCAAGTCCTCCGCTTCGCTCCGTCCGTGATTCGAAAGAGCCGCAGCTTGCGATTTGTCAGCTTCTAGGCCTTAGGAGGCTTAAGGGCTGGGACGGACGAAAGATGAAAAGACAGTGGCCGCAATGGGATGGTCTGCGCTCTTCATGTCCCACCTAGCCACACCATCCCCGCTCTCCCTCTCGTCAGCCCCGCAATGGGCGGGAGCGTCGAGGCACCAGTTGCCTCGGCCTGCGGCCAGGGCGAAACCCGGCGGAGGCGGAGTCTTCGACGCCGACAACTGTTTCGCCAGCGGGTCGAGGCTACTGGTGTCCGACGCGGGAGACCCGATCACACATTCTTAAAAAGCGGTTTTTGCTTACTTTTGGCCGCTTTGGCCCAAAAGTAAGTCGCAACGGAGGAGCGAAATCCCCCCATACTCTTCATCCCGCCAAAGGCGGCTTCCTTATTCCTCTTCCTCTTTCCCTCCCCTCAACACACCCCACCACATGAGGGCTTCAAATCCATCCCGACTTGCTGTACTACGGTGAACGAATCGAACCGAGGAGACCTTGATGCTTGATCTCAAATTGATGCAAAAGACCCCGGACCTGGTCCGGGAAAGCCTGAAAAAACGCGGCTCGAAAATCGACGTGCAGGAATTCCTGACCCTCGACGAACGCCGCAAGAGCCTCATCGCCGAAGGCGAAACCCTCAAGGCCGAGCGCAACGCCGCCGGGCCTGAAATCGCCAAATGCAAAAAATCCGGCCAGGACGCATCTGCCCTGCTCGCCCGGATGGCCGAAGTCTCCGAGCGGGTCAAGACCCTGGACGCCGAGCTGACCGAGGTCGAGACCGCCGAGCGCGACTGGCTCATGTCCGTGCCCAACATGCCGCACGAGTCCGTGCCCGTGGGCGCGAGCGAGGCGGACAACCCGGTGGTGCGCTCCTGGGGCGAGAAGCCGGTCATGGATTTCGAGCCCAAGGAACACTGGGAGCTTGGCACGGCCCTGGGCGGCCTGGATTTCGAGCGCGCGGCCAAGCTGGCCGGTTCGCGCTTTGCCTTGAGCTTTGGCTGGTGCGCCCGGCTGGAGCGCGCCCTGGCCCAGTTCATGCTCGACACCCAGACCACGCTGCACGGCTACACCGAGGTCATCCCGCCCTACATCGTCAACCGCAGGACCATGACCGGCACGGGCCAATTGCCCAAGTTCGAGGAGGACCTGTTCAAGCTTGAGGGCGTGGACTCTTTTCTCATCCCCACCGCCGAGGTGCCCCTGACCAACATCTATGCGGGCGAGGTCATCGACGAGGCAGCCCTGCCCGTCAAGTTCTGCGCGCATACGCCCTGTTTCCGTTCCGAGGCAGGCTCCTACGGCAAGGACACCAAGGGGCTGATCCGGCTGCACCAGTTCCACAAGGTGGAGATGGTCAACTTCGCCCACCCGGACACATCCTACGAGGCCCTGGAGGCCATGACCGCAGCAGCGGAAAAGATATTGCAGTTGCTCGGCATCCACTACCGGGTCATCGAGCTGTGTACCGGCGACATGGGCTTTGGCGCGACCAAGACCTACGACATCGAGGTCTGGCTGCCCGGCCAGAACCAGTACCGCGAGATATCCTCCTGCTCCAACTGCGGCGATTTCCAGGCCCGCCGGGCGGACATCCGGTTCCGCTCGCCCGGGTCCAAAAAGAATCAGTACGTGCACACCCTCAACGGTTCGGGCCTGGCTGTGGGCCGCTGTCTGGTGGCGGTCATGGAGAACGGCCAGCGGGCCGACGGCTCCATCGTCATCCCTGACGCGCTCAAGCCCTACATGGGTGGCCTTGAGGTGGTTGAGGCCAAGTAGGCGGGTGATTCCCATCGACAAAAAAGGCCGGAGCGCACATGCGTTCCGGCCTTTTCCTTTGTGGACATAAACGGGCTGGCTATTCGTCGGAAGAGGCCGGGCTGTCCGGGGAAGCGGCAAAGGCGTCGATATCGCCGAGCACGGCGGCCACGGCAAGGGCCAATTCCGGGGGCATGTCCACCGAGGCGAATCCGGCCAGGAGTCTTTGCGGGTCGATGCCGTGCTCTCCGGCCAGGGCGCGGATGGAGTCTTCGAGGGGCTTGTCCATGAATATTTCCTTGTCTACCGCGCGACCAGGAATCCCTTGAAACCGGCCTCGGTGCGCACATTCTCCGGCGCTGCCGCCTGATCGAGCTCCATCCTGGCGGCCCGGCCCACGAACGAGGCCGGGGTCTTGGCCACGATGCGCCATTTGCGGGCCGAT
Source organism: Pseudodesulfovibrio aespoeensis Aspo-2 (assembly GCF_000176915.2). Classification (NCBI taxonomy): domain Bacteria; kingdom Pseudomonadati; phylum Thermodesulfobacteriota; class Desulfovibrionia; order Desulfovibrionales; family Desulfovibrionaceae; genus Pseudodesulfovibrio; species Pseudodesulfovibrio aespoeensis. The sequence continues at coordinate 3,235,505 of NC_014844.1, forward strand.
TCCGAGGTGCAGACGAGGTCGAGCACCTCGGCGTCGCCCGAAGGCTCGATGGCCAGGACCGAGACCGCGCGGGTGATGACGCCTGCGGCCTCGTCGGACGAAAAGATCATCATGGAATACTGATACCCGGTGCCGAGGTTCTCCCACTTGACCGGGGTGCGGGTGGGCGCGGTGTCCAGGGCGTGGGCCAGATGGCGCACGTCATCGTCCTGCATGTAGTCGCCCACATATTCGGGCCCGCCCAGGTTGAAGGCGTCCAGGGTGGCCTGCTTGCATCCCAGGGGGAGCAGCGTCAAGGCCAGAAGGGTCAAAGCTGTGACAAAACGTTTCATGGTCGTCTCCTGTATGGCGCTCAACGATAGACCTTAGAGGACATTGGCGCGACAGGCAACTGACATATGAACGGGGAAAAAACACGGGGTCGGGACCATGCCCGACCCCGTGGGATCATGCGGAAGGCGAATCTAGATGTCGTAGTTGAAGGAATCGACCACCAGCTTGGTGCGCGCCTTGGAGGCGGCCATGCGGGCTGTGAGGTCCTTCTTGTACTGTTCGAGGTCGAGCTTGATACCGGCCACGCCGGTGTCCATGGCGGCCTTGGCCACCGCCGGGGCCAGCCAGGTCAGCACGCGCGGATCAAGCGGCTTGGGGATGATGTAGTCGATGCCGTATTCCAGCGTGTCCACGCCGTAGGCGTCGCAGATTTCCTGGGCGACCGGCTCCTTGGCCAGGGCGGCCAGGGCCTCGGCGCAGGCAAGCTTCATCTCCTCGTTGATGATGACGGCCCGGCAGTCGAGCGCGCCGCGGAAGATGTAGGGGAAGCCGAGCACGTTGTTGACCTGGTTGGGGAAGTCGGACCGGCCCGTGCCCATGATGATGTCGGGCCGCACTTCCTTGACCGCCGGGTACGGAATCTCCGGGTCCGGGTTGGCGCAGGCGAAGATGATGGCATTTTTGGCCATGGTCTTGACCATGTCCTGGCTGATGGCGTCTTTGACCGACAGGCCGAGGAACATGTCCGCGCCCTTCATGCAGTCGGCCAGAGAGCCGTGGTCCTTGGCCTGGGCGTAAGCCGCCTTGAAGGTGTTGAGGTCGGTGCGGCCCGCGTGGATCAGGCCGCGCGAGTCGAACATGAAGACATTCTCGCGCCTGACGCCCATGTGGACATAGAGGTTGGAGCAGGCGATGGCCGCCGCGCCCGCGCCCGAGACCACGATCTTGATGTCCTCGATCTTCTTGCCGGAAATCTCCAGGGCGTTGATGATGCCCGCAGCCGAGATGATGGCCGTGCCGTGCTGGTCGTCGTGAAAGACCGGGATGCCCATCTCCTTCTTGAGGCGGGTCTCGATCTCGAAGCATTCCGGAGCCTTGATGTCCTCAAGGTTGATGCCGCCAAAGGTGGGCTCAAGCATCTTGCAGAACGCCACGACCTCGTCCGGGGTCTTGGCGTTGATGTTGATGTCATAGACATCGATGTCCGAGAAAATCTTGAACAGGACGCCCTTGCCCTCCATGACCGGCTTGCCCGCCTCAGGCCCGATGTTGCCCAGGCCGAGCACGGCGGTGCCGTTGCTGACCACAGCCACAAGGTTGCCCTTGTTGGTGTATTCGTAGACTTTTTCCTTGTCCGCATGGATTGCCCGGCAGGCTTCCGCAACGCCCGGGGAATAGGCCATGGACAGGTGTTTCTGGTTGTCGCAGGGCTTGATGGAGATGACCTCCAACTTGCCCTTGCGCTTGGTGGAATGGTACCGCAACGCTTCTTCTTTCGTGAACAATGCCATGATCAGGCCTCCCTTGAAGCTATTTTGCCCAAGTGGTACGAGGGATTTTCAGTTTCAGTCAAGAACAATTTCCCTTGAACGCCAACATGTTCCGGCTGATATGGCCCCACCCTGAACCATGCCTGTCTGAGCGGCCAATCAATTCAGCCGGTTGAACGCCGGGCCGCTCCATGGCACACCAAACCAATCCGAAGCTCACCGGAAAGGGCCCGGTCCAGAATCGGCGGATCAGGGGAGGCGACGGCTCGGTCGACCGTTCAGGGAAGAAGCGCTTCCGGGATATCCAGCCCCTGCTCTTTCCAGAAGCGGACCGCGCCAGGGTGCAGGGGGATGGATATGCCCCGCAGCCCGGAGGAGACGGCCATGTCCCTGGCCGCGCTGTGCGCCATGCGGATTGCCTCAAGCCCCTCGGAAGAATAGACGGCCCTGAGACAGTCGTAGGCGGTCTCCTCGCCCATGTCCGCGCTGGCGCACTAGAGGGAGGCATCCTGGAAGGTCGCCACGTCCGCGTCCTGGCCCGCATAGGTGCCTGCCGGGATGGTGACCTCGGTGTAGAAGGGGTAGGCCTCGTAGAACCCGGATGCCACGGCCTCGGCGTGCAGGTCCACAAGCCGGACCGGCACCCGCGCGGCTGCCTCGATGATGGCGGAGTTGGGGTATCCCACCAGCAGCCAGAAGGCGTCCAGCCTGCCCTCGACAAAATCCGTGGCCGCCTGGGTGTAGCCCAGCCCCTTGGGGGTTAGGCTCTCCCAGAGTCCGAGATGGTTGAGGAACCGCTCGGCAGACAGGGCCGCTCCGGAGCCGGGGTTGCCTATGGCCACGGTCCTGCCCTTGAGATCACGGGCCGAGACGATGCCGGAATCGGCCCGGACCACGAGCTGGGCCGGAGCGCCGTAGAGGAAGGCGAGCGCCCGGACTCGGTCGTAGTGAGCCGGGTCCCCGGGCAGCGCGCCGGTGCGTCCCAGGAAGGCGTCGCCCGAATAGACGATGCCGAGGTCAACGGCGTCGTTGTTCAGGCTGCGCAGGTTCTCGACGGAACCTCCCGCGCCCTTGGGCGAAACCTCAAGATGCCCGTGCGCGTCGGCAATGACGCTCGCCATCTTGTTGGCAAAAAAGTTGAAGGTGCCGCCCGTTGGCCCGCCGCCAAAGGCGAGGTAGCGTTTCTGCGCCTTGGCGCCGGACGCGGCCTGTCCGGCGTCTTCGTCCATATCGGACGAGCAGCCCAGGGCCAGCAGCAGCGCTGCGACCGCCACAAGGGGGATAAGCCGTGTCAGCAAGCGTTCCATACGTCCTCCAATGCATGAGCCGGGCAGGGACAAAGCGCGATCACCCGTTGCGACCGCCTCGGCGCACCCTGAAGCAGGTGGCGCACCGTTGATTATTACACCACCGGGCAGAAAAGCACAACGCGCCGCAGTGTCACGGAAACAGACCGGGGCGGGCCGGGCGCGCTTGTCGGCAGGAAGTGAAAGGCCCGGAGCAACGCGCTCCGGGCCGTGTGTTTGCGCGTCAGACCGCCGAGGGCAGCAGCCGCCGCTTGAGAGGCCCGTACCAGATGCCGCTCAGGAACCAGGCATAGGCAAAGACCGCCAAGGCTATCGCCGGGAACCAGAGGGATATCTCCAGCCGCGAGGCGTCCAGGGAGAAGGCCGGGACGTAGGCGAACAGGAACGGAGCCAGATACAGGAACTTGGCGAACTTGAACGAGGTGAATGCCGTGCGCCACATGTTGGCCCCGGCAATGGTGGCGCCCGCAAAGGCGGCGATGCACACCGGCGGGGTGATGTTGGAATCCTGCGACAGCCAGTAGACGATCATGTGGGCGGCCAGCTCGTTGACGCCGAGATGGGTCAGGGCGGGCACGGCCACCACTGCGGTGATCAGGTAGGCCGCCGTGACCGGCACGCCCATGCCCAGGATGAGCGAGGCCAGGGCAATCAGGAAGATGGTCATGATCAGGTTGCCGTCGGCCAGATCGATGACGATGTCGGCAAAGGTGAGGACCAGCCCGGAGTAGGTCAGCACGCCGATGATGATACCGATGACGCCCACCGTGGCGCCGATCTTGAGAGAGTTGATGGTGCCCATGCGCGCGGCCACCACAAAGCCCTCCACCTCGCCCTTCATGCCGCGCAGGGTCTGCCTGCGCACGACAAAGACGATGGCCGAGGCGACCAGACCGTACACGAGCAGAATCCGGCCTGACATGTAGGGCTTGACCGCGGCCACGACGTCCGGCCCCGCCGCCATCCCGGCCAGCTTGACCAGCCAGGGGCAGACGACCATGAAGCTCATGATCAGCAGGATGGTGGGGTCGATGGGCTTGCTGTCGCCCTTGAAGGAGAGGGCGATGCAGGAGGCCAGGCCGATGATGGCCGAGTAGCCCGGCGAATAGCCGGCCAGCATGAAGACCGTGATCAGGACCAGAGGCAGGATGTAGAACCATTCCTTTCTGAATATCTCCATGGCGCTGTACTTGTAGCGCTCGCCCACCACGTTCTCCTTCTTGGCCTCGTAGTGCACCATGACGAAGACCGAGAAGAAATACATCAGGGCCGGAAAGATGGCCACCAGCATGATGTACGAATAGGGCAGGCCGGTCATCTCGGCCATGATGAACCCGCCCGCGCCCATGATCGGAGGCATGAACATGCCGCCGATGGAGGCGGCGGGCTCAATGGCGCCCGCCACATGGGGCTTGAACCCGGCCTTTTTCATCATCGGGATGGTGAAGGTGCCGGTGGACACGGTGTTGGCGATGGCCGAGCCGGAGATGGAACCGAACAGGCCCGAGGCAATGACCGCGACCTTGGCCGGGCCACCGATCTTGTGGCCCACCGCGGCCAGGGGGAAATCGATGAAGAACTTCTGCGCCCCGCACTGCTCAAGGAAGGCCCCGAAGAGTACGAACAGGATGATGTAAGTGGCGAGCACGTTGGCCATGATGCCGAACACGCCGTCGCTGCGGTAGAAGAGCGAGGTGCACAGGTCCGGGAAGCTTGCCCCGGCATGGGCCACCAGCTCCGGCATGTGCGCCCCGTACATGCCGAAAAGCAGCATCAGCACGCCGATGAGCACAAAGATGTTGCCCACCACCCGGCGGGCCAGCTCCACGCCGATGAGCACGCCGATCATGGCCATGGCCTTGTCCGTGTCGTTTTCAATGCCGGTGCGGTAGTTGATGGCCTCGAAGTTCATGATCCAGTAGCCCACCGAGACCACCGAGGCGGCCATGAGCAGATAATCGAGGATGCGGAAAATCAGGTGTTTCGACTTGTAGATCAGAAAGACGAGAACATAGGTGATGATGACGTAGATGCCGCGATGGTACTGGGTGGCCGCCGGTTCGAACACGGCAGACCATGAATAGAACAGGACCAGTGCCACAGACAGGAAATCAAAGAGATATTGCTCTATCCGGGATAATTTGTCGTACATTGCGCACTCGCGACTGCCGCACGGGCAGTGGTTGAAACAGTGAAGCCACGCCGCATGGCCCGCGCGCCGACCAGCGGCAAGGGCCGACAAGCCGGTGCGCCGCGCGGATTCCGGCGGCGGTCACGAGGCAGGGCCGCCAAGGCAGACCCCAGCCCCATGAAGGGAGCCTGGAAGGCGGGCAGGGCTCGCGCCCCGCCCGCATGGCCGACAGGGTAACAAGGAATCGCGGCTACTTGAGGACGCCCATCTCCTTCCAGAACCTTTCGGCACCGGGGTGCAGGGGGGTGGCGGCGGGGTTCACACCCAGCAGGCCGTCCTTGACGCTCATGACATCAAAGCTTTTCTTCTGCTCGACCATGTGCTTGAGCCCGGCGTCGGACCAGATGGCCTTCATCAGTTCGTAGACATGGTCCGCATCGACACTGGCGTTGGTGACCAGCAGGGCGGAGTCGGAGAAGGACGGGGTGTCATGGTCCACGCCGCGGTAGGTTCCGGCGGGAATGGTCACCTTGCCGAAGTAGGGATATTTTTCAAAGTAACCGGACGCCTCGGCGTCGGCGGCCACGTTGATCAGGTCGATGTCGTTGGTCTGGGCGGCCATCATGACCGCGCCAGCCGGGGCGTTGGTCAGCAGCCAGAAGGCGTCGAGCTGCTCGTTGCCAAAGGCCTGGGCCGCATCGTCGTAGCCCATGGCGTTGCGCTCGATCTTGTCCCAGACGCCCAAGTGGGTGAAGAAACGTTCACAGTTGGCGAACGCGCCGGAGCCCGCGTTGCCCACGCCCACCTTTTTGCCCACCAGATCCTTGGTGGTGTTGATGCCCGCACCCTTGCGGACCACAAGCTGGGCCGGGGCACCGAAGAGATAGCCCATGACCCTGATGTTGTCATATTTGTTGGGGTCGCCGGTCATCATGCCGTTGCGGCCCAGGTAGACCTCGCCCGCATACACGGTGCCGAACTGGACCCGCCCCGCGTTGACGGTGCGCAGGTTTTCGGTGGAGCCGCCGGAGGACTGCGCCTTGATGGAGAAGTCCGGGTTGTCCTTGATGGGGTCGTAGACCTGGACGGCGTTGGCCACCACCTGGAACGTACCGCCAGCCGGGCCACCGCCGAATACGTAGCGTTTCTTCGCCTCAGCCGAATACGACATGCCGAGCACCACGAACAGGGCCAGGGCAATGGGCAGAATCCGTTTCATGTTTCCTCCTTGGACCGCAATAATGTTGGATTGGACCGCAACTCTTTCTGCCAGACACAGTGTGATCAGGCAAAAAACACCCAGGTCGGATGGGACTCCAACCGGTAGCATGTTGTGGCACAGAACGACAAATGTTTCAACGCATTTCATAGAGCGCGGCTATCGCCACACGTTGAATTGTATAGAGATTCAATATCATTGCCTTTTGACGGAGCAATCAGTCAGACGGACTGCGCAGCCGATGGCCCGCCCAAGACTTGACTGACCAGTCAATCACAGAACCCGGCATGCACCTTGGCGTGGCAGTGCATTGACTGAGCAGTCAATCGCACGCCACTGCATTGCCGGATGCGGGGATGGGCTTCACAGCGCATGGCCGCCTGCCGCTGGGCGGAGTGGCCGCGCCCTTTGACATCCGCCCGCCATGTGCTACATGGCCGGGGTCCGGGACGCCCCGGCATCCGCGCACCTTGGAGGGAAGGCATGCTCGACGATCTGGCCGTGATCCTGTTCCGGCCCAAATATCCGGAAAACATCGGCTCCGCGGCCCGCGCCTGTCTGAACATGGGCGTGTCGCGGCTCATCATCGTGGCCCCTTACAACCTCGACATGGACAAGGCGCGCCCACTGGCCACGGCCCACGCCCGGCACATCCTCGACAGCGCGCGCGTGGTGGAGACCCTGGCCGAGGCCGTGGAAGGGTTCACCTCGGTCTACGGCACCACGGCCCGCACCGGCGGCTGGCGCAAGGGCATCATGAGCCCGACCACCCTGGCCGGGGTGGTGGACGAACGGCTGCGCTCGGGTGGGCGGGTGGCCATCCTCTTCGGCCCCGAGGACACGGGACTGACCAATGACGAAACCTCGGTCTGCTCCGGGCTGATGACCATTCCCACCAGCCGCGAGGGCACCTCCCTCAACCTGGCCCAGGCCGTGGTGGTGGTCCTCTACGAATGCTTCAAGCGCGCCCTGGACGCGCCCTTCACCCCAAACGGCCCGCCCACGGAGCGCGCCACCACGGTGCAGGAGCAGGAAGCCCTGTTCGAAAACCTGCGCGAGAGCCTGCTGGCCATCGACTTTCTCAAGGGCGACAACCCGGACTACTGGATGCTCCCGGTGCGCCGCTTCTTTGCCAAGATCAACCTGCGGCGCAACGAGTTCAACCTGCTCATGGGCGTGTGCCGCCAGATCCAGTGGTTTGTGACCAAATACGGCCCTGACCGGAAATAGTCCCCACGCGATTGCCCGGCACACTGGCAGCCCCAACGCCCTTAACAAACCGCACGCCACCCGCTATACAGATCCCATGCAGACGTGGATCCTCCATATCGACATGGACGCCTTCTTCGCCTCGGTGGAGCAGCTCGACCACCCCGAGTACCGGGGCAAGCCCCTGGCCGTGGGCGGCACCTCGGACCGCAGCGTGGTCTCCGCAGCCAGCTACGAGGCTCGCAAATGGGGCGTGCGCTCGGCCATGAGCGTGGTCAAGGCGCGCAAGCTCTGCCCGGACCTCCTGCTGGTCTCGGGCCGCATGGGCCGCTACAAGGAAATCTCCAACCAGGTCATGGCCGCGCTGCACGAATTCTCACCCACCGTGGAGCAGGCGAGCGTGGACGAGGCGTATCTCGACGGCACCGGGCTGGAACGGCTCTTCGGCCCCATCGACCAGGTTGCGCGGCAGATCAAGACGCGGGTCCGGGAAGTCACGGGGTTGACCTGCTCGGTGGGCGCGGCCCCGGTCCGTTTCCTGGCCAAAATCGCCTCGGACGTGAACAAGCCCGACGGCATGTTCATCCTCCGGCCCGAGGACGTGGCCGGATTCCTGCGCACCCTGCCCGTGGGCCGGATTCCCGGCGTGGGGGCCAAGCTGGCCGAGACCCTCAGACACATGGGGGCCCGCACCTGCGGCGACATCCTGGGCAGGCCGCGCAGCTACTGGGAACAGCGCGTCGGCAAATACGGCGGCGCGCTCCACGACCGGGCGGGCGGCATCGACCCCAGCACCGTGACCCCCACCTCCGAGGCCAAGAGTTGCAGCGCGGAAAACACCTTCCACGAGGACACCACGGACCGCGAGGTGCTGAACCGCTGGCTTTTGGCCCAGTCCGAGCGGGTGGGGTCGGACCTGCGCGGCCACGGGTACAAGGGCCGCACCGTGACCCTCAAGGTCAAATTCGCGGATTTCACCCAGATCACCCGCAGCCGCAGCCTGGACGCGCGCACCGACAACACCGCCCTCATCTGCGAGACCGCCCGCGACCTGCTCGGCCAGCTGGACCTGCGGCGCGCCGTGCGGCTCATCGGGGTCGGAGTTTCCAATTTCTCCCCCCGCCCCCGCCAGCTCACCCTGTTCGACGACGCTCCGGGCGAAATCGAGGCCACCAGCGGGCTCGACCTGGCCGTGGACGCCGTGCGCCGCAAGTTCGGCCCGCGAGCGGTCACCCGGGTCGATCTCCTGGACCTGAAGAAAAAAAACACGTCGTGACAGGCAGATGACGCTGCCCGCCCCCGTGTGCCCGGCCCTCTTGCCAAACAGCCCAAACATTACTATCTAGGGAGAACATCTACTCATCACCCCGAACCCGCCGCAGGCGGGGAGGAAATCTATTACCGCATGAAAAAAATCATTCGCATTTTAGCCCTGTCGCTCGTCCTGGCCGTCTGTTCCGCGCTGCTCCCGGCAGCGCCTGTCCTGGCCGAGGAGGAGGACGGAGGCATCATGGGCGTCAAGCTCTCCATGAAACCCACACCCCTGGACGCGTCCGTGGAAACTGGCATCGACCACCTGTTCGATGTCCTGCACGACCCGGCCAAGCCCTTTGACCAGAGCCAGGTCCGGGCCATGCTCGATTTCGTGACCACCATGCAGGACGACCCCAAGGACATCGAGCCCGCCCGGCGCTTTGGGGGCCTGGGCGTGTGTCTGCGCAAAGAGGTTCCCACCTCCCTTGAGACCATCCTGCGCTACTTCTACAACCCGGACATTCCCAATTTCCTGCTCTGCCCCGCGGTGCTGCGCCTCTCTGGCTGGCGCGAGGGCAGCGAGTTCCTGACCCGCGGGCGCACCCTGTGGGACGAACTGCCCACCCTGGACGCGCCCGTGCTGGTGCGTGGCCGGGAGTTCGAGGTCAACACCCCGGATTCCTTTGCCGAGGCCTACTACCGCTATGACCTGGAGCGGCTGATCATCCTGCTCAAGCATGACGGCAAAAACGTGGCCATCTCCATCTCCGAGCAACCCGAGCAATCCGACGTGGGCCGCAAAGGGGCCATCCTGGACGACCAGCAGTGGGACTACTTCTACTCCGGCATCGAGGGGCTGAACAAGGGCATGATCGGCTGGATGGACACCTTCATGTACCGCTCCGGCTCGGTCCAGGTATTCACCGAACACGACGCGGTCGCGCCCAGGAGTTCGGTCTTCCTGTTCAAGTGGCTCAAGGCGGGCTGGGCGGGCATGAACGTGGTCAAGCGCAGCCACATCTACGACGGCAGCCTGCGCTACGCCCGCAGCTTCAGCACGGTGCTCGAATCCGCCAGCCTGACCCCGGACGAGGTGGCCGCCGGCATGCGCGCCGTGGCCGCCCTGCCCAAGGCCGAGGTGGACGCCCAGATCAGCGAATACGCCAGGAACTTCGAGATCCGGTTCAAGGACAACCCGAAGCTCCAGAAAAAGGAATACGCCAGCGTCATCGCCGATGGCCGCTACGGCGATGTGCTCGACGCCGACGCGCGCAGGAGCGTGCTCGCCCTGCAAAAGCTCAAGTGCCTGATCGGCATGGACGCCCTGCTCGACATGTGCGCCTCGCCCGTGGCCTCGACCACGGAACCGGCCAAGCCCGAGCCGACTCCGGGCAGCTAGCCAACAGGGCCGAACAACGGTATCATGACGGCGCGCGGCAGAGATGCGGCGCGCCGTTTTTGTCTGCAACCCAAGGAGTGCGCCGTGCCGACCAGCGAGAGCGAAGCCAAGTTCAAGTTCTGTCCTCTGCTCAAGACCAGCGACGACAAGATGAAGATGTGCCAGGGGACCATGTGCATGATGTGGCGCTGGGCCGACACCGCCCGCCAGCTCGGTTACTGCGGGCTGGCCCCCTTGGCCGCGCCCGGCGCGTAGGCAGCCGGATATCTCATGGCCAAGCCGTTTTCCTTCAAGCTCCAGAGAGTGCTGGACTACCGGACCCTGCTCGAAGAGCAGGCCAAGGGTGCCCTGGCCATGGCCAAACGGGCTTTTGACGCCCAGGCAGTCAAGGTGACCGACCTGGAGACGAGCCTGTCCGCCCACCTGGGCAAGGCCGCCCAGATGAGCGGGAGCGCCAACGACCTGTGGCTCTGGCGGCAATACAAGGCGGCCCTGGAACAGGACCTCTCGCGGGAGCGGATCGCCCTGACCCAGTTGGAGCACAAATTGCATAAATGCCGCCAGCAAGCCGTGGACCGCTCCAAGGATAAAAAGCTGCTCGAAAAGCTCAAGGAAACCCAGGCCAGGAAGCACAATGCCCATGAAACAGCCCGCGAGACAAAAGAAAACGACGAGATGGCAACCATTCGGTATGAACGTAAAGATATCTAGGGTTCTTGCCAGCCTCGTTCTTCTGGCCCTGCTCAAGCTCGCCGTGTTCGGCATGCTCAGCGTCGATTCCGTGACGCTTCGCATCATGCAGGCCCTGATGCCCGAGACTGTCCCGACCATGGCCCTGGCCGTGGCCCAGGCGCAGGAGCAGGCGCCTGCCCCGGAATCCGCAGCAACCACCACACCCATAGCCGACACCGCCGACTCCGCCGCCAATCAGGCCGCCACCCAGGAGACCGAGGCCGACAAGGCCGCCGCCGAGGTGCGCACCGAACAGAGCCTGCCAAGCGAATGGCGGGTCCTCAAGAGCAAGGAAGAGGAACTGGCCATCAAGGAGCGCACCCTCAAGGAGATGGAAGTGTCCATCCGGGCCGAGGCCGTCAGGGTCGAAAAGCTCCACGCCGAAATCCGCCAGATGCTCGACGAGGCCCAGAACATCAAGGACAAGCGCGTCCGCCAGCTGGTGGACATGATCTCCAACACCAAGGCCAAGAAGGCCGCGGAAATCCTCCAGACCATGGACACCGATCTGGCCGTCAAGGTTTTGTCGGGCATGCGAGGCCGTCAGGCAGGCGAGATCCTCTCCTTTGTGGAGGCCAAAAAGGCTGCCGAGCTCTCCGAGCGACTGACCCTGCTCCAGATTCCGTTCATGGAGGAGCAATAGCCCGCGCCGCCACAACCCGATCATCAGGGCGGGCTTTGTCAATACTCTAAGGGCGGGACCATCATCAGATGGTCCCGCCCTTGCCGGTGGCCGCCCCGACCCGACGCCCCTCCCGATGGCAGAAATTGGCGCTTCAAAAACATCGCGTCCTGGCGTAAGTGAATACCCGGCCCCTTCATCGGCCCAGGACACCCGCAACACACGGACCACGCCATGCCCCGCTTCCTGCTCACCCTGGCCTACGACGGCACCGATTTTTCCGGCTGGCAGCTCCAGGCCAGGGACCGGACCGTGCAGGGCGTGATCGAAACAGCCCTGACGGAAATCATGGGCTCGCCCGTCCGGCTGCACGGCGCGGGACGCACCGATGCCGGGGTCCACGCCCTGGGCCAAACCGCGCACTTCGACTGCCAGGACATCCGGGCCTCGATCCCGTGGCAATGCGCCCTGAACGCCCGGCTTCCCGAAGACGTGCGCGTCCTCGCCTGCCGCCGGGTGGCCGACGACTTCCACGCCCGCTATCAGGCCCAGGCCAAGACCTACGAATACACCCTGTGGCACACCCGCGAGTTCTGCCTGCCCCAACGGCGGCGATTCGCCTGGAATTGCGGGCCTCTCGATTTCACGGCCATGGAGGCGGCGGCGCGCCTGCTCACGGGCGAGCACGATTTCGCCTCGTTCCAGAACACCGGCACCCCGGTCCGTTCGACAATCCGCACCGTCACCGCCATCTCGCGCCATCCCGGCCCCACACCCCATGAAAGCGTGTGGCGGTTCACGGCCAACGGCTTTCTCAAGCAGATGGTGCGCAACCTCGTGGGCTGCCTTGCGGCCTGTGGCCGGGGTCGGCTCGCGCCCGACGAGGCGGGCCGCATCCTGCTCGCCGCAGACCGCGCCCTGGCCCCGGCCACGGCCCCGCCCCAGGGGCTGACCCTGATCTCGGTGGCGTATCCGGACCAAACACTTGATTTGACGGAAGGATTACTGTGAAGATCGTGCTTGTCGGCATCCTGGCCGCCCTGTTCTTCAGCACCACCTTTGTCCTCAACCGGGCCATGAGCCTGGAGGGCGGCCACTGGGTCTGGTCGGCCAGCCTGCGCTATTTCTGGATGCTCGCCCTGCTGGTCGCCGGGCTGCTGGCCTTTCGCCGCCCCCTGCTGGTCGAGACCCTGCGGCTTTACGCACGCCACGTCGTCTTCTGGACCCTGGCCGGGGGCGTGGGTTTCGGCGTGTTCTACGCCCTGATCACCTTCAGCGCGTCCTACACGCCGGGCTGGGTGGTGGCCGCCACCTGGCAGACCACCATCCTGGCCACGCCCGTGGTCCTGCTCGCCTTTGGCCGGACCGTGCCGCTGCGGGCCATGCTCCTGACCCTGCTCATCTTCGCCGGGGTGGTGCTGGTCAACTGGGAGCAGGCCGCAGCCGGGTCGTGGCGCGACGTGCTCCTGGGCGCGGTGCCGGTGCTGGTGGCGGCCTTTGCCTATCCCTTTGGCAATCAACTGGTCTGGGAGGCGCGACAGGGCACCCTGCGCCGCCTGCCGAAGCTCGACTCCCCGGCCATGGACGACCCCTTCTGCCGGGTGCTGCTCCTGACGCTGGGCTCGCTCCCCCTGTGGATCATCCTCATCGCGGCCACCACCCCGCCGCCCCCGGCCCTGGATCAGGTGGTCAACACCGCGCTGGTTGCCATATTCTCAGGCATCGCGGCCACCAGCCTGTTTCTCTACGCGCGCCACGCGGCCCGGTCCGCGTCCGAGCTGGCCGCCGCCGACTGCACCCAGTCCATGGAGGTGATCTTTTCCCTGGCGGGCGAGGCGATCCTGCTGGGCGGCGTGCTGCCCGGCCCCCTGGGCTGGCTCGGCATCATGCTGACCATGCTCGGCCTGGCCCTCTACATCCGGGTCCAGAATGTCAGGTAGCAAAAGGCTCCGCCTCTGGGATCGCCAGCGACAAGAATCAATCGATATCATTCTATTTCAGGAAGATAGAGACCAGACCCGATAATGAGGTCCGTGCCGGGAATGGGCAGGACATAGCCAAGCTTCTCATGGGGTCCGACAGCGTCCGGCTTTTCCCATTGGTATTCCAGGAACCCGCCCCCGGCCATTCCCAGCTCGATGATGGTCCTGATCACCGGGAACCCGTTGCCGTCCCTGTAGTCCATGAGCGAACGCCCGACCAGCGCGGGGTTGGAGCCGTGGGCAACGCAGACGCCCAGGGTGTCGTAAACAAAGAAATACCCGTTGTGTTCCGGAAAGAACCGGGACGAGGCGACAAAGGCGCGCAAGAGGCGAATCTGCTCGTCCCTGTCGGCCACGACCGCGAACAGGCCGCCCAGGCCGGTGGCCGCGACAGTGACCACCAGCTCCACGTCCGGGCGGGTGGTCCGCGTCTTGCCCCGGACCTCGGCGGCGCTCCCCGTGGGCCAGAGCGCGGTCAGCAGACACAGGGCGGCAAAGGTCAGGAGCAGGCGCGGCATGGCTATCCCCCTGTGTGACGGGTGAGACATGTCCCGACCATACGACACCGGCCAATTCTCACCATTATTATCGGAAGCGGCAGCCTGCGCCGTGGGCCTCGTCCCTACTGGCCGTCAGGCAGGTACAGGCCCGATCCGATGATGAAGTCCGTGCCGGGAATGGGCAGGACATAAGCGACTTTCCTGTGCGTTCCATCCACATCGGGCTTGTCCCACAGGTATTCCAGAAATCCGCCCTTGGCCTGGCCCAGGTCCACGATGGTCCGGATCACCGGGAATCCGTTGCCGTCCTTGTAGTCCATGAGCGGGCGACCGATCAGCGTCGGGTCGCTGCCATGGGCAACGCAGACACCCTTGGTGTCGTAGACAAAGAAATATCCGGTTTTGTCGGCAAAAAAGCGCGAGGTGGTCACGAACTCGCCGATCACCCGAAGCTGCGCCTCCCTGTTTGCCACCCCCTGGACCTGCCCGGCCAGCCCGGACGCGGCCACAGTGACCACCAGCTCCACATCGCTGCGCACGGTCCGCGCCTCGGCACTGGCCTCGCCGCTCAAACCAACAAGACACCACGCGGCCAGCACCACGACAAAGAGGGGGGTCCGAACCAGACAAGACATGTTGCGCTCCGGGTTTTGAGGGTGAAACATCAACGTTTGCCCGACCATACAACGCCGACCAATTTTGTCCATGTATTTTGGCGTGTCATCCATGGCGGGCCGTTACGCCCCAGCCACGAACTTGACCCACAGCGAGCGCGCTCTCGGTCCGTCGAACTCGCAGAAATAGACCTTTTGCCAGGTGCCGAGCCGGATGTCGCCGTCCTCCACCATGAGCATCTGGTCGCAGCCGAACAGGCTGGACTTGATGTGGGCGTCGGAATTGCCCTCGGCGTGGCAATAGTCGCCGCGCTGGGGGACAAGTTTGCCAAGGTTGACCACCATGTCGCGGGCCACGTCCGGGTCTGCGCCCTCGTTGACGGTCACGGCCCCGGTGGTGTGCGGGCAGTGGAGGAGCAGCAGACCGTCGGTCCAGCCCTGGGCGCGGATCAGGGAGCGCAGCTGCCCGGTAATGTCGACCATCTCCTCGCGCTGACCGGTACGGATCTGCACTGTCTCCATGGCGTCTCCTAGGTGCGGAACATGTGGGAAAATCCGGGATCGTAGAGCAGGGAGCGGGCCTGTCCGGCGTCGTGAGCGCCCTGGCCGGGCAGGATCAGGAAAACCGTCTGGCGGGTGAAGCCACGCTCGCGGGCCGTGGCGGCCAGATGCGCCAGATCGGTCTCGACCACGGCCTGATCGGGCCAGCCCACGCGCCGCGCAATGACCACCAGGGTGGCCGGGGCCAGCCCACCGGCCAGCAATTCACCCTGCACGCCCGCCGGATCGCCCGCCGAGAGATAGACGCACATGGCCGAGCCGTGGGCGGCCAGGGAGCGCAGGGATTCGGTCTCAGGCACCGGGGTCTTGCCCGCCAGCCGGGTCAGGATCAGGGTCTGGGTGACTTCCGGCACGGTGTAGGACCGCCCGGCCAGAGCTGCGGCGGCAAAGGCCGAGGTCACGCCCGGCACCACGGCGCAGGGCACGCCGTCACGCGCCAGCAGGTCCATCTGCTCGCGGATGGCCCCGTACAGGGAGGGGTCGCCGGTGTGGACGCGGGCCACGGTGCCGCCCTGGCGCACGGTCTCCATGATCAGGGCATGGGTCTGGTCAAGGGACAGGGGCGCGGAATCGACCACGCGCGCGCCGGGCCGGGCGCAGGCCACCACCTCGGGCGGCACCAGCGATCCGGCATAGAGCACGAGGTCTGCCCCGGCGATGAGCCGCTGCCCCTTGATGGTCAAAAGCTCGGGATCGCCCGGCCCCGCGCCGATAAAATGGACCATGCCCATGTCGTGGACCATGCCCTTCTCGTCGCCCATCACAGCACCCGGCTCAGGAAGGCGGGGTTCTCGCGCAGTCCGCTGACCGCGATGCGCGCGCACGCCTCGGCATCAGACGCGGCGTGGTGGTGGGTGAGTGTGATGCCGAGATGGCAGCAGACATTGGGCAGCTTGTTGGACGGCAGCTGCCAGGTGGTGCGCGCCAACTGGACAGTGCACAGAAACGGCTGCACAGGCGGCAGGCAGCGCGACTCGCGGCAGCAGGCGGCGAGCACGGACTTGTCGAACGAGGCGTTGTGGGCCACGAGAAAATCCGCGCCCTCAAAGAGTGGGGACAAATCCGGCCACAACTCGCCAAAGGCGGGCTGATCGGCCACGTCCTCCCAGTGGATGCCGTGGACCTGGACGCAAAAGGGGTTGAACCGCCGCCTGGGGGGCCGGATGAGGCGATAGTCGCGGGCCACGATCTCGCCCCGGTCCACCACCACAAGGCCCACGGCGCAGGCCGAATCGCGCTTGGCGTCCGCAGTCTCGAAATCTATGGCCACGAATCGGGTGGTCTCAACGGTGGGTGTCATGGCGCTCCTTCACTCAAGTTCGTGCCACCGGGATACACCAAAGGCGTCCCCACGCCAAGCCGCCCGGCGGGCAGTGAATTTGGCCGAAGCAGCATATGGTTACGCCCCACCCCCCACTGCCCGCAACGCACTGGCGGCGGGAAATGGTTCGAGTGCTAGGCGCGAGAAACAGGAAAGACCGAAGCGTATTCCTCATACGCGAGGGTTTCCCTGGTTCGAAGCAACGACGCAATCGGGCCGTTTCCCGCCGCCAGTCAGGGTTTTTCGGCCCAGAGGATAAATACGGGATTTTGCGCCTTGAAGCGGAGATCGCCTGCCAGAGAGTCGGTGGCCGAGGCCTGGAGTTGGGTGACGCCGAAGTGCCAGCCCAGGGACTGGAAGTAGTCCTTGGCCGTGTGCAGCGTGTCGAGGAGGATGCAGTGGACGACCATGCGGCCACGCGGCTTGAGGCGGTTGCAGGCGATTTCGAGCAGGGTGGTGTCCTCATTGGATGGGCCGCCAAGGCCGCCGCCGATGAAGACACGGTCGGGCCGGGGCAATCCTTCGAGGCAGCCGGGCATGGAGCCGAGGACCACGTCCACCAGCCATGCGCCGGTGCGCCGGATGTTCTCGCGGATCATGGCCGCGCGGGTCTTGTGCCGCTCCACGGCAAAGACGCGGCCCTGCCGGGCGAGGTGGGACGCCTCGATGGAGACCGAGCCGCAGCCCGCGCCCAGGTCCCAGATGGTGGAGGACGGCTCCACGTTGAGCAGGGCCAGCCCCGTGGCGCGCACGGGCAGCTTGGTGATCAGGTTCTTCTGGTGCAGGTAGAAGTGGTCGGGAATGCCCAGGGTCAGCTCGATCTCAGGCGGGTAGAGCCGCTCAAGGATGATGAGGTTGAGGTCCGCGAATTCCATGCCCCAGGTCTCGGGCAGGGCCAGGGGGCGGATGCGCTCCTGCGGGGTGCCCAGGTCTTCGAGCACGGTCATGGCAAAGCATTCGGCCCCGCGTTCGAGCAGGGCGCGGGCCACCTCTGCCGGGGTGTTCTCGGCATCGGTGAACACGGCGATGAGATCGGCGCGCACCAGGGCGGCGTAAAGCGGCGAGAAGTCGTCGCGGCCATGCAGGGAGACGAAGTCCATCTCCTGCCAGGCCAGACCGAGCCGGGCCGCAGCCAGCTGCATGGTGGAGAGGTTGGGCTCCACCAGCAGGTTTTCGCTGCCCAGCTCCTCGGCCAGCCGCTTGCCAATGCCGAAGAAGAGCGGGTCGCCGTCGCAGAGCACGGCCACGGTGCGCCCCTTGGCCGCAGCCTTGCGGATGGCTTCGAGCACCGGCGCGAGCTTGCCGGTGATGGGCAGCCGCTCGGCCCCCTTTTGGATCAGATCGTCCGGGCAGGCGGCCAGGAGCCGTTTGCCGCCCGCGACAACATCGGCGCGGGCCAGCACCTCACGGGCGTGCGGGGTCATCTGGAGCGAACCGGGCGCAAGCCCGATGACATGGACAGGTTTCATGGTCGGCATTATCGGCATGGTCGCCAATGTAGCCAAAATCCGGGCCGGGGGAAAGGGGAATGCGCCTTGGCCGCCACTTGGCCCAGATGCGCCCCTCCCGTTTGACCGGATCGATTATTGTGCTATGGGTAAGGCATTGTGAAAGAGGTCAACGGGTTGTCGACACAGCGCCAAGGAGAGCAGATGCAGTTTTTTCTGGATACGGCCAATGTGGATCAGATTCGTGAGGTGCAGGGGCTGGGGCTGCTGGACGGCGTGACCACCAACCCGACGCTGCTGGCCCGACAGGGCGGCGACTGGCGCGAGCAGGCCTCGCTCATCTGCTCCATGGTGGACGGCCCGGTGAGCCTTGAGGTCATCGCCACCACCCATGAGGAGATGATCAAGGAGGCCAAGGACCTGGTCTCGTTCGGCGAGAACGTGGTGGTCAAGATCCCCATGATCGCCGAGGGGCTCCGGGCCATGCGCGAGCTTGGCGAGCGCGGCATCCGGGTCAACGCCACCCTGGTCTTCTCGCCCGCCCAGGCGCTGCTGGCGGCCAAGCTGGGGGCCACCTACGTTTCGCCGTTCGTGGGTCGGCTCGACGGGCTCTCCCAGAGCGGCATGGAGTGCGTGGAGCAGATACGCACCATATTCGACAACTACGACTTCAAGACCCAGATCCTGGTAGCCAGCGTGCGCCACCCCATGCACGTCCTGGACGCGGCCCTCATCGGCGCGGACGTGGTCACCCTGCCCTACGCCACCCTGGCCCAACTGATCCGCCACCCCCTGACCGACTCCGGCCTGGCCGCCTTCCTGGCCGACTGGGAGGCATTCCAGAAGGGGTAGGCGGACGATCAATACCTGCATGGCAACGCAGACGTCAGGTCGAGGGAGATGAACACTCTATGCACAATGACCCTATTCCCCTGACACCCCTCCCGCCCCTCAGTGGGTATCTATCTCCACGCCGATGGGGCAGTGGTCGGAGCCGGGCACCTCGGGCTCTATCCAGGCGCGCACCACCTTGGGGCGCAGCTCTTCGGAGACAAAGAAGTAGTCAATGCGCCAGCCCGCGTTGTTCTGGCGGGCGTTGAAGCGGTAGGACCACCAGGAGTAGTGGCCGGGGCCGTCCTCGAACAGGCGGAAGGTGTCCACATAGCCGTGGGCGATGAAGCGGTCAATCCAGGCGCGCTCCTCGGGCAGGAAACCGGAGCGCTCCGCATTGGCCTTGGGGTTCTTGAGGTCGATCTCGCAATGGGCGGTGTTGAAGTCGCCGCCGACCACGATGGGCTTGGTCTTGCGCAGGGCCTGGGCATGGTCCAGGAAGGCGTCGTAGAAGCCCATCTTGAAGGCCAGCCGGTCGTCGCCCATCTGGCCGTTGGGAAAATAGATGTTGAAGAGGTGGAAGTCGGGATATTCTAGATGCAGCACGCGCCCCTCGCCCTGAAAACGCGCGTCGGGCAGGCCGATGGTCACGGCCAGGGGCTCTGGGTTGGCAAAGCAGGCCACGCCGGAGTAGCCCTTTTTCTTCCTGGACCAATTCCAGTAGTGGTTGGCGTAGGAGTCGGGCTCGCGCTCTTCGGGCGCGAGCTGGTCCGGGTGGGCCTTGGTCTCCTGGAGCATGACCACATCGCCGCCGCAGCCGTCGAGCCAGTCGCGGAAGTTCTTCTTGATCACGGCCCGGTAGCCGTTGACGTTCCATGAATAGATGATCACGCCGAACCCTCCAAAGGCAAAGGGGAACCGCACCAGCCGATTCCCCTTGCTACCGCCGGTCTCCCGGCAAAAACTTTGCATCGCGCCGCCCGTGACCGGGTGACGATGACAGCCGTCTGCCGACTACTTCTCGTTGGGGGTGCTGACCTTGATCATCACCAGCGCGGCGATGGTCATGCCCAGGCCCAGGAAAAACCAGAAGAAACCAATCATAGCCACATCCTCCTCTTTTGCTTGGTCGAACTTCCTTCCTAGCAGAATCCGTGCTGCTTGAAAAGGCGGTTTTGCCCTCTGGCCCATACGGACCTTCCCTGTTAGTGTCGCGCCATGTCAACACCAGCACACTTTGATGTCATCATTCTGGGCGCAGGGGCTTCAGGCCTGTATTGCGCCATGCACGCGGCCATGCGCGGCCTGCGGGTCGCCATCATCGACCACGCGGACAAGCCTGGCCGCAAGGTCCGCGTCTCGGGCGGGGGCAAGTGCAACTTCACCAACCTCGACGTGACGCCCGCCAACTACCTGTGCGCCAATCCCCACTTCGTCAAATCAGCCCTGGCCCGCCACTCTCCGTGGGACGTGATCACCTTTTTCACCGAGCACGGCGTGACCTTTGAGGAGCGCGAGCACGGCCAGCTCTTCACCCTCAAGGGGGCCGGGCATCTGGCCGGCATCCTGGTGGACCGCTGCCACAAGCTCGGCGTGGACATGCTCCTGGGCCGGACCATCGAGGCCGTGGACGGCCCCGGCCCGTTCCGGGTCAACACCGGGGGCGAGATATTCAAGGCGGACGCCCTGGTCATCGCCCTGGGCGGCCCGTCGTGGCCCCAGGTGGGAGCCACGGACCTCGGCTTCCGGCTGGCCGGGCAGTTCGGCCTGCCCCTGGTCAGGCCCAAGCCGGGGCTGGTCCCCCTGGTCTTTGCCAGGGACGAGCGCGAACTGTGCGAATCCCTGGCCGGCAACGCCCTGGACGTGACCATCGAGTGCAACGGCGCGCGCTTCACCGACGCGTTGCTCTTCACCCACAAGGGCATCTCCGGCCCGGCCACGCTCCAGATATCGTCCCACTGGCGCGAGGGCGACCCGGTGATCATCGACTTCCTGCCCCGCATGTCCGTGGCCGATCTGGTGGAAGCGAACCGCACCTCCACCATGCAACTGCGCACCCTGCTCAGCCAGGAGCTGCCCAAGCGGCTGCCGTCCGCCATCCTGTCCGAGTCTCTGGCCGCCACCGAGGTCAGCCAGCTGAGCAAGCGGCAGATCGAGGTGGCCGCCAACCGCGTCCACCGCTTCAGCGTCACGCCCGCCAGCACCGAGGGCTATGCCAAGGCCGAGGTGACCGTGGGCGGCGTGGACACCTCCTGCATCTCGTCCAAGACCTTTGCATGCACCACCGTGCCCGGCCTGCACGTCATCGGCGAGACCCTGGACGTCACCGGCCACCTGGGCGGCTACAATCTGCACTGGGCCTTTGCCTCGGCAGTCGCCTGCGCCGAGGGGCTGGCGGAAAATCGGAACAGTTGACAGCACAACCGCCAGAATCAGGCCCACGAAAAGACCGCCTCCCCCATGTGAAATTCTGCGGGGGAGGCGGTCTTTTCGCGCCCGGAATCAGGCGACCGGTATCAGCCAATCGGAATCAGGCGCGCACACCCCGGACCAGGGCCGCGAAGGCCTCGTCGATGGTCAGGCTGGTGGTGTCGACAATCACGGCGTCGGGCGCGGGCCGGAGCGGGGCCTCGGCCCGGTTGCGGTCCTGGTGGTCGCGCCGGGCGATCTGGTCGCGCAGCTCGTCGAGATCGGCGGGCTGGCCCATGTCCGTGAGCTGCCGGAAACGCCGCCGGGCGCGCTCGTCCGGGGTGGCGTCGAGGAAGAACTTGCGGTGCGCGGCCGGGAAGACCACGGTGCCCATGTCGCGGCCCTCGGCCACCAGGGAGAAACGCTCGCCCAGAGCCTGCTGGGCCGTCTTGAGACTGGCCCGGACCACGGGCAAGGTGGCGATGTTCGAGGCCCACATGCCCACCTGCTCGGTGCGCACCTCGTCGCCGATGGGCGCGCCGTCCAGGGTGAGGACCGAATCCTCGCCGATGCCGGACAGGGAAAAGACCATCCCGGCCAGCACCGACGCCAGCTCGGCCTCGCCGCGCTCCCAAGCCCCCTGGCCCAGCCGCCGGGCAATGGCCCGGAACATGGCCCCGGTATCGAGATACGGGATGGACAAGGCGCGCGCCAGCCGCTTGGCCACCGTGGATTTGCCCACGCCAGCCGGGCCGTCGATGGTGACGATGAGCGGGCTATGCACCGAGAATCTCCGCCAGGGCGGCGAGGAAGGCCCGGTTCTCGCCATCGGTGCCCACATTGACCCGGATCATGGCCCCCAGGCCGAAGCTGGCCAGCGGGCGGACGATGATGCCGCGCTTGAGCAGCGACTCGAACACCTGCCGGGCGGGCATGGGCGGCTCGAACATGACGAAGTTGGCCTGGCTGGGCCACACCCGGCAGCCGAGGCGGGGCAGCTCGTTCAGGAAATACTCGCGGCCATGCATGACCACGGCCAGGGTCTCGTTGTAGAAGGTGTCGTCGTCCAGGGCAGCGATGGCCGCTTCCTCGGCCAGCAGGTTGACCGTGAAGGGGATGCGGGAGTTCTTCATGTGCGCGGCCACTGAGGGCGGCATGATGCCAAAGCCCACGCGCAGCCCGGCCAGCCCGTAGGCCTTGGAGAAGGTCCGCAGCGCCACCAGATTCTCGAACCGGTCAAAGGCCTGGACCGGGGTGTAGGACTCGGGCGGCCAGACGAAATCAATGTACGCCTCGTCCACCACCAGCAGGCAGTCGGGCGGCAGCACCCCGGCCAGCACCGAGAGGTCCTCGACGCCTGCGGCCTGTCCGGTGGGGTTGTCCGGGCTGGTGACGAAAACCATGATGGTGTTCTCGTCCGCAGCCTCGGCCATCTTGTCCAGCGGCAGCTCGAAATCCGCGCCCCTCTGCACCTCGCGGTATTCCACGCCGGTCAGCTGGGCGCACATGCGGTACATGGAGAAGCAGTGCTCGTAGCAGACCACGTTGCTCTTGCCCGGAACGGCCCGGATGCGAAAGAGCATGTCGATGATCTCGTCAGACCCGTTGCCCACCACCACGCACTCGGCGGGCACGCCCACGGACCGGGCGATCTCGGCCACCAGCCGGGGCGAATGGTTCTCGGGATAGCGGAAGGTGCGGGCCGCGTGGCGGGCGATGACCTTCTGGACCACGGGCGAGGCGCCCAGCGGATTCTCGTTGCTGGCCAGCTTGATGACCGTGTCGAGCCCGTAGAGCTCCTTGATCCTCTCGATGGTCAGCCCCGGCGTGTACGGCTCGAAATCGCGTATCTCGGGACGGACGCTGAAGTCTTTCATGGGTACCCCCTCCCCAAATGGTGTCTGGATCGACCGCAGCCGCCGAATCCCCTGTCGGCAAAAAAAGGAACGGCCTGAGCCGTTCCCTTATAATCTTTACCCGCCCCCGTAAAGGGGAACGCAGGCTAGCTGGGCCGGACGGTCAGCACCGGAACCTTGGAGGACTTGACCACCTTCTCGGCCACGGAGCCGAACAGGATGCGGTCGATGCCCTTGCGGCCATGGGTGCCCATGACGATCATGTCGCACTTCTCGGCCTCGGCGATGGACAGGATCTCCTCGGCTGGGTAGCCGGTGACCACCTTGCCCACGGTGGTCAGATCCTTGAAGTTGTCCTTGACGAACTCGGTCATGGTGTCCTCGGCCCCGGTGACGATCTCGCCCACGAAGTTCTCTATGGAGCTGGGCGGCACATGAAAGCCCACATATTGGCTCAAGGAAGGCGCCACATAAAGCACTACCACTGTGCCGCCGGAGCAGCCCGCGATCAGGTTGGCGTACTCCGCAACCCTGGGGCTGTAGTCCGAAAAATCAACCGCGCACAACACTCTCTTGACATTGGCCATTGTCATTCTCCTTGGCTTGCTGTTACCTGACCTGAGGCCCCCATCGCGCAACGCGCGCCCACAGGGCCGGAATAAACGGTATCTTCCATTTATTTTCTGCCAGAGCGCGCCAGGATAGACAACCTTTTTCTTGTGCATTACCATCCAACCCACAGAGGGTGGCCGTCCCCGTGGATACGGCATTTTTTTCCCACTGTCTACGGATCAAAGCAATCAATTCCGGCATGATAGCGTATAAAGCCACCTTGGCAGGCTCCTTGCATCAATGCAGGCAAACCACAGGATAGGAGTGAGAACCATGAAGATCCGTCCTGATCAGATCGAGGGCATACAGCCGGAACAGACGCAGCGGAGGACAGCCACCCAGTCCACGCCCGGTCAGGCCTTTGGGGAGTTCCTCAATCAGGAAGTGGCCAGGGGGGAATCCCCGACGGCTGCCGCGGCTGTTATGCCGCCCCTGATGGCGAACCCCCTGCTCGCCACAGGCGCGCTCGACCAGGTCCAGTCCGTGGACAAGACCGGGGCAGCCGTTGCCGGACAGGTTGAATCCATCCTCGACAAGTGGGACAGCTACGCCGCGACCCTCCAGACCTCCGGGGCCAGCCTCAAGGCCGCCTACGGCACTCTGGACGAGATCGCGTCGGGCGTGGAAGCCATCAGGACCGACGAGCCCGACCTGGCCTCCACTCACCCGGGCCTGAAGTCCATTGTCGATGAGTTGGACGCCATGGCCGCCACCGAGCGGTTCAAGTTCAACCGGGGCGACTACATCTAGCCGCCGCCCCCCTTTCTGCGAAACCCGGACAGCCACCGCGTTGTCCGGGCCTTCGTGCGCGTTGTGGCGAGCACGGCAAAGCCCCCTTCAGACCTTGGTCCGAAGGGGGCTTTGCCGTGCCTTGCGCCCTATTCGCCGAGGTATGCCTTGCGGATGTCGGGGTTGGCCAGCAGGGCCGAAGCCTCGTCCTCCATGACCACTGAGCCGGTTTCAAGAACATAGCCGCGCTGGGCGCACTGGAGCGCCAGATTAGCGTTCTGCTCCACCAGGACCACGGTCACGCCCTGGCCGTTGATGGTGGCGATGATTTCGAAGATCTGCTTGACCAGCAGCGGGGCCAGCCCCATGGACGGCTCGTCCAGCAGCAGCACCTTGGGCCGCGACATCAGGGCGCGGCCCATGGCCAGCATCTGCTGCTCGCCGCCCGAGAGCGTGCCGCCCTGCTGTTTGCGCCGCTCGCGCAGCTTGGGAAACAGCTCGTACACCCGCTCGCGGTCGTCCTTGATGCCCGCCTGATCGCGGCGGAAAAAAGCGCCCATGTCGAGGTTCTCGGTCACCGTGAGCCTGGGGAAGATGCGCCTGCCTTCCGGCACCTGACACAGCCCCCGGGTGGGCAGGATGTCGGGCGCGACATCGTTGATGCGCTCGCCCCGGTAGAAGATGTCGCCCTCCGCCGCCCTGACCACGTTGCACATGGTCATCAGCGTGGTGGATTTGCCCGCGCCGTTGGCCCCGATGATGGTCACGATCTCGCCGTCATACACCTTGATCGATATGCCCTTGAGCGCCCTGATCCGGCCATAGGCCGAGACCACGTTTCGCAGTTCGAGGATGGGCTGCCTGTCTTGATCCATTGGGGAATGCCTCCGGCGGCTTAGGAAACCTTTTGAAAAAGGTTTCCTAAGCACCTTCCAAAACTTTTTGGGTAAATGGCGCTGGCAGGGCTGTGGCCAGCCAAGGTTCGGACGCGCCGTTTTCTTCATTCATTGTCATTTGCCCAAGGCGCGCCCAACTCCGGCCTCTCCCTACTCCATCTCCTCGGACCTGCGGCCCACGCGCTTGGCGGGCCACAGCCCTGCCGGGCGGATGAGCATCATGGTGCACATGACCCCGCCGAACACGAGCATGCGGTAGAGCTCGAAATCGCGGAAAAGCTCGGGCAGGGCCACCAGGGCCAGCACGCCGAGGATGACGCCGGGGATGGAGCCCATGCCGCCGAGCACGACCATGGCCAGGACCATGGCCGATTCAAGAAAGGTGAACGACTCCGGGCCGACAAAGCGCATGCGCGCGGCAAAGAACGCCCCGGCCAGCCCGGCGAATGTCGCGCCCATGGCATAGGCCAAGAGCTTGAGAAGAAAGGTGTTCACGCCCATCAGCTCGGCAGCGGTCTCGTCCTCGCGGATGGCCTCCCAGGCGCGGCCAATGCGCGAAAAATTGAGCCGGTAGACCGCCAGCACGGTGAACACGGCGATGCCGAGAATGACGTAATAGAGCGAGGAGAGCGAGGCAAAGCCGAACCCGAACAGCTCGGGCCGGGGAATGGCCAGGATGCCGTTGGGACCGTTGGTCAGGGACATCCAGTTGTTGAGGATCAGGCGCACGATCTCGCCGAACCCCAGGGTGACGATGGCCAGATAATCGCCGCGCATGCGCAAGGTCGGGTAGCCGATGATGCAGCCGGAGATGGCGGCCAGGAGCGCGGCCACGGGCAGGCAGGCCCAGAACGACAGGCCGAAATGCAGGCTGAGCAGCGCATAGGCGTAGGCGCCCACCCCGTAGAAGGCGATGTAGCCGAGGTCGAGCAGTCCGGCCAGCCCCACGACAATGTTCAGGCCCAGGCCCAGACAGATGTAGATGAGCACCGAGATGGCCACATCGTTGCCGTAGCGGCCCGCGAACTGGGGGTAAATCAGGGCCGCGACCAGAACCACGGCCAGGAGCGCCCAGGTGGGGGCATTCTCGTAGCCGCTGCGCACCGCGTCGCGCGCCTTGGCCAGGGGCGTGCCGATGAAGTCGAGCCTGCCCAATCGGTGGGCGTGATAGATGGCCACGATAACCACCGCAGCCACCGCGATCCGGCTGAAGACCGCCCAGGTCTCGGAAAATTGCAACCCTTCGGGCCTGATGCCCAGCAGCGGCCACAGCAGCATCAGGAACCAGAAAAGCCCGATGCCAAGGCCGATCCACAATCGCTTAGACTCTTGTATCGTCAACGTTCTCTCCCATGATGCCGGTGGGCTTGAAGTAGAGCACTGCGATCAGGATGACGAAGGCGAACACGTCCTTGTACTCGCCGGAGATGTATCCTGCGGCAAAGATCTCGACCATGCCGATGATGAGCCCGCCGAGCATGGCCCCGGTGATGTTGCCGATGCCGCCGAGCACGGCTGCGGCAAAGGCCTTGATGCCGGGCACAAAGCCCATGGAATAGCTGACCGTGCCGTAATACAGGCCGACCATGATGCCCGCGGCAGCGGCCAAGCCTGCGCCAATGGCAAAGGTCAGGGCAATGATGTGGTTGGCGTTGATGCCGACCAGGGCGGACATGACCTTGTCCTGGGCCGTGGCGCGCATGGCCTTGCCGATGCGCGTCTTGAAGACCAGGAGGTTGAGGGCCAGCAGCAGGAAGGCGGTCAGGGCCACGATCAGGCACTGCATGTAGGAGATATAGAGCCCGCCGAGCTGGAACCCGCCCGCCGTGATCTCGGTGGGATAGGCCACGTCGTACTGGCCCTGGGTGAGCATCAGGCCATTTTGCAAAAAAATGGACATGCCCAGCGCGGACAGGAGCACGGCCAGGCGCGAGGCCTGGCGCAGGGGGCGATAGGCCAGCCGCTCCACGGCCATGGCCAGCAGGGCGCAATAGAGCATGGCCAGGACCAGCCCGATGCCCAGGCAAAGGTAGGGGTGCACGCCCTGGGCCGCCAGCCAGGAGATGAAGATGACGCCCATGTAGCCGCCTGCGGCAAAGAACTCGCCATGGGCGAAGTTGATGAGCTGGATGATGCCATAGACCATGGTGTAGCCCAGGGCGATGAGCGCGTACACGCCGCCCAGCGTCAACCCGTTGATGAATTGCTGAATGAAATAATCCATGAGGTTCCAGGAGTGGCGGAGCCCTGCGCGCGCAGGGCTCCGCTCTCGAAGTTGCAGGTGTCCTTGCGGGCTAGTACTTCTGGCCGGTCAGGGAGTTCCAGTAGGGGACGAACTGGCCGTCCTTGACCTGGTAGACCGTGTAGTTGGAGCCGGAGTCGCCCTTCTCGTCGTAGCTGACCTTCTTGGACGCGCCGTCAAAGGAGAGCTTGAGCAGCTCCTCGCGCACCTTGGCCGGATCGGTGGTGCCAGCGGCCTTGACGGCCAGCATGTAGGCCATGGCCGAGTCGTAGGAGTAGGCGGAGTACGCGCCGGGCTCGGAGTACTTGGACGAGTAGTTGGCCTTGAAGTCCTTGTAGCCCTGGGTGTCGGTGTCGATGTCGCCGAAGGTGCAGAACATGCCTTCGGAATCGGCCTTGGCAAACTCGATGAGCTTGGGATGGTACACGGCGTCCTGGCCCATGAGGATGGCGGTGATGCCCATGCGGCGGGCCTGGATGACCATGGTGGCACCCGAGGACGAGTTTTGCAGGGAGATGTAGAAGAGGTCGGGGTTCTTGTCCTTGACCATGGTCAGGACGGCGGAGAAGTCCTTGTCGCCCTGGTTGACGTGGTCGTGACCGAGCACCTCGATGCCCGCTTCCTTGGCGGCAGCGGCCACGCCGTCGGCCATGCCCTGGGAGTAGGTAGTCTTGTCGTCCACGATGAAGACAGTCTTGACGTTCTCGACTTCCTTCATGAACTTGACGGCAGCCGGGGCCTGATGGTCGTCACGGCCACAGGTGCGGAACATGTAGGGCAGCCCGCGCTCGGTGACGGTGGGGCTGGTGGAGGCCGGGGTGATCATGATGATGTTTTCCTCGGCCAGGGTCTCGGAGGCCGGGATGGTTGCGCTGGAGCAATAGGCGCCGATGACGGCGGGAACCTTGTCGTTGATCAGCTTGTTGGCGGCGGCCACGGCCTGCTTGGGATCGCAGGCGGAGTCGGTGGGCACCACGACGATGTCGGTATAGCCCGGAATGCCACCCTGGGCCTTCATGACCGCCACGGCGGCCTCGGTGCCCTGCTTGATGTCGTTGCCGTCAGCGGCATAGGGACCGGTCAGGGGGGACAGGGTTCCGATCTTGAGGATCTGATCTGCCTTTTTCTCCTCACCGCCGCCGCAGCCCGCCAGGACCAGGGCCAGAGCGGCCAGGGCCACTCCAAGTACGAATAACCTTTTCATTGACACTCTCTCCGTTGTTGCGGTTGAGACCAGCCTCTCTACTGGCCCAGATATGCCTCAATCACGTCGGGGTTGCGCTGAATCTCCTCAGGCCGCCCCTCGGCGATCATTACACCGTGGTCAAGCACGACGATGCGGTTGCAGATGCCCATGACGACCTTCATGTCGTGCTCCACCATGAGCACGTTGATGCCAAGCTCGGTAATGTGGCCGATGGACTGCATCAGCTCCATGGACTCCGACGGGTTCAGGCCCGCGGCAGGTTCGTCGAGCAGGATGGTCTGCGGCTCGCTGGCCAGGGCGCGGGCGATCTCGAGCCTGCGCTGATGGCCGTAGGGCAGGTTGGACGCGATCTCGTCCGCCCGGTCGCCAAGGCCCATGAAGTCGAGCGCCTGCTGAGCCTTGGCCTGAATGCGCGCCTCTTCGCGGCGCTGGGCCGGGCTGCGCAGGATGGCACCAACCACGCCCGCGCCAGAGCGGCTGTGCTGCGCCACCATGCAGTTCTCAAGGGCGGTCATGTTCTGGAAAAGCCGGATGTTCTGAAAGGTGCGGGCAATGCCCATGGACAGGACCTGAAAGGGCCGCAATCCGGTAATCTGCCTGCCGTCATAGGTCGCCTTGCCCGAAGACGACTTGTACACGCCGGTGATGACGTTGAAGACCGTGGTCTTGCCGGCTCCGTTGGGGCCGATCAGCCCCACCACCTCGCCCTCGGTCAGGGAGAATGAAACGTCTGTCAGCGCCTGCAAACCGCCAAAGCGCACACAGATGTCGTCAAGAATGAGCTTTGCCATAACTATCCGGGCAGAAAGTAAAAAACACCAGTTTTTCCATGCAGCACGATCGCCGCCACAACGGGCCGGCCCGCCAGAGGCGGTACATGTGTGGGACAGGACGAATATCCCTACCCCATTTGCAGAAAAATGTCTAATCCTCGCCGCCGCACACGTGCTGGCGATCAAAGTTTCTGACAATTGCAGCAATTCGAAACTTTGTTCTGACAGAACACTCAACCGCCGCGCGCCATTCGCCATGCGCTGGCCCAAGGTGTTGATTCACCCAAGCAACAGGCGTGACTCCGACCAACGCGTTATAGCCCATGTGCCGGGAGCGACACGCAAAAGCCGGGGCCGGAGCCTGTGCTCCGCCCCTGGCACCGGGCTTTCGTCACTCCCCTGGGATGGTGTTCCAGGGGTCTGCCGCCGGGCTACTTGGCCGCGTCGCGCGCCGCCTTGAGCCAGCCATCCCAGGTGGTCTTGTTTGCGGCGATCCATGCATCGACATGCGTTTCGATGAACTTCTGGGACTTCTCGCCCTCGTTCATGCGGGCGTTCTGCGCATTGATGTCGGCAAGGGGCAGGGTGAAGTCCTCGAAGAACTTCCGCGCCGCCGGGTTGTCGTTGAGAAACCGGCTGTTGGCGACAATCCGGATGTCCGAAACCACGAAACCGAGCTCGATGGGGTCGGAGACCGCGCCCTCGACACCAGCGACGGTCATGCGATCCACGGCGGATTTCTGGGCCTCGCTCGGCTTGATGCCGGGCACGTTGATCCACATGACATCCACACCGGGCTTGAACTTGAAGGTGGTCCAGTTGGGGGTCCAGGTGTAGAAGAAGACCGGCTTTCCGCTCTTGTACGCGCCCACGGCATTGGCCATGCCCGCCTCGTAGGAGGCCTTGACCGGGTTGATGAAGTCGCGCAGGCCATACGCGTCCATGTGATGGTCAATGACCTTTTCGCAACCCCAGCCCGCAGGGCAGGCGGTCAGGTCGGCCTTGCCATCGCCGTTGGAGTCGAACGCCTTGATCACTTCCGGGCGCTTGAAGTCGTCCAGGGACTTGATATTGAACTCCTCGACATGCTTCTTGGAGACCAGATACCCCTGGAGTCCGCCAGCCTTGGCCACATATCCGACGAGTTCTGCCTTGGCCGCGAAATCGCCCGGCAGCTGGGCCTCGTGCATGGGGAACCAACCGTTGGTCCAGTAGTCCAGATCGCCCAGGGCGATGGACGTGTAGGCCAGGGGATTGGCGAGATCCTTGGGCTTCTTGACCGTGTAGCCAAGCTCTTCGAGGCCGCGGCGCACGAGCGCCTCCTGGAAGAAGCCGGTATTCCAGGTGGCCCTGGCCGGGCTTGCGGTCACGCCCTGGCCGGGTTTGTCGGCAGAGGCCGGGGCCGTGGATGCCAGCGCGAGCACGCAGGCCGCGGCGAGCAGGATCTTCTTCAGTTTCATATGTCCTCCTGATGGTGGGGGTTGAACACCGCCTTACTGGCAGCGCGTTATCTCCGGGCCATGGACTGGGTGATGCGGTCGAGAATGATGGCCATGAGCACGATGCCCAGACCGCCGATGACCGCCCGGCCTATGTCCAGGGTGTTGAGGCCGAGCACCACGGGCGAGCCGAGTCCGCCCGCGCCGATGAGCGCGGCGATGACGACCATGGACAGGGCCATCATGATGGTCTGGTTGAGCCCGGCCAGGATGGTGGGCATGGCCAGGGGCACCTGCACCCGCAGCAGCACCTGGGTCCGGGTGGCCCCAAAGGCCTGGGCAGCCTCGATCAGTTCGGGGTGAACCCCCCGGATGCCGAGGCTGGTCAGCCGGATGATGGGCGGCAGGGCAAAGATGATGGTGGCCAGCACCCCGGCCACGTTGCCCACGGAAAACAGCATCACGATGGGCACGAGATAGACAAAGGCCGGGGTGGTCTGCATGGCGTCGAGCACTGGACGCAGGGCCGACTCGAACCGGTCGCTACGGCCTGCGGCGATGCCCAGTGGGATGCCGACCACGAAGCAGAAGACCACTGACGACAGGACCATGGCCAGGGTGGTCATGGAATCCTCCCACAGGCCGAGCAGGCCGATGAGGACCATGGACCCCAGGGTGAAGACCGCCATGCGCTTGCCCACGAACCGCCACGCGACAAACACCACCGCCGCGATGACCATGAGCGGATGCAGGGCGTTGAGGCCAGCGTCAAGGCCGTTGAGGGTCTGCTCCACCGGCCACTTGAGGGCCTGGAAAATGTCGCGGTGGTTCGTGACCAGCCAATCGACGCCGTTTGACACCCAAAGATCGAGGGGAATGACTTGTTCTTCAAACATATGCGCTCCTGTGCCGTGACAGGCGATTGAATTGAGGGATGGGGCTGCTCGAGAATGTGCGTGTGCGTCGCGCGGTGCGACGACGTACCCGGACATCTTCGAACAACCGGCCTATGCCGGGGCCGACATCTCCTGCTCAGTGCGGTGCAGTGTCCTGAGGAACCGGTTCTTGGACACCACGCCCCTGTATTTGCCATCGGCGTCCACCACCGGGATCGGGTATGGCCGCGAGGCGACCAGGGGCAGAATGTCCTGCATGTTGTCGGTCATGACCACCGGAACAGCGCCCTCGATGAAGGCCTGATCCAGGGGCGAATCCGGAGCGCCGCGCTCCATGCACTCACCGATGGAATCCGCAGAAACCACGCCCAGGAACCGCCGCTTGGGGTCGAGGATGTAGGCGTAGTCTCGGTCGCTGCCGCTGATGATCTCGTGCACGGCCCGCAGGCTGCCCTGCTTGGCCCTGATGACCGTGGGGTGGCTGTCGCGGGCGATATCACCAGCCGAGATGACCCCGGTGGGGTCCACCCCGCGGAAAAAGGCGCGCACATAGTCGTCCGCCGGGTTGCGCAGGATTTCTTCTGGCGTGCCCACCTGGACCACCCGGCCCCCTTCCATGATGGCGATGCGGTCGCCGATGCGCAGGGCCTCATCCAGATCGTGGGAGATGAAGACAATGGTCCGCTTATGCTCCTCCTGGAGCTTGAGCAGCTCGTCCTGCATCTCGGTGCGGATGAGCGGATCAAGGGCCGAGAACGCCTCGTCCATGAGCAGGATGTCCGGGTCCACGGCCAGACTGCGGGCCAGGCCGACCCGCTGCTGCATGCCGCCCGACAGCTCCTTGGGATACGACTCCTCCCACCCGGCCAGCCCCACCTGGGCCAGGGATTCGCGGGCGCGCCCGTAGCGCTGCTCGCGCCCCACCCCGGCCAGTTCCAGCCCAAAGGCCGCGTTGTCGAGCACATTGAGATGCGGCATCAGGGCAAAGGACTGAAAGACCATGCTCATGTTATGCAGACGAAAGGTGACCAGTTCGTCGTGGCCCATGGCGGTCACGTCCTGGCCGTCCACAAACACCGTGCCCGCCGTGGGTTCGATGAGCCGGTTGAGCAGCCGCACGATGGTGGACTTGCCCGACCCGGACAGCCCCATGATCACGAATATCTCCCCGGCCTCGATGGAGAAGGAGGCGTTGTCCACGCCCACGTTCATGCCGGTTTGCTCATGGACCGAGTCCTTGTCCTGCCCCTGCCGCAACAGGCCCATGGCTTTTTGCGGATTGGGACCAAATATCTTGTACAATCCTTCAACACGTATTTTTTCCATATGATTCTCCATGAATGATTGGGCAGGGGCGGACTGTTCTGGGCCAGATTGTTTCTGGGCCAGCCAGAAAACACTTGCAGGGGCGGGAGGCTCAGAGCACCGGGTAACGGTCGCGAAGGCCCCGGAACGCGGTGGGAGAGGAAGTAGACCTGGGCGCTGCCGGCCGCCGGTCGCCGGGGAACAGTGCATGGCCTCGCGCAGTGGCGCACGTCCGGCAGACTGCAACTTTTCTATGCAATGCTTGCTGCAACAAGAGTTTAGTCATGCACTAGATGTGAGTTGACAATGTATCGAACGCAAATACAACAATATACATTGCCATTTTTCCCGGTTAACAGCGAAGCATTCTTTAGTTTTGACTTCAGTGATTGAAATCAACTTGTTGAGACAACTGGTCACGGTAAAACGCCACTTCGACAGAATAGACAATATATAAATCGAAGAGTAATGTCAAACGCATGAAAACCTGCAATTCATACGTCACCCGCGACACGCGCTTAACCGTTGTACGCCAAGGGTATCCGCTGGCTGCGGATTCTGCTGCCGCCCTCCCTGCCGCCCTCCCTGCCGCCCTCTGGCGGCCAAGCCCTGACTCAACACCCGGCCCATCATTCCACCACACGCAAAAGGCCCCTGCACGCGGGGTGCAGGGGCCTTGATGATGCGATCGATCAGGCGCGGACGAAACTGGCGCTTACCAGGTGTCGCCGCCAAAGGCGTCGCCGCCGAGGCCGAAGTCGGCTTCGGGCTCGCCGCCCACCTGGGGACCGGTGGACATGTCGGCAGAGGCGGCGGCACCTGCGCCTGCGCCACCGGCAACACCGGCGACAACCACGCCCTGGCTCTTGACCTTCTCCACCTCGGCCATCAGGTCGGTGAGCTTCTTGCTCATCTCGTCCAGCTTGCTGGAGGCCACGGTGACCTTCTGCTCGCCAGCCGCGTTCTGAGCGGCCACGGTCTTGGCCTGGGCCTCCAGCGGGCCGATCTTGGCGGCCAGATCAGCCTTCTCGGCGGTCAGGGCGACCACCTGGGCCTTGAGGGCTTCGTTCTCGGCCTTCAGGGCACCGAGCACGGCCAGCACCTTCCTGGCGCGGGCTGCCTCGCCCTCGGGCAGGGCTTCGATCTTGACCTGGTTGCCGAGCTTGGCGATGTCGCCCTCGGCGTATTTGGTCAGGCCGGGCTCCTGCTCATAGATCCAGGCCTTGGACAGGGACTGCGCCACCGGGGCGAACTCCGCGTCAAGGGTCTCGGCCTGGGTGATGTATGCCAGCATATCGAGTTGAGTCTGGTCAGCGGCGTCGCCGCGCAGAACAGACACAAAAGAGTTCATGGGGAATACCTTAGCTTCAGCCATTTGATGCCTCCTTAACTAAGTAAGCTTCTTTAAGTATGTTCACCCGGACGACTATCTGTCGGCGCCCATGGGGATGCGGCCAATCTTCTTGGCGTAGGACAGTGCCACAGTACGGTACACGAGGTGGCCCAGCTTGGACCAGGGCAGGTACGCAAGCATCATGAAGACCGCGATCAGGTGTACGTAATAGGTCGGGTAGGCAAGCACCTCGGCCCCGACGACCCGGAAGATCATGGCGCCGATGCCGGTGCCGAAGATGACCCAGACCAGGGTGATCAGGTACCAGTCATACCAGCTGGAGGACTGCTTGGCAGCATCCAGGTTGACCCGCCGCCGGGTCAGCGCCACGAGACCGTACACGCCCAGACCCGCGCCGAACAGGGCCAGCAGCTTGATCGGGTGGTAGAACGGCATCGGGGTGTGGCCGATGGCGGACACGATGTCGCCCAGGCCGGTGATGCCCAGGGCCCGGAGCAGCCAGCCGCCCCAGTGGCCTGCGGCCACGGTGCCGGTGACGATCAGGAGGGCGATGAAGGCAAACATGAGCCAGCGGTGGCCCTGGGCGCGCTTCACGTCCAGTTCGTCGGCATCGGCAGCGTTGCAGTCGTTGAACTGGGTGTGCTGCAGGATTTCGTACTGCACGGTGTCGATCAGCGCCTGGAGCATGGTCGGGGCGGACTTGCGGCCCACGATGAACGTCTTGGGCTGGGAGTCGAACGCCTTGAGCATGTTGCGAACACCGGCGAAGAACGCCCAGACCATGAACGCGAACACGAGCATGAAGACCGGGTCGATGGTGTAGTCGCCGGGGAACAGACCGCCGAAGACGATCTTGCCGTCAGCAGCCGGAATCCAGGCATGGTTCGCCGCGTCCCACTCGAAGCGGGGCAGGAACGAGCCGACCTTGCCGGCCATGACCACCCAGATGATGCCGTAGAGCAGGGCCGGGATGGCTGCCAGAGGCAGCAGTCCCGCCGGGCTGCTCATCCACTTGCCAATGAGGGGCAGCGGGCCCAGGTTGCGGTAGGCCATGTTGCGAAGCGCCGAGAGCAGGTCGCCCGGCTTGGCACCGCGCGGGCACAGGTCGGAGCAGGTGCCGCAGTTGTGGCACAGCCAGATGTCTATATCATTGACCAGGCGGTCCTTGAGACCCCACTGGGCCCAGACCATCTCCTTGCGGGGATAGGGGTTGTCGTCCGGCGAAAGCGGGCAGACAACCGAGCAAGTGGCGCACTGGTAGCATTTCTTCAAAGAGTCGCCGCCGACGGCTTGCAACTCTTTCACGAACTTAAGGTCCGGTTGTACCTTTACGGTGTTGGACATTCCGTACCTCCTAGTAGCCCTTGAACGGGTTGGGGCCGAAGTTGGTGACAATATTCGAGACGAATGCATCGATCATGTCGGGTACCTTGTCGTACATGTCGATGGAAACCTCGTACTGCTCGACGCGTTCGGGCTCGACACCGAGGCGGCCCAGAGACTCGGCGATGTTCTCCTTGCGGCGGTTGCACAGCTCGGAGCCCTTGACAAAGTGGCACTGGTAGTCGTCGCCGAACTTGCAGCCCAACAGCATCAGGCCGTCAACGCCCTTGCTCATGGCATCGGCCACCCAGATGGCGTTGACCGAGCCGAGGCAGCGCACCGACAGGAAGCGCACATAGGGGCTCCAGTTGCGTCCGCGCATGGCGGCCATGTCCAGCGCCGGGTAGGCGTCGTTCTCGCAGACCAGGACGATGACGCGCGGGCCGCCAGCGTCCAGGGTGTCGGGTACCTTGACTTCCTTGATGGCCGAACCGATCTGGTCGATGCCGTAGTTGGCAAAGGAGATGACACGCTCCGGGCAGGCACCCATGCAGGTGCCGCAGCGGCGGCAGCGGGTCGGGTTGGGCATCGGCGTTCCCTTCTCGTCGTCATCCAGCGCGCCGAACGGGCACTCCTCGGTGCACCGCTTGCACTGGGTGCAGCGCATGAAGTTGAACTCCGGGAAGCTCAGGTCGCCCGAGCGGGGATGCACGGACATGCCCCGGTTGGCCGACTCGATGCACTGGATCGCCTTGAGGGCGGCTCCGGCCGCGTCCTCGGCGGCGAGACCCAGGCCCATGGGCTGGCGCACGCAACCGGCGGCGTAGACGCCGGTACGGCGGGTCTCGTAGGGGAAGCAGATGTAGTTGGAGTCCGCAAACCCGTCGAACAGCTCCAGATCCGGGAAGGCCGGACCCTGGCGGTAGACGAAGTTCATGACCGGATCAGCCGCCGTGGTGGGCACGATGGCCGTGGGCACCACAACGATGTCGGCGTAGATGGCGATGTCGTCGCCAAGCAGGGTGTTCTTGGCCTTGACGACCACTTCCCCGCCCGCTTCCTCGACTGCGGTGACAGTGCCCTTGGTCAGCATGACGCCCGGATCGTCCTGGGCGGTCTGGTAGTATTTCTCGTTGATGCCCGGCACCATCATGTGGTCGTAGATGATGTAGGCCACGGCGTCGGGAGCCAGTTCGCGCACGTAGTTGGCCTGCTTGAGCGCGACCAGGGAGGTCAGCTCCGAGCTGTAGGCCAGGTGCTTGGCGGATTCCTTGTCCTCGTACGCGAAGACCTCGCACGCGTCGGACGCGTCGGCGGGCTGGTCTTCCTTGCAGGGCATGTCTTCCGGGGCTGCGCAGGCTGCGCCGCACGCATCGTAGTTGATGCCCTTCATGAGCAGGCTGGTGTCCACGATGAAGGCCACGGAGGACGGGGTCTTGCCTGCAGCGGTCTTGATGCCGCCATTCTTGGCCATGGCCTCGAACTCGGCAGTGGTGACCACGTTCTTGATCTTGCCGTAGCCGAGCGGGGCCAGGAACTTGCCCTTGCCAGGCACCCAGCCGGTGGCCATGACCACAGCGCCGATCTCGTATTCGGCACCGGCGATGGTGGCCTTGTACTTGGCCGGGGCTCCGGCCAGGGACTCGACCGTGGCACCGGTGATGACCTTGATCTTGTCGTTGGCCTGCACATCGGCGATCAGTTCCTTGACGCCGATCTCCTGGGTCTTGTCACCAAAGGAGCCGGACAGGGGGAACGACTTGTACATGGTGGCAGCCTTGCCGCCCAGGGTGTCGGATTTCTCGACCAGGACCACCGGGTAGCCCAAGCTGGCGACGTTGAGCGCGGCGTTCAGGCCCGCGTAGCCGCCGCCGACCACCAGCACAGTCTTGAAGGCGTCAGTAATTTCAGGATTGGGAATCCGGCTCTTGGTGAGCTTGGAGATTCCCATGTTGATGTAATCCTTGGCGATGACTTCCATCTGGCCAGGGAAGGCCGGGTCGTTCTGGAAGGACCACACGCAATGCTCGCGCAGGTTGACCCGCTCCACCTGGATTTTGGAGCCGAACTTGAACACGTCCCACTTGGCGCGGGGCGAACAGGCGCAGCAGACCACACCGTCCAGACCGTGTTCAGCGACATCGGCTTCGATTTGGGCCTTGCCCTCGGGGCTGCACAGCACCGGGTTGGACTTGGCCACCGCGACCGCAGCGGAGTGCTTGCCTCCGGCTGCGAATTGGGCCAGGGCGTCGACATCGAGACTCGCTCCGATGTCGCAGCCTCCACAGATATATACTCCAAGCTTTTCAGCCATTGGTTACCTCCCTACCACGGTTTTGATTGCCCGCATCGCGGCGGCGGTGCCGGACTGGGCAGTCTTCATGACGTCAAAGGGCTGCTTGGCGCAACCGGCGGCGATGATGCCATCGCCGTCAATGACAAAACCGTCGGCATCGACAGCGCCGGCAGGGACCCTGAGGCCCGCGATGCTCGGCTGCATGCCGGTGGCGAGGACCACCATGTCGAACTTCTCTTCGGTCTTGATGCCGGTGATGGCATTCTCCACAGTGACCACGGGGTTGCCTGCAGCGTCCTGCACGATGGCGGCAACCTTGCCCTTGACCAGGGTCAGTTTGTCGTCCGCCTCGGTCATGACCTTGAACTTGTCGTAGCGGCCCGGAGTGCGCAGGTCGATGTAAAAGACCGTGACATTGGCGTCACTGCGCTCGCGGACGTAGCGGACATGCTTCAGGGAAGCCATGCAACAGATATAGGAACAGTAGTTGAGATGGTTCTGGTCGCGGGAACCGGCGCACTGGACAAAGGCGATCTTCCTGGGCTCGACACCGTCGGAAGGGCGCAGGATCTTGCCGCCGGTAGGGCCGTTGGGGGCCGCCAGCCGCTCAAACTGCATATTGGTGACCACGTTCTTGAGCTTGCCGCCGCCGAGGTTGGTCAGGTTGGCGACATCATAGGGCTTCC
Organism: Pseudodesulfovibrio aespoeensis Aspo-2; assembly: GCF_000176915.2. Taxonomy (NCBI): domain Bacteria; kingdom Pseudomonadati; phylum Thermodesulfobacteriota; class Desulfovibrionia; order Desulfovibrionales; family Desulfovibrionaceae; genus Pseudodesulfovibrio; species Pseudodesulfovibrio aespoeensis. The sequence continues at coordinate 3,274,421 of NC_014844.1, forward strand.
AGCCGGTGGCCACGACAATGGCACCGACCTTGAGCTCCACGGTCTTGGCCGCATCGTCGAGGTCAACCGCGTCATACTTGCAGGCGTCCCTGATGGCAGCCAGCTCGGAATCGGACGCGTTGTCCGCGTCCACCACGTAGCGCATGGGAAACATGAACGGATGGGTCTTGTAGGCAACCTTGCGGGTGCCGACACCAAAATCGAACTCGGAAGAGACTGTGGTGGAAGCGGCCTTCTCGCAGTCGCCGCAGGCGGTGCAGCGCTCGTTCACGTAGCGCGGACGCTGCGTGATCATGACATCGTAGTTGCCGGCGGAACCGGAAACAGACGTCACGCTGGCCATGGTCAGGACCTTGACTTTGGGGTTGTTCTTGATGCGTTGAAACTGGATCTCCAGACCGCAGGACGGGGGACACAGCTTCGGGAAATACTGATTGAGCTGCGCAACCCGTCCACCGAGGTAGGGATTGGTTTCAACGATGTACACCTCGTAGCCCACTTCGGCAGCTTCGAGGGCGGCGGTGATTCCTGCGAACCCTCCGCCTACAACGAGAATACTGTTATTCGACATTCTCTTCATTCCTCCCGAATAATGTTGAGGCTCAGCCAAAAAATGGCCTAAACCCGGACCGGGAGCGGCATCCCGGCCCGGATTCAGACCATTTTAGCCCCGGCAGATGGGAAAGTGACCGCGGGCCGGGGGCCCGCGGTCACGGGTCGATCACTACCTATGCAGCTTAGGCGTCGGGGATGATCTTGACGTAGGGCTTCTTGAAGATAGTGGTCACGCCAGTGGCGGGATCGTACTTCGAGTTGCAGAAGCACTTCCACTTGGTATCGTCCAGGCCCATGAAGTCGCCGCGGTAGTAGAAGCCCGGGTAACGGGATTCCTCGCGGAACTCGATGTGCTGCATGTGCAGGCGGACGGTCCACAGGCGGTGATACTGCTCCCAGCAGCGCATCAGTTCGTGCAGGTCACGAGCCGCGAGCTTCTTGGAGTCTTCTTCCATCATGCCGAGCAGCCAGAAGCCGGTGCTCAGCAGAGCCTTGGAGGTCATGTACAGGGTGATAACGCCGCCGCCGTACTCATCGGTGCACTTGACAAGGCGCATCATGAAGTTGTGCGGGGTGATGTAGGCCGGGTTGACGACCGGGTCGGTGGAACCGCCCTTGTGGGCCTCGTAGGTGTACCAGGGCTGGTAGATTTCCTTGGCCAGGTCGGCAGCCTTTTCCTTCAGCGTGGGCTTGAAGTCCTTGTGGTCAACGCACCAGCGGACCATCTGCTTGCCGACGATGCGGCCTTCAGCATGGGAACCGGAGGAGAACTTGTGACCGGAAGCGCCGACACCGTCTGCACAGGTCCAGAGACCGTTGACGGTGGTCATGCGGTTGTAGACCTTGCCGTTGTCGGCCTTGATCTTGTAGGACTCAGGAACCCAGGACTCGTCCGGACCGGAGCACCAGATACCGCAGCAGCCGGAGTGGGAACCCAGGAGGTACGGCTCGGTGGGCATGATCTCGGAACCGCGATCCTCGGGAGCGCAGTTGGTGGCGGCCCACAGGTTGGCCTGGCCGACGCACATGTCGAGGAAGTCTTCCCAAGCCTCGGACTCGAGGTGCTTCCACTCGGGACCGGTCAGGTCGCCGTTGACCGTGTTCAGCAGGGCGGTCTTGGTGTCCATGAAGATCGGGCCGCGGCCTTCACGCATTTCACGGAGCATCATGTGGTTGCGCAGACAGGTGGGGATGATGTGACCCTTGGCGTAGCCGCGATCCTCGTAAGGCTTCAGCATGGCGCGGTTGGTGACGCAGTAGTCCTCACCCTTGTAGTTGGTGGCTTTGGCCTTGAAGAGCAGGAACCAAGCGCCGACCGGACCGTAACCGTCCTTGAAGCGGGCGGGCACGAAGCGGTTTTCCATCATGGTCATCTCGCCGCCGACCTGGGCAACCATGGTGTAGGTGGAACCAGCGTTCCAAACCGGGTACCAGGCGCGGCCCATGCCCTCACCGGTGGAGCGGGGGCGGTAGACGTTGACAGCGCCGCCGCAGGCGACGACGCAGGCGTTGCAGGTGTAGACGTACACCTTGTTCTCGCGGGTGGAGAAGCCGACGGCACCGGCAATGCGGTTGGGCTGCTTGGCATCCAGGAGCATCTTGACGATGAAGACACGCTCAACGTAGCGGTCCTCGCCGATGGCGTTCTTGGCGGCCTCGGCCACGATGCACTTGTAGGACTCACCGTTGATCATGATCTGCCAGCGGCCGGAACGGACCGGCTCGGCACCCTTGCGGATGGCCAGGCCTTCGGCCTTGGCCTTGCCGCCGTCAACGTTCTTGCCGTCCTTCTTGACCCAGACGGGGAGGCCCCATTCTTCGAAGAGGTGGACGGAATCGTCAACGTGGCGGCCCACGTCAAAGATCAGGTCTTCGCGAACCAGGCCCATGAGGTCGGTGCGGACCATGCGGACGTAGTCGTCCACTTCGTTGGCGCCGATGTAGGTGTTGATGGCGGACAGGCCCTGGGCCACGGCGCCGGAGCGCTCGAGGGCAGCCTTGTCAACCATTTCCAGGGTCAGGCTGGGGTCAACCTTCTGGATCCAGCGCATGGCCTCGAAAGCCACGCCGCAGTTACCCATACCACCACCGACGAGCAGGAGATCGACGTGTTTCTCGACGATTACCGGCTCGGCCAGTGCCACACCTTTGGAAGCTTCTTTGCTGGGAAGCAGAGGCATAATTTCCTCCTAGGATTATTCTTGTTTCAAGCAGTCAAAAAACGACAAATCAACGCAAGCGCCCGTGAATTACACGAGGTTCGCGTAGTCTTCCGCCTTCCACTCTTTCTTCAGATCAGCCTCGGTAACGGCAGCCTGCTCGCTGATGGCGGCCTTGGGGGCGACCAGCGCGGTCTCGGTGAAGAGCAGCTCGTTTTCGAGGTCGGTCGGCTCGGGCTTGCCCTCAAAGGGCTTGATGGAACCTTCAGGGGTGGTGCGGATGGGGAATTTGAAACGCTTCACGTTGCCATTGCGGAACTTGACGGTCCACATGATGTCTTCAGCGGAGCGCATCGGGATGGAGGTACCACCCATGGGGGCGAAGTCGGCGTACGGACGGGCTTCAATAGCGCCCTGGGGGCAAATCTTCACGCAGGAGTAACATTCCCAGCACGCAGACGGCTCCTGGTTGTATGCCTTCATCGCGTCGGCATCCAGGATCATCAGATCGTTAGGGCAAATGTACATGCAAGCGGTCTTTTCGCCACCCTTGCAGCCGTCACATTTTTCCGGGTTAACAAAGGTCGGCATAACTTCTCCTCCTAAATAGGGTTTTATTATTCACAATAACCGACGTCCTCTACCTAAACAAAAATTGCTCCACCCTTGTGTGTTGGATGGGAATTTCGGATTACCAAGACTGCAACCCCCTTGTCAACGTGAAAGTGAATTTTTTAACAAGCTCACCACTTTCACCCCTGACAAGGGGCGTTTTCCCTCCCTGCCAAGGACAATTCAGCTCCACTCTGCCATAAACAGGGGTTTTGAGGCCGTCTGACAGGGTCTGACCACTCAGTATTACCATGTTTCTTAGTGTAATTTTCGAGCCCAGTGCAAGCGTTTTTTGACCTCAGCGGGAAACAATCTCGTGAACAATGCAATCCACCGGAAAACCACCTTAAAAAGGCCCCTTTCCCGGCCTCCGAGTCTAGAAAAAATCGCGAACTATTCTAGCTTTTCCAACACCACTGCCTGATGCGCGAACGTCACCCTTGCGCCGGAAAAAACCGCTTGACACGACTTTCACAAACGTACGATAACAGCGTACCCTGCAATCTGGGAAATAATCATGGTCAAAAAGCGCTCACTTGAACGCGCCATGAACATTAAGGCAATGGATTCTTTCAACAAAACATTCATTAGGAGGCTTACATGTCCAAACTCGTAGCACCGCACGGTGGAAAAGGGCTCGTCTGCTGCCTTCTCGAAGGCGCAGAACTCGCTGCTGAAACCAAGAAGGCCGCTGGCCTCAAGAAGATCGAAATCTCCTCCCAGGAGAAGGGCGATCTTATCATGATGGGCATTGGCGGCTTCTCCCCGCTCAATGGCTTCATGGGCAAGGCCGACTGGAAGAGCGTCTGCGAGAAGATCACCCTGTCCGACGGCACTTTCTGGCCCATCCCCGTCATGCTCGCCACCGAGGACGCCTCCATCAAGTCCGGCGAGGAGATCGCCCTTGAGCGCAACGGCGTTGTGATGGCCACCATGAAGGTCACCGAGGTTTTCGAGCTTTCCAAGGATGAAAAGACCTGGGAATGCGAGAAGGTCTACAAGGGCGAAGGCGCTGACAGCCAGGGCGACTTCATGGGCGTTGCCACCAAGGACCACCCGGGCGTGCAGATGGTTCTGGCCCGCAAGAAGTTCTGCCTGGCCGGCCCGGTGAAGGTGCTCTCCGAGGGCGACTTCCCCACCAAGTTCCCCGGTGTCTACAAGACCCCTGCCCAGCTGCGCACCGAGATGGACGCCAAGGGCTGGGGCGACGTGGCCGCCCTGCAGCTCAGGAACCCCATGCACCGCTCCCACGAGTACCTGTGCAAGATCGCCGTGGAAGTCTGCGACGGCGTTGTCATCCACTCCCTGGTGGGTGCCCTCAAGCCCGGCGACATCCCGGCTGAAGTCCGCGTCAAAGCCATCGACACCCTGGTCGAGCACTACTTCGTGAAGGATAACGTGATCCAGGCCGGCTACCCGCTGGACATGCGCTATGCTGGCCCGCGCGAGGCCCTGCTCCACGCCACCTTCCGTCAGAACTACGGCATGAACAAGCTCATCGTCGGTCGTGACCACGCTGGCGTCGGCGACTTCTACGGCATGTTCGAGGCCCAGACCATCTTCGACAAAATTCCCTACGCCAACTCGGCCTGCCCCGATCCTGGCAAGGCTCTGCTCACCAAGCCCCTGAAGATCGACTGGACCTTCTACTGCTACAAATGCGACGGCATGGCCTCCCTGCGCACCTGCCCGCACGCCAAGGAAGACCGCGTCATCCTGTCCGGCACCGCCCTGCGCAAGGGCCTGTCCGAAGGCGCCCCGATTCCTGATCACTTCGGTCGCGAAGAGGTTCTGGACATCCTGCGCGCATACTACGCTGGCCTGACCGAAAAGGTCGAAGTCAAGATGCAGAAAGCCGCCTCCGGCGCTTCCATGAAGTAAGCAGGCCCACGCCTGACGGCTCTACGGGGAGGCAGCCACGGCTGCCTCCCCTTTTCACATCCGGCCTTGCGGGGCCGGAAATGTCGCCCCCCAGGCCGGGGCTTGCCACTCCGTGTCTTTCAGTATAGAGAACCGGTTCCCCTTTTTTGGGGGACCCATATCATTAATAAGGAAGACGGCAAGACGATGATCAAAATCCGCAAGGAAGACGGCAGGGGTGTCTCCGGCGACAGCCGACGCAAGAGCGACAGGCGGCCAGGCCGCGACGGCGCGCCCAGGAATTTCACCAAACGCCCCCCCCGGCCCGAAAGCAGACGCGACGCGGCAGGCGACCACATCGAATCCGACGAGGATTTCGCGGACAAGTCCGTGGATGTAGCCCAGCACCGGTTCACCGACATTTCCGAGATCGACACGCAGATTTTGCAACTGCTTGAAAAGCGCTCCTTCCTCATCCGCAAGGAAGGCGCGTGGCGCAAATCCCGGCAGAAATCCCTGGTCGATCCCAAGCTCGAAAAGCTCCTGCGCGGCTCCCTGGACCAGACGGCCAGTGATCTGGGCCTGGATGCCAAGCTGGCCCGCTCCCTGTTCACGCTGCTCAACCAGTTCTCCCTGGCCGACGCGCGCAAGAAGTTCACCGGCGACGGCTACAAGCTCGCCCCGCGCGTGGAGCCTGTGGATGCGGCCATCACCGGCCCGCGATCCTTCCGCCACACCCGGATGATGCTGGCCATGGCCGCCAGCTCCGGGGCACGCGCCATCCTCGCGCCCGTGACCATGAACGCGCCCAACAAGGACTTGGCCAAGGCGCTCAAGCAGGTGGGCGCGCCCATCCACTGGGACGACGACTTCATCCGCAACGACGGCGGCAGCACCCTCGGCTTTGAGGGAAACATGGTCTTTGTAGGCGAGGATTCCTTCAATTTCTACCTGCTCCTGGCCCTGGCCCTGGGCCACGCCGGGCGGTGCAAGTTCACCGGCAAACCCGGATTGCAGCTCATGGACATCGCGGCCCTGAACAAGGTGCTGCCGAGCCTGGGCGCGCGTCTGGTGCCCATGAATCCCAACAACCCCGGCCTGCCCGCCCGCCTCGAATGCGGCGGCGTCATGGACAAGGCAGTCACCCTGCCCGGCTCGCTCGACCCGGACTTTGCCGCGGCCCTGACCCTGGCCGCCTGGTCGTATCCGGGCGGGCTGACCATCAGGGGGCTCGGCCCGGACGCCCGCGAGCGCGTGGCCGAGGCCGTTGAAGTGCTCACCAGCTGCGGCATCAAGGCCGAGCTGTCCGGCGACACGGTCACGGTCAGCCACGGCATCCCGGTCATCGAGGAGGAGCCGCTGCTCCCCCTGTCCGTGTCCCTGTGCAGCATGCTCATGGCCCTGCCCATCATGTCCGGCGGCTCCATCAACATCCAGGGCACCTGGCCTGCCAGCGACAAGGCCATGCGCATTGTGAAAGAGCTCACAAGCCTGGGCCTGCGCATCGACATGGCCACCGAAAACCTCATTGCCACCAAGGTGGCCGACATGCCCGCCGATGCGGCCATCACCCTGGGCCGCGACCCGGAGCTGCGGCCCCTGGCCCTGGCCCTGGCCCTCAAGGGGGGAGCCGCGACCATACAGGGCGCGCCGGACGACACCATCATCGAGCTGCTCGACCGCATGGGCGCGGCCTATGAGGAGAGCAAGGACAGCATCACGCTCAAGCCCGGCTCCAAGACCTGGGACGGCACCTGGTTCAGCCCGGACCCGGTCTGGTCCATGGGCTGCGCCCTGGCCGCCTACGCCGTACCCGGCATCATCCTTGAAAACCACGGCGAAGTGACCTCCACCTGGCCGGAATTCTGGAACTTCTACAATTCCCTCCCCTCCGGCAAGATGAAACCCAAACCGGTCACGGAGAAGAACGATGACACACGCAGACGAATCAAGATCCGATAATCCCCGGCTGTCCGAGGATATCCCCACCCTGCAGGCCGAAATAGCCAGCCTCACCCAGGAGCGCGAGAAGACCATCCAGACCATCCGCGCCCTGATGGCCGCCGAAAGGCCCAAGGAAGGCATCTACCACAACGCGGAAATTTTCGAGCTCCAGCGCGACAAGCTGCGCCTGGACGTGGACATCCAGTTCCGGGTGAACAAGATCAACCGGATAAACCTCGGCATCGACGGCCTCAGCCCCAGCGAACCGAGAGACGGATTCCTGTTTTAACGATCCCCGCAGGCGCGCGGGCCGGGTTGTGAGAGGTCCGGCCTTTTTCCGCACAGGGCGCGCACGCGGGACACGAGAGACCCGACACCTTTAAGACCTTGCAGGAGCGGCAGATGGGCAAGAGCATCACCCACAAGATCATTGAGAAGCACCTCGTCTCGGGCGAGATGATCCCCGGCCAGGAGGTCGGGCTGCGCATAGACCAGACCCTGACCCAGGACGCCACCGGCACCATGGCCTGGCTTCAGTTCGAGGCCATCAACATCGGCCGGGTCCGCACCGACCTGTCGGTCAGCTATGTGGACCACAACACCCTGCAGATGGGCTTTCGCAACCCGGACGACCACCGCTATCTGCGCACCGTGGCCGCCAAATCCGGCGCGATCTTTTCCCCGGCTGGCACGGGCATCTGTCACCAGCTGCACCTGGAGAACTTTGCCAAACCGGGCGCCACCCTGATCGGCTCGGACTCGCACACGCCCACGGCGGGCGGCATCGGCTCCATGGCCATGGGCGCTGGCGGCCTGTCCGTGGCCCTGGCCATGGCCGGCGAGCCCTACTTCATCCCCATGCCCAAGGTGGTCAAGGTCCACCTGACCGGCGCGCTGACCGGCTGGGCCCAGGGCAAGGATGTCATCCTCCACCTGCTCGGTCTGCTCACGGTCAAGGGCGGGGTGGGCAAGGTCTTCGAGTACGCCGGGCCGGGCGTGGCCGCCCTGTCCGTACCCGACCGGGCCACCATCACCAACATGGGCGCGGAGCTGGGGGCCACCACCTCCATCTTCCCGTCCGATGCTCGCACCCGCGATTTTCTGGAAAAGATGGGCCGCAGCTCCGACTTCATGGAACTTGTGGCCGATGCGGACGCCGTCTACGACGAAGTCATCGAGATAGACCTCTCCAGGCTTGAGCCCCTGGTGGCCCAACCGCACATGCCCGACCGGGTCTGCACGGTCAAATCCCTGGCGGGCAAGGCCATTGATCAGGTGGCCATCGGCTCCTGCACCAACTCGTCCTACTCGGACCTGAAAAACACCGCCCAGATCCTGGCCGGACGCCGGACCCCGCCCCAGACCGACCTGCTCATCTCGCCCGGCTCCAAGCAGGTGGTGAAACTGCTGGCGCACGAGGGGCTCATCGAGCCGCTGCTCGACGCCGGGGCGCGCATCCTCGAATGCACCTGCGGCCCGTGCATCGGCATGGGCGGCTCGCCGGTCAGCGCGGGCGTGTCCGTGCGCACCTTCAACCGCAACTTCGAGGGCCGCTCCGGCACCCAGGACGGCCAGGTCTACCTCGCCTCTGCCCAGACTGCGGCCCGGCTGGCCCTGGACGGACAGTTCACCGACCCCGCCACCTGGGGCGACGCGCCCGAGCGCGTGGAGCTGCCCATGGACGTGCCCTCCATCCGCGACCTGTTCGTGTTCCCGCCCAATGAGGTCGGAAAAGACGCCGGAGATGGCGCCGGGTCGGTGGTCATCCTGCGCGGCCCCAACATCGTGGCCCTGGAGGAATTCGACGCGCTGCCCGCCACCATCGAGACCACCGTGGCCCTCAAGGTGGGCGACAACATCACCACCGACCACATCCTGCCCGCGGGCGCGGAGATCACGGCCCTGCGCTCCAACATCCCGGCCATCAGCCAGTACATCTTCAGCCGGGTGGACAAGGAATTCGTGGCCCGCATCACCCAGGCGGGCACGGGCGTCATCGTCGGCGGCGAAAACTACGGCCAGGGATCGAGCCGCGAGCATGCGGCGCTTGGCCCGCGCCACCTGGGGGTCAAGGCGGTCATTGTCAAGTCCCTGGCCCGCATCCACCGGGCCAATCTGGTCAACTTCGGCATCCTGCCGCTCCTGCTCGTCAACCCCGGCGACTACGACGCGCTGGCCCAGGACGCGGGCCTGACCATCCCGGCCTCGGCAATCACGCCCGGCGGAACCGTGGACATCCGCCTCGCCAGCGGCGAATCCGTTGCCGTCACAAATGATTTGACCAAAAAGGAACTGGAGATTATCCAGTCAGGTGGCCTTCTCAATGCGGTTCGCAAGAACCAGGCATAGGGAATGCCCCGAAAAAAGAACCTGCATGAATGAAACCGCCGCCACGGACACCGGTCCGAGCGGCGGACAACAGGCATCGTGGAGTAGCAATGCTAGAGATAATGCGTGAAAACGCCTCCGGGTGGATCGTCAAGATCCTGTTTGGCATCATCATCGTGGTCTTTGTCTTCGCCTTTGGCATGAGCGGCCTTGAGACGGGTCAGGACCCGATCCTGGCCACGGTCAACGACCAGATCATCACCAGGGCCGAGTTCGAGGACGCCTTCCAGCGCGCCGCCGAAGGGGTGCGCACGGCCAACCCCGACGTGACCCCGGCCCAGTTGCAGGACCCGCAGTTCAAACAGATGGTCCTCGGCGAGTTGATCAACAGCCGGCTACTCCTGCACGAGGCCGCCCGCCTGGGCATCTCCGCCTCGGACGAAGAGGTCTTTGCCGCCATCACCCGCCAGTCCTACTTCTGGAATCAGGCCGGGGCCTTTGACCGCGACATCTACATGGCCGCCCTGCGCTCCATTCGCATGACCCCTGCCCTGTTCGAGGCCAACTTCAAGAACGAGATGATCGCGGGCAAGGTTCAGGACATGGTCCGCAAGACCGGCGTGGCCACCCCGGAGCAGGCCCGCCAGATATTCGACTGGGTCGGCGAGGAGGTCCGCGTGGACTACATCCTCTCCTCCCCTGCCGCCTTCGCGCCGCAAGTGCGTGTGGACGCCAAGGAGGTGGACGAATTCTACGCCAGCAACCAGGACAAGTTCATGGTCCCGGAGCAGGTCCGCATCCGCTACCTCGCCTTCACGCCCAAGGACCTCGCCGCCCGGCAGGAGGTCAGCGACCCGGAGATCGACGCCTACTTTGCGGCCAACTCCGCCAGCATGAAGCAGGAGGAACAGGTCAAGGCCAGTCACCTCCTGATCATGACCAGCGACTCGGATTCCGACGAGGAGCAGGCCGAGGCCCGCAAGAAGATCGACGCGGCCTACGCCAAGGCCAAGGCGGGCGGAGATTTTGCCACCCTGGCCCGCCAGAATTCCGAAGGCCCCAGCGCGGCAGGCGGCGGCGACCTCGGCTGGTTCGGGCGCGGCGACATGGTCCCGGAGTTCGAGCAGGCCGCGTTTTCCACCCCCAAGGGGCAGGTCAGCGAGCCGGTCAGAACCCAGTTCGGCTGGCACATCATTTACGTCGAGGACCGCAAGGAGGCCAGGGAACTTGCCCTTGACGAGGTCAGAAAGGACATCGCCATAGCCATTGCCGAAGAAAAGGCGGCGGAACGGGTCACGGACCTGCTTGATCAGGCCATGGACCGCCTTGTCTCCGGCATGACGCTTGACGCCGTGGCCGACGAGCTGGGCATGCTGGCCGTGACCTCCAGCCCCCTGCCCGAACAGGGGCTGGTCCAGAACTTCGGCCTGACCCCCGAGGCCGCCACGGTGGTCATGGACATCCAGAAGAACGAGTCGCACAAGACCCCGCTCTCCATCAACGGCGGCTACATGCTGGTGGAAAAGGTCGAGGACATCCCGGCTGCGCCGCTGCCCATCGACGAGGTGCGCGACGCCATCGAGGGAGCCATCACCCAGCAAAAGGCCGCGGCCCTGGCCATGACCGAGGCCCAGGAAATCCTGGCCCAGCTGACCGGCCCGGACAGCGCCGAGGCCGCCGCCAGATACGCGGCGCGCATCAAAACCTCCGAGCCCTTTGACCGCCAGGGCAATGTCCCGGCCCTGGGCCAGAGCCAGGCCCTGGCCGAAGCGGCCTTTGGCAGCGCGGGCAAGGAGTGGCTGCCCCAGCCCTTTGCCATGCAGCAAGGGATCATCGTGGCCCGCCTGAGCGAAGTCATCCCGGCTTCCGAGGAGACCTGGGCCGAACAGAAGGACGCCTGGATCGATCAGGCCAGCCAGAACTACCAGCTGGAAGTGCTCAACGCCTACATGACCGGGCTGCGCCAGCAGGCCGACATCGAGATCACCCGGCCCGACCTGCTCAACTAAGCCGGTCCGCCCCAAGGCAATCCCCCGCCCGCGCCGGTTCATGCCGGTGCGGGCGGTTTTCTTGGACCACCGGCAGGAAGGCGTCTCATCAGCTGCCATGACGCGCCATTTCACTCGCCGGAGTGGACAAAAGCCGGGCCTGCCGTTAGTGAGGGAACCATGCAAGCGTCCCCGAACACCTGGCCCAAGTTCCGCCGCACCACCCCGCGCATTCTGCTGCTCACCAGCCAGTACTTCCTGACCGGCGAGCTGGAGGCCGCGTGCCGTCGGCTGGGCGTGGAGCATCAGGTCATGGATTTCGGGGCCAGGGAGATGGACCTAGACACCTTTGTCTCCAGCATGCTCGCCGTGCTGACCGCCTTCAAACCCGACTTCGTGCTCACGGTCAACCACCTGGGCGTGGACCGCGAGGGCGTGCTGGCCGCCCTGCTCGACCGCTTCGACGTGCCCCTGGCCTCCTGGTTCGTGGACAACCCCCACCTCATCCTGGGCGCTTACCAGAACCTGCACGGCATGCGCACCGCCCTCTTTTCCTGGGACGCGGACAACATCGAGTCCTTGAAAGCCATGGGCTTCCGCCACGTCTTCCACCTGCCCCTGGCCGCAGACCCCACCCGGTTCACGCCGGGCCGGTCACGCCCTGTTGAGGCATGGCGGGCAGGCATCTCCTTTGTGGGCAACTCCATGCTGGGCAAGACCATCAAGCGGCTGGAAGCGGCCAACCCGTCGCCCAGGCTGGTCCAGGCCGGGATCATGGTGGCCCGTGCCTTCGGCGAATCCGAAGAGCGCTGCTCAGGCCGGTTCCTGGTCAGGAACTACCCGGAGCTGCGGACCGACTACGAGGCCCTTGGCACCCCGGAGCGCACCCAGGCCTTCGAGACCTTCATCACCTGGCAGGCCACGCTCCTCTACCGCCTCGACTGCGTGCTGCGCATCCTCGACCACGCCCCGCTCATCGTCGGCGACCCCGGCTGGAAAGAGCTGCTCAAGGGCCGCGACGACTGGCGATACCACGCCGAGCTCTCCTACTACGGCGATCTGCCGAACTTCTATCCGCAAAGCGAGATCAACTTCAACTGCACCAGCCAGCAGATGAAGGGCGCGGTCAACCAGCGCGTCTTTGACGTGCCGTGCTGCGGCGCGTTCCTGCTGACAGACTACCGCAGACAGATGGAGGAGCTGTTCGAGCCGGGCCGCGAGATCGTCTTCTTCAATCACCCGGACGAGATCCCCGGACTGGTGGACCTCTACCTGAACGATCCGCAAAAACGGCAGCGCGTGGCCCTGGCCGCCCGCAAGCGCGTGCTGGCCGAGCACACCTACGACCACCGCATGACCCGACTCATGGACATCATGCACGACACCTTCGCATGACCGCACCCAGGCCCTGACCCGCCGCGAGACCCTATGAGCGCCAAACGCCCCATACTCATACTCCAGATGCAGCGCATGGGAGACCTGATCCTCTCCTTTCCGCTCATGCTCTGGCTCGCCCGGCAGTTTCCGGGCCACCCACTCTTCGTGGCCGCGGAGGCGATGTTCTACAAGCCGCTGATGCGCTTCTCGCCCAAGGCCACCTATTTTCCCTGGGACAGCGCCCACCAGCTCAGGCAGCACGCCTTTGAGCTGGTCATCAACCTGAGCATCCGGGAGCAGGCCGCCCTCCTGGCCGACGAACTGCGCAGCGAGGCCAGACTCGGACCGACCCAGGCCAGGGACGGCAGCCGGTTCGTCCACGGCCCCTGGCAGCTCTACCGGACCTCCCTGGTGCGCAACAACCGCTACAACCGCTTTCACTGGGCCGACCTCAACGCCCTGGACATCGTCCCGGAGCAGGCCATGACCGCCACCCGGTTCGATCCGCCGCGCACCCTGCCGCCCGATTCCGCCTCGGTGGGCCTGTTCCTGGGCGCGAGCGAGCCGGGCAAGCGGCCCACGGCCCGCTTCTGGGCCGCACTGATCCATGAGCTGCTGGGGCGCGGCCTGCGGCCCGTGCTCTTCGGCGGCCCGGCAGAGGTCGGGCTGGGCCGCGAGGTGACAACCCTGGCCAAGGCCCCGGTCCTCAACCTGTGCGGCACCCTGGCCCTGGAGGAATTCGGCGTGGTAGGCCAGACCCTGGCCCTGTTCATCACCCCGGACACCGGGCCCATGCATCTGGCCGCCTGGACCGGTCTCAAGTGCCTCAACCTGTCCATGGGCCACGTCAACCCGTGGGAGACAGGCCCCTATCCGCCCGGCCATTTCGTGCTCCGGGCCGACATGGCCTGCGCCAGCGGCTGCTGGCAATGCACAGGCGACAGGCTCCTGTGCCACGACCCCTTTGAGCCCGGTCGCGTGGCGGTGCTGGCCGCGCGCATGGTGGCCGGTGACCCGGCAGCCAAGCTCGCGGGCATGAATCTGCCCGGCCTGACCCTCTTTGAGACGGCCAGGGAACAAGGGCTGTGCCGCCTGCGCAGGCTCGACAGCGCGCCGCCCGACGAGGAGCGGCTCGTCTCGCGCTTCTGGCAGACGTTCTTCGGGGCTCGCCTTGGCGGGCGGGACGAGGCGCGCGCAGCCACAGCCTGGAAGGACGTGACCGCGTCCGCGCCCAAGGCGGCCACCGCCCTGCTCGGCCACATCCCTGAGATGAGCCGCCAGTTCACGCACGGAGTGCGCACCGGCTCGCTGTTGCACGAATCCTTCTGGGCCGACAGCCCGCCCGTGGTCAGACCCCTGACCGGCTATATCCAGATGGCCCTGGCCAACGGCTGCCACTCCCGGCGTGCCTGGGCACAGGCTCTGGAGCTGGTGGAGACGCTCATCGCCAACTGCCGCTGACCCCGGCCCGACCACTCCCGCGCACTTTTCCAGGCCCGGTCATGATCCGGGCCGGCCCGCACCCGGCAAGGAACGTCCCCTGCCCGGACCACCGCCTCGCAACAGGCGGTTTCTGCCTACTCCTCATTTCGACAATACGCCTGAATTACTGAATTTCCCCTTTGGCACGGCTTTTGATTGTATGGATGCCGAAGGAGCAAACCATGCAAAATATTCCCGGCATCGCTTTGGAACCCATCACGGACAAGATCAAGAACCCGAACGTATCGGGATTTGGCAGGAATGAGCAGCAGGGGCTGTTCGCCGAGGTCTTTGCCCAGCATTCCACGGCTATCGAGAATGAACTCGCCATGGCCCCTGTCACCACCACCGACAAGATGCTCGAATCCGCGCCCCTGCCCCAGGAGGAATCCAAATCCGTGGTCACGGCCAGCACCAAGGTCAAGGCCAGGGAAGAGCGCGTGGTCAAGGAGGACCAGGACGCAAAGACTCGCAACAGCGAAGAACGCATGACCCGCGAGGACATGGAAAAGGTCAAGGAAGACCTCGAAGCCTATGGGATGAGCGCCGAGGAAATCGCCGAGATAGAGAAGAAGGTCAACAGCGAAAAAGGCATGACCTGGAAGGAATTCGCCTCCACCCTGGCCGACAAGATGGAATCCATGCGCAAGGCGAGCATCAGCGACGACCAGCGGGAAAAGCTTGCCACCTTCTTTGCCAAGTTCGGCTTCACCACCGAGGAGTCCGACACCCTCATCGCCCGGCTTGAGAATGGCGAGCAGGACAAGGTCGTGAGCGCCATGCAGACCAAGCTGGCCGAGCTGCCCAAGGCCCAGCAACTGCTCCTGACCAAGGACGAGGTCGAGGCTTTCTCATCCGCCATGCGCTTCTCCACCGAGTTCACCGCCAAGATCAAGGAGATGGTCGGCACCAACTCCACGGCCAAGGAGGTCAAGGAAGCCTTCACCCTGATCCGTCAGGAGCTGGCCGGGATGGACGCCAAGGACCGCCAGTTGGTCAAGGCCGTGGGCAGGGAATTCGCGCAGTCCATGGGCGAAACCTTGAAGGCGAGCAGCGCGGCCAGGGACATCGAGGCTGCCGTGGACCTCAAGCCCCGCGTGGCCGAGGACAGCCCCAGGACCGAGGGCAAGTCCGGCACCCAGACCGATGCGAAGACCGAAACCAGGGGCGATGCCGAAGCGCGGACGCAGGTGCGTGAAGATTTCAAGGGCGCGGTCGAGACCCGCAAGGAGTCCATGCCCGCCGAGACAGCCAAAAAGAGCGCGAGCCCGATCCTGCCCGAGAAGTCCGGCTCCGACACCACCGATGGCCGCAACGACAACGCCAAGGCCGAGGACCCGTGGGGCAACCTCTTGGCCAAGCTCAAGGACGACTCGTCCCGGCCCAACTCCACCCGGACCGCGACCGACACCACTGAACAGTTGTTCAAGACCGACACCTCGGACCTGGTCTCCAAGAACCAGAACAGGGTCTGGGACAAGGTCGATGCGCCCAAGGTCATGCGTCAGGTGGAAACCGCCATTTTCAAGAACCTGTCAAACGGCACCAAGCAGCTCACCCTGCAACTGACGCCCGAGAACCTGGGCAAGCTGAACATCGTGCTCCAGGTCCAGGGCAAGGAAGTCAACGCCGTGATCAGGGCCGACAGCGCGGACGCGGCCAGAGTCATCAACGAGAACATCGAGGCGATCCGCTCCTCCCTGGAAAGCCAGGGACTCAAGGTCGAGAAGCTCGAGGTGCAGACCGGCCTGACCGGCAACCAGGACAGCAACGACTGGGCTGGCAGCGAACAGCACAACCTGGCGCGCGATCGCGAGGTCATGACCGCCATGCGCAAGCACATGCGCGCCATGCGCGGCGACGCCACCGGGCTGGGCCCGGTCTCTGCTGACACGCCCCCCCGCAGCGCCCGCACCGAACAGGGCATCCACGTCATCGCCTAAGCGAGGTTTATCATGGGATACACAGACACCACCGGCGTCTATATCGGCGCACAGGAAGACCGGCTTGCCGCCTCCAACACGCCGACCAGCAAGGCGAGCCTTGGGCAGGCGGATTTCCTGACTCTGCTGGTAGCCCAGCTGACGCACCAGGACCCGCTCAACCCGATGCAGGACACGGACATGACCTCGCAGTTGGCCCAGTTCTCCAGCCTTGAGCAGCTGACCAAGATCAACGACGGCGTCCAGTCGTTGAACACGGTCATGGGCAAGAGCGACCTGCTCTCCGCAGCCAGCTACATCGGCAAGGACATCAAGGCCGAAGGGTACAAGATCAGCGTCGCCGAAGGCAACGCCTCGACCATCTACTACGGGTTCGGCGAGTCGGTCACTGAGATCTTCATGAACATCTACGACTCCGAGGGTGCCATTGTCCGCACCGTGGAGCTCGGCAGCAAGGAAGCCGGCACCTACCAGTACAAGTGGGATGGCAGGGACGAGAGCGGCAACCTGGTGGACGACGGCACCTACGGCGTCGGCATTCTCGGCAAGGACGCAGGCGGCAAGGCCGTCATGGTTCAGACAGAAATTTCCGGAACGGTCGATGCCGTGGTCAATGAGAGCGGGACCCAGTACCTGCGGCTCAAGGATGGCCGTTTCGTGAGCTTCCTCAACGTCAAGGAAATCGTCGATCCGGGCAGCACGAGCGTCACGGACGATTCGGACACCACCGACGAAGCGGAAGAGACAGGCGCATAGGCAAATCACGCCCGGGCGAGACCGCCCGGACATCTTGGAGAAGAGACAGGAGGTAGTTATGGGTTTAGGGTCATCACTTTACGCGGGCATCACCGGCCTGACCGTGCACTCCGAGCGCATGACGGTCATCGGCAACAACCTGGCCAACGTCAACACTGTGGGCTTCAAGGGCACCTGGATGCAGTTCGAGGATCTCCTGAGCCAGGACTTCGCCACGGTCAACGGCGTGGGCCAGATAGGCCGGGGCGTGCGCGTTTCCACCATCTATTCGGATTTCGGCCAGGGCTCCTTCGAGTCCTCCACCGAGGCCACGGACGTGGCCATCTCCGGGGACGGCATGTTTGTTCTCTCCCCCAAGGGACTGGATTCCAAGTTCTACTCCCGCGCGGGCAACTTCCGCTTCGACAACGACGGCTACCTTGTGGATCCGCACGGCTACGTGGTCCAGGGTTGGGCCGTGGAACAGGCCACCACCTCGGTGTCCTCCACCTCCGCGACAACCACCAGCACGGTCAACTCCACCCGCATCGTCGGCACCCCCACCGACATCCGGCTCGACAACTTCCAGTCGTCGCCGAAAGCCACCAGCTCCATGTCCGTGGTCACCAACCTCGACCCCACGGCCACGGACAAGTCCACCAGCGCTACCCATCCCTATTTCGCCATGTTCGAGAACTGGGACGGCACCGAGGACACCCCCCTGGACGCCACCCGCTACTCCTACTCGACCACCATGAAGGTGTTCGACGACATCGGCACAGCCCACAACGTGACCGTGTACTTCGACCCGGTTACCTTGAGCAACGCAGGCGGCGACACGGTGTGGGAGTACATGGTCACGGTCAACCCCTCCGAGGACCGGCGCATGCTCAGCGGCGCAGACGGCAATATCACCTCCATCGGCAAGGGGCTGACCGAAGCGTCGGGCGTGCTCATGGTCGGCACCCTGACCTTCACCACCGGCCAGCTCACGGCAATGAGCGCCTTCACCCTCAAGTCCAACGGCGGCATGACCGGCGGTCCCGATGACCTGCGCAACTGGACTCCGGCGGACTTCTCCACCGGCGGCTATCCGGTCTTCACCGCCAACTTCCTGGGCAAGTCCAACGCCAGCACGGCCGAGGCGGCCAACGCCACGCCCATCCAGATGGACTTTGGCATCTCCAACAACGACCTCTCTGGCAACGGCTGGACCGTGAGCCTTGGCACCATGCCCTCCAACGCGGCAGCTGCCCAACTGGCCATTACCAACAGCACCGGGTATCTGCCCAGCTTCAGGGATCCGGCTGTGAGCGCCCTGGCCACCCAGAGCTACAACACCGGCGGCTCGTCCACCCTGTTCCAGGGGCAGGACGGTTACTCCGCAGGCATCCTGCAGAACATCTCGGTCTCGCGCGAGGGCGTGCTCACCGGCCACTACTCCAACGGAGAAGTGATCGAGCTCTATGCACTGACCCTAGCCACCTTCACCAACAAGCACGGGCTGCGGCGCGAAGGCGGCAACCTCTTCTCCGAGACGCGCGAGTCCGGCCCGGCCCTGACCGGCCAGGCAGGCTCCAGCGGCAAGGGCACGGTGGACGGCAACGCCTTGGAGCTGTCCAACGTGGACATGGCCACCGAATTCGTGCGCATGATCACCACTCAGCGCGGGTTCCAGGCCAACACCAAGGTCATCACGACCACGGACTCCATGCTCGGCGAAGTCATCGCCATGAAGAGGTAGCGCGGCGCACCAAGGCCACAGCCCTTAACAATTGCAAAAAAGCGTCCGGCTCATGCTGCGCGGACGCCCTTCTCCAAGACAGCTCCGCGTCTGACCCGCGCGGGGCGCGCACAACAGGCCGGCCCGGCAGGACATCCCTGCCGGGCCGCTTCGCGTTCACTGGTCAGACCCTGCCTGCGTCCAGTCCAACCAGGGAAACCGTCCGCCATCGCCTGCGTCCGCGCCTTTGATCACGCCCCCAGCCCTCTGCCCGGCCACAGCACCCCGTGCGGGTCCAAGGCCCATGCCAGCCCCTGCCGCCCCCTGGTTTGGCACCCGACTTGGCAGAGGGTCCGGCCCCTGGTCCAATCTAAAGCTCCAGGCCGAGTCTCAAAAGCGGTCCGAGACCCGGCCCGCACCGACCCCGGCAGGGCATTTTTTGCTGCCCACCACCGGCGATCCTTTGACAAACCGCCCTGTTGGACAGATTCCGACTTAGGCAAAAAAGGACTGTCTAGACTTTTTATAAACTGACAATGCCTTAATATACCTTAATAAAGCACAGTTGGCACGCATACTGCTAAAGACAGCGCAAATGGATTTGAAGTTTGAACAAGGAGGGTTCTGATGTCTTTAGTTATCAACCACAACCTGATGGCGATGAACGCCCAGAGGAACCTGAGCGAGCACTACAGCCGCCTTGGCACCTCGACCCGGCGTTTGTCTTCCGGTCTGCGCGTTGGCACGGCTGCCGACGATGCCGCCGGACTGGCTATTCGCGAACTCATGCGCTCGGAAATAAGCTCTCTGCACCAGGGCATCCGCAACGCAGCCGACGCGATTTCACTCATCCAGACGGCGGACGGCGCGCTGCAGGTCATCGATGAAAAGCTCATCCGCATGAAAGAGCTGGCCATGCAGGCGTCCACCGGCACGTACAACTCCGACCAGCGCCTGATCATCGACTCCGAGTATCAGGCCATGTCCTCGGAAATCAACCGTATCGCCAACGCCACGGACTTCAACGGAATTTACCTGCTCAACGGTAACCTGTCCGGCAATCCGGGCACGGACCACAACGGCAGGGGCATTTCGCCCACCGGTCCCTTGAAGATCCACTTCGGCACAGGCAACGACAGCTCGGAAGACTACTACTACGTAGCCATCCAGGGCTCCACGGCCTCTGCCTTCGGCCTGGGCCACGCCGCCACAGCCAAGGCTGGGGCCACTGCCGAGGAAATCAACGCGGGCAAGGCCATCTCCACCCAGGCGCTGGCCCAGGCAGCCATGGCCGCCATCAACAACGCGATCATTTCCAAGGACAAGATCCGCGCCAACCTCGGTGCCATGCAGAACCGGCTGGAGAACACCATCACCAACCTGGAAATCCAGGCCGAGAACCTGCAGGCTGCCGAATCCCGCATCTCCGACGTCGATGTGGCGCAGGAAATGACGGAATTCGTGCGCAACCAGATCATGACCCAGTCCGCTGTCGCCATGCTGGCGCAGGCCAACTCCCTGCCGAGGATGGCCATGCAGCTCATCGGCGGCTAGCCGCACCGGGCAGACTTTCGCGGCTGAAGACGATCGGAACCGGACCGGCGGCCACTGGCCGCCGGGCTCCGGTTCCCGGTCGTTTGCCCGCGCCCATAAGGCCGGGCTATTCGTCGTCGGGAACGTTGAGGGCGCGCAGGCCCAGCCTTGCGGCCTCCTGCTCGGCCCGCTTGACGCTGCTGCTCACGCCGCGAAAGCAGGCCCCGGTGGGCAGGGTGGCGTCCACCATGAACACCTTCTCGTGCTCCGGGCCGCTGGTTCCGGCCAGCACGTACACGGGCCGGTCGCGAAACCGCTCCTGGGCCACCTCCTGGAGGCGGCTCTTGTAGTCCTTGGTTTCAGGCAGCATCTCGGCCTCGGGCCATTTGTCCCCGAATATGTGCAGGATGCTCTTCCTGGCCGCCGCAAATCCCCCATCCAGAAACACCGCGCCCATGAGCGCCTCGAAGGCGTCGGCCAGCAGGGCGTCGCGGTCGCGCCCGCCCTGGAGTTCCTCGCCCTTGCCAAGCAGAATGTGCCGGTGCAGGTCCAGGCTACGGGCTATGGCGGCCAGGCTCTTCTCCTTGACCAGTTGCGACCGGATCCTGGTCAGCTGCCCCTCCGGAGCATGCGGAAAGCGGCGGTAGCCCTCCTCGGATATGCACAGCTCAAGCACCGCGTCGCCGAGGAACTCGAGCCGCTCGTTGTCGCCGTCCCCCTCCTGCTCGTTGGCGTGGGAACTGTGGGTCAGTGCTGCCTCCATAAGCTTGACTTGCCCAAACCTATGGTGAATACGTTGTTGCAGGTCGCCGGTATCCATTCAACCCCCGTGGTATATGCAATCAGACACTCGCCTTCGCACCCTGTTCAATCCCGATTCCGTCGCCGTCATCGGCGCATCGAGAAATCCGGGCAAGCTCGGCCATGTGGTGCTCGCCAATCTGGTGGGCGCAGGGTACAGGGGGAAATTGTTTCCCGTCAATCCCGCAGGCGGCGAAATCCTCGGTCTGAAGACGTATTCCGCCATCAACAGGCTGCCGCATTCGCCCGATCTGGCCGTGGTGGTCCTGCCGCGCCAGGATGTGCTGCGCACCCTGGACGAGCTGGCCGAGGCGCGCGTCGGAGCCGTGTGCGTCATCACCGCCGGGTTCCGCGAGACAGGCCGCGACGGGTTCGAGCTTGAGATGCGCATGGCCGATCTGGCCCGGCGCAAAAACATCACCCTGCTCGGCCCCAACTCGCTGGGACTTATCAACACCGAGTGCGGTCTCAACGCCACCATTGCCCAGGCCATGCCCGCCAGGGGGTCCATCGGGTTCTTCTCCCAGTCCGGCGCCCTGTGCTCGGCCATCCTCGACTGGGCCGACGGCGAGGGGGTCGGCTTCTCCAAGTTCGTCAGCCTGGGCAACAAGGCCGCCCTGTCCGAGGCGGACGTGCTCGAAGCCCTGGGCGACGACCCGGACACACGGGTCATCATCGGCTACCTCGAAAGCGTGGACGACGGCGAAAAATTCCTGCGCAAGGCGCGCGCCGTGACCGGGACCAAGCCGGTCATCATGATCAAGGCGGGCACCACCCCGTCGGGCGCGCGGGCCACGTCGAGCCACACCGGCTCCATGGCCGGGTCGCTGGTGGCCTCCACCGCCGCCTTCCGCCAGGCGGGCATCATCGAGATGCACGACCTGGAGGCGCTCTTTGACCTGGCCCGCGCCTTTTCCGAGCAGCCGCTGCCCAAGGGGCCGAACCTGACCGTGATCACCAACTCCGGCGGCCCCGGCATCCTGGCCGCGGACGCCTGCGAGGGAGCCGGGCTCAACCTCGCGCGCCCATCGCAGAAGACGCTGCAAATCCTGACCGAGGCCCTGCCACCCTTTGCCGCCATCTACAACCCCATTGACATCATTGGCGACGCCAGGGCGGACCGCTACCGGGCCACCCTCGAAGCCGTGGCCCAGGACGAGATCACCCACGCCATCCTGGTGCTGCTCACGCCCACGGCATCCGCCGAGATCGAAGCCACGGCCCAGGCGATCATCGACACGGCCAAGGCCTGCGACAAGCCCGTGTTCGCCTGTTTCATGGGCCACGAGCGCATCAAACCGGGCCGCGACATGCTGCTGGCCGCGGGCATTCCCTGCTACGCCTACCCAGAGCCCGCCATCCGCGCCATTTCCTCCATGCTCGCCCACTACCGCTGGCTCAACCGGCCCTATCCGGTGGAGGTCTGCTTTCGCCGGGACAAGGGCAAGGCCGAGCATGTCATCGCCAAGGCGCGCCGGATCGGCCTGCAAGAGCTGCCCTTTGCCGACGCCATGAGCGTGGCCGCCGCCTACGAGCTGCCCGTACCCGAGACCCGGCTGGTGCGCACCAGCGACCAGGCCGTGCGCGCGGCCAAGAAGCTCGGCTACCCCGTGGCGCTCAAGATCGTCTCGCCCCATATCCAGAGCCGGGCCGACGTGGGCGGCGTGGCCATTGATCTGCACACCCCGCGCGACGTTCGCGACGCCTGGCTCGACATCACCAGCCGCACCCAGCGCAAACGGCCCGATGCCTACATCGCGGGCTGTCTGGTCCAGACCATGGGGCCGATCAAGGCGCGCGAGGTCGAGGTGCGCTTCACCCAGGACCCGCAGTTCGGACCGCTGCTCTCGTTCTGTCTGGCCGGGCCGCTCTCCGAGATGCTCGGCGATGTCAGCTACCGGCTGGCCCCGCTGACACTCCAGGACGCCCAGGACATCATCCGCGAGATCCGCTCGTTCCCCCTGCTGCGCGGGGCGCGCGGCGAGGAGCCGGTCAACCTGACGGCCATCGAGGACATCCTCCTGTCCATGTCACAGCTGGCGACCGACTTTCCGGGGATTCAGGAGGCCGTGCTCAGCCCGGTCCTGGTCAATGCCGAGGGTGCGTTCGTCTCGGACCTGCGCTTGACCATCGGCTGATTATTCCGCAATGTAATTTTGATGGGCCGCAAGCCGCGCGCCGCGCGCCCGTTTCACAACCAGGGAGGAAATTCGGCATGGCTGGTCTCTACATTGGTTCGACTACCGGGTATTCAGGCAAGAACATGATCGTCATGGGCCTGGGCCTCAAGCTCCAGAAGGATGGCTTCAACGTCGGCTACATGAAGCCTGTCGGTGCCATGCCCATAGAGGTCAACGGCAAGCTCGGCGACGAGGACGCGGTCTTTGTCCAGGACGTGCTGGGCATCGGCGAGGACCCGGAACTGGTCTCGCCCGTGGTCGTGACCCAGGATTTCAAGGTCAAGGCCTTCTCCGGCAACATGGAAGGGCTGCTCGACAGGATCGTGGAGAGCTACAAGACCCTGGCCGAGTCCAAGGACGTCACCCTGGTGGCCGGCTCCGGCTCCATGTACTCCGGCAAATATTGCAACACCGACGCCATCTCGGTCATCAAGCAGCTCGGCATCAAGGCGATCATCATCGACCGCTTCCAGAAAGAGCTGAAATACGACTACCTGATGGTCATGAAGGAGCAGTTGGGCGACCAGCTTCTGGGCGTCATCCTCAACGACATCCCGCCCCATTTCATGGACGAGGTGGACCAGCTGCTCGGCCCGGCCCTGGAGAGCAAGGGCGTGAAGATCCTGGGCGTCATCCCGCATGACCCGCTCATGGGCGCCATCAAGGTGGGCGATCTGGCCGACCGGCTGGGCGGCAAGATCATCTCGGCCCACAACAAGTCCGAGCGCGTGGTCGAGACCTTCCTCATCGGCACCATGCAGGTGGAAAACTTCATGACCCACTTCCGCAAGAAGAAGAACTCGGCCATCATCGTGGGAGGCGACCGCTCGGATGTCCAGCTGGTGGCGCTCGAGGGCGACTGCCCCTGCCTGGTGCTGACCGGCAACCTCTACCCCAACGACATCATCCTGACCCGCTCCGAGGTGCTGGAGACCCCCATCATCATGGTCCGCGAGGACACCTTCACCGTGGCCAAGAAGATGGACGACATCCTCTCCCGCCACAAGCTGCGCGACGCCATCAAGATCAAGCAGGGCGCGGAACTGGTGGCCGACCACATCGACTTCCAGCACATCAAGAAGGAACTGGGGCTCAAGTAGTCCAAGCCATCGAATCAATGCCAAAGGCCCCGGTTCCGGGGCCTTTTTTCATGCCTACCTCTGAGTCTTGCGGTGTGCGCCCCCGCCTGGTTGCCAACCGGGCCGAGACGGGCTAGGACAAGGGCCGGGAGCAACGCATGAAGAACTCGTCCAGAACAAAGCCGCGCAAGCGGGCCTGTCCGCCGCCGCCCCTGCACTCGGCGCGGACCTATGTGCGGGTGGAGCCATCCAAGATCGGGCTGTTCCGCTTCCTGCTCGAAGCGCACGACAACCTGGGCGTGTTCACGGTGACCAACCGGTTCACCGGCATCCTGCAACTGCGCTACAGCCCGCACCTGCGCCGCGAGATGCGCGCCTTTCTCGACGCCGCAGCCACCGAGATGACGGTGGAGATCGTCATGGACCCTGGCGGCGCGGTCTCCCGGCCCCGCCGAGCCTGACGCGAATCCTGACGCCGGGCCTGACGCCGGGCCTGACGCCAACTCCGGCCCGAATCCCGGACTAGACCAGCCCCTTCAGGGGATTGGCCACGGGCTCGGCCCGGCCCTGGATATAGCCCCATTCCACCAGCCGGTAATAGGCGTGCTTGGCCTGCTCGCCCTGGTTGACCTGCTGGAGAAAACGCACATACTCCTCGGCGGCCTCGCGGGTGCTGCCCATGCCCTCCTTGCAGTAGCCCTTGTAGAAGGCGCTGTAGGGGTTGCCGGGCAGCGCCTTCTCATAGGCCGCGAAATTGGCAAAGGCCTCGTCATACTTCTTGGTGGCCACCAGCAGCAGCCCGTTGAGCTGCATGGCCTGGGGTTCGCCCGGATACGCTTCGTGGGCACGCTGGGCATAGGGCAGGGCCGTGGCGTACTGCTCCTGCGCCGCCTTGCACTTGGTCATCAGCAGCAGCCCGCAGTAGTCGCGAGGCGACTGCTTGATGGCGGTGGCGATATGTCCGTCGGCCTTGGCGTATTCCTTTTCGCGGATGAGCTTCTCCGCGGTCTGCAACTCCTTGATGGCAGGCTCCGTGGCGCGAAGCGACGCGGTGTTGTCCATGTACCGCTCGCGATAGAGCGAATACTCGCGGGCCGAGAGGTATTTCGAATTGGCGGCCTGCCGGGCCGTGGCCAGCCGCTCGCTGCTCATGGGGTGGGTGGAGAACATCACCTCCAGCGCGCTCGGCTCCTTGTCGTGCTGGGTGTTGAGCATCTCCATGAGTCCGGCCATGCCGTCGGGGTTGTATTCGGCTTTGGTCATGTATTCCATGCCCAGGCTGTCCGCCTGACGCTCGTCGTCGCGGCTGTAGGAGGCCAGAAGCGCACCCACGCCGATGCCGCCAAGCCCGCCCGCCAGCGCGCCCCAGTCGCCGCCGTACCTGGCTCCCACCACTGCGCCGCCGACACCGGCCAATGCGCCCACCACCATGGAGGTGCTCATGCGCGAGGCCGTGTGCCGGGCGTTGACGTGGCCGATCTCGTGGCCGAGCAGGGCGGCCAGTTCAGCCTCGTTGTCAATGCCCAGCATGATGCCGCGCGTGCAGGCGATGGTCCCGCCGGGAAAGGCGTAGGCGTTGACATAGTTGGCGTTGACCACCCGGAAGCTGTAGGGCATGTCGGGCCGGTGGCTCGTGGCCGCCAGCCGTTGGCCCACGCCCGAGACATAGCTGTTGAGCGCGCCGTCCTGCACCGGACCGTAGTCGGCAGAGAGCTGGTGCGGCGCGGCCTGCTTGTCCAGGTTGACCTCATCGGTCTCGCTGACGAGCATCAGCTGGCTCTTGCCGGTGACCGGGTTCTTGGCGCAGCCCCCAAGAGCCACGGCCATGGCGGTCATGGCTCCTGCCCTGAGAAATCGGCGGCGGCTCCAGGCTCCGGCACATGCGGACTTGTTCATGATCACTCCGTTGAGACTATGCAGTTTCTCTACATATATGCAGACTCTGTATTGATACCGCAAACCCTGCATAAACTTCAAGGGGTGTTACCCATCTGGAACTTGACTTGACCCCGCTCCACGGGCCACCATCGCTCCGGCGTTCAACCAACAACCGCAGGATCTTGCCACCATGCCGTCCTCCCGTCCCATCCTTGTGCTCAAGACCGGCTCCACCTTTGACCATCTGATCCCGGCCAGGGGCGATTTCGAGCATTGGACCGCGCGAGGCATGGGCCTTGCCCCTGACCAGTGGATCTGCGCGGACGTGCGCCGGGGCGACCCGCTGCCCGATCCCGCCATCCTGACCGGATGCGTCATCACCGGCTCCCACGACATGGTCACGGACGACGCGGACTGGATGCTGACCACGGGCCGCTGGCTGGCCGGGGCCGTGGACGCGGGGCTGCCCATGCTCGGCATCTGCTTTGGCCACCAGCTCATGGCCCATGCCCTGGGCGGGCGGGCCGACTACCACCCGGACGGCCCGGAGATCGGCACCGTGCCCGTCACCTTGACCCACGAGGCGGCGCGCGATCCGCTCTTCTCGTCGCTTCCGCCCGTGTTCGCGGCCCACGTCACCCATTCGCAGACCGCCAGCGTCCTGCCCCCGGCCTGCGTGGTCCTGGCGGCCAGCGACCACGACCGGCATCAGGCATTTCGCCTGGGCCGTCACGCCTGGGGCGTTCAGTTCCACCCGGAGTTCGACGCCGAGGCCACTCGCCACTATGTGACGGCCCAGGCCGCTAAGATCGCCGCCCACGGCAACGACCCGGACGCCCTGCGCGACTCGGTCCGCGAGACCCCGGAGTCCGCCGACCTGCTGCGCCGGTTCGCAGCGTATTGCCTCGCCTGACAGGACCAGCGGCCTGTTGAAAACAGCGATCTGCGTCGCTGCACTGCAAAGCGCAACAAAGGGACGAGCCGGAAAAAAGATAGGGAAACCGGAACGAAAGGCGGAGGGGAAGGCGGGGATTACCGGTAGGAGAAAGTCCAGCCCTGGCCGGTGGAGGAGGAAAGGTCTATCTTCAGGGAGCCGACGAACTTCTCGAGCAGGGACTGCTCCTTGACCGGTCCCTTGACCAGCACGGCGCGGCCCTCGATGGAGCACATGGCCTTGAGCTTGTCAAACGCCTGGGATTCGCTGCCGAGCATGTCCACCAGCCCGAGCTCCAGGGCCTGCCGCCCGGTGACACCCCGCCCGTCGGCCACGGCGGCCACGCGGGCAAAGGGCATCTTGCGGGCGCGGGCCACATCGCCCACGAACTGGTCATGCAGGTCGCGCATCAGGTCCAGGAGCTGCTCGCGCTGCTCGGGAGTCAGCTCGCGCATGGGGGTGCCTGCGGCCTTATACTTGCCCGTGGTCAGCACCTCAGGCTTGATGCCGAGCTTTTCCAGGGCCTCGGTCACGGTGACAAACTCGGCCATGACCCCGATGGAGGCGGTGATGGAGCCGGGGTTGGCCACGATGACGTGGGCCGGGGCAGAGGCGTAGTAGCCCCCGCTGGCAGCCACGGTGCCGTAGGAGGCGACCACAGGCTTGACTTCGGCCAGGGCGGACACCGCCTGATATATCTCCTGGGAGGGCGCAATGGCCCCGCCCGGCGAGTTGACGCGCAGGAGCACGCCCTTGATGGACGTGTCGTCCTTGAGGGTGCGTATCCACTCGACCACCTCGGCGGAGTCGAGGATCACCCCTTCCACCGAGACCATGCCGAGCCTGTCGCCGCCCATGCCCACCGAGTGTGGGGTCCAGCCCATGGAACGGAAAAAGGCCGTGGCCCCCATAACGAGGACCACGGCCACTAGTATCATCATCACCCCAAACACAAAGGGGTGGCGCTGGGAGAAACGAGAACGGGTTCCTTCCAGGCGCATGGTTTTGCCCTACTTGCCTTCTTCGTCGTCGGCAGCTTCAACAGCGGCTTCGACAGGCGCTTCAACAGGCTCTTCAGCAGGCGCTTCAACAGAAGCCTCGGCAGCTGCCTCGGCCCTGGCCTCTTCCTCGGCGGCCTCTTCAAGGGCTTCACCCGCGGCCTCTTCCAGCTTCTCGCGGAGCAGGTCGCCCAGGGTAGACCCGGCATCGACACCGCCGCCAAAGCTCTTGGGCTTGCGGGCACCGCCTGCGGCAACGGTGGGAGCCTCTTCCTTGGTCTGCTTGATGGACAGGCCCAGGCGGCGCTCGTCAGCCGAGACGTGGATGACCTTGGCCTCGATGGTGTCGCCTTCCTTGTAGATCTCGGAGGGGGACTTGATCTTCTTGCGGCTGATCTCGGAGACGTGCACCAAACCTTCGATGCCTTCCTCGACCTCGACGAAGAGACCGAAGTCGGTGATGTTGGTCACCGTGCCGGTGATCATCTGGCCCACGGGGTACTTGCCCGGAACCTGGGTCCACGGGTCTTCGGTCAGCTGCTTCACGCCCAAGGTGAACTTCTCGTTCTCCTTGTCCACGGTCAGGACCTTGGCCTGGACCGCGTCGCCGGACTTGTAGACCTCGGAAGGATGGCGGATCTTCTTGGTCCAGGAGATGTCGGACACATGGATGAGACCGTCGATGCCCTCCTCGATGCCGATGAACACGCCAAACTCGGTGATGTTCTTGATGGCGCCCTCAAGGACGGTGCCCTCGGGGTACTTCTCGGCCACCACATCCCAGGGATTGGGGCTGATCTGCTTCATGCCGAGGCTGATGCGCTTCTTGTCCTGATCCACGCCGAGGACGACCACCTCGACCTCGTCGCCGACCTTGACCATCTGAGAAGGGTGGCGCAGCTTGCGGGTCCAGGACATCTCGGAGATGTGGACCAGACCTTCCACGCCGTTTTCCAGCTCCACGAACGCGCCATAGTCGGCCAGATTGGTGATGACGCCGGTGAAGCGGGCCCCTTCGGGGTACTTCTCGGCGATATTCTCCCACGGATCGGACACCAGCTGCTTGAGACCCAGGGAGACCTTCTGCGCGTCGCGGTCGAAGCTGAGGATCTTCAGCTCCAGCTCGTCGCCCAGCTGGACCATTTCCTTGGGATGCTTGATGCGCTTCCAGGACATGTCGGTGATGTGCAGCAGGCCGTCGAGACCGCCCAGGTCGATGAACACGCCGTATTCGGTGATGTTCTTGACCTTGCCGGTGACAGACTGGCCGTCTTCGAGGGTGTCGAGCAGCTTGTCGCGCTGTTCGCTGCGCATCTCTTCGAGAAGCACGCGGCGGGAGACGATGACGTTGCTGCGGCGACGGTTGATCTTGAGGATCTTGAAGTCGAACTTCTTGTTGACCAGGGCGTCCATGTCAGGGACCGGACGCAGATCGACATGGGAACCGGGCAGGAAGGCCTCCACGCCGCCGAGATCGACGGTGTAGCCGCCCTTGATGCGACGGAGGATGCGACCGATGACTTCGCCGTCCTTCTCCATCAGCTCTTCCAGTTTATCAAAAAGCTGCATCCGCTTGGCCTTGTCGCGGGACAAGTAGATGGTGCCCTCGGCTTCGTTCTTGCGGGCCACGAACACGTCGACCCTTTCGCCGATCTGGACGTTCACTGTGCCGTCTGAGTCGGTGAATTCGCTGGCGGGAATCTGTCCTTCGGACTTGAAATTCACGTCGACGAGCACGTAGTCCTTGTCAATCTTGACGATTTCACCGGATACGATGGTGCCTTCGTCAAGGTCCCCGAAATCGGAGTTCAAATATTCGTCGAGCGCGTCGGCGAAATTCATCTCCATCTCAGGCGATTCAATAGCTTCGTTCGTTTTTTCCATGAGTTACCTCCACAACGGACCTCGGACAATGTATTTTAGCGTATATTGTCAAGAGGAGGGTACCGGCGCACCCGAAGGTGGATCGTTCCGAGGCAGTCGAGCCTTTGGATGCGCGGTCGGCAAAGTGCCGCTTCCGCCCTCTTTACGCTCCTTGTGCCAGGATGAGCTGCCATTTCGGCTGATTACGGGCGCACCGCCCCATCCTGAATAAAGAAGAATCCTGCTTGTATCGGAAATCCGACACCGTGTAAACTCATTTCTCCCGGCGGATATGGCCGAGACAAAGACGGCGGGCCGGTCCGCGGGGGCGGAAAAAACAACCGGACCGGAGGGATGGCTCCCCCCGGTCCGGACCTGGTCGCGAAAGAAATCTATTCCTTGCAGTTGTGCTTCATGCTCGTGCCTTCGACGATGAAGACCACCGACTCGGCCACGTTGGTGGCCAGATCCGCGATGCGCTCCAGGTGGCGCGCGCCGATGATGGCGTGCACCCCGCGCTCCACGATGCGCGACTCCGAGACCATCTCGCTGACGTACTGGCGCAGGATGGCGATGTTCAGATCGTCCGCCTTGTCGTCTGCCCGGCAGACCTGCCCGGCCAGGGAGACATCCTCGTCCACATAGGCCTTGAGCGCGTCGGAGAGCATGAGCTTGGCCGTGGCCGCAAGGCTCTCCATCTTCGGGTTGTGGGGCAGGGGCGGGCGGGTGCTCAGGAACATGGCCCGGTGGGCGAGATTGACCGCCTCGTCGCCCAGCCGCTCCAGGTTGACCGTGATGCGCTGCCCGCCGATGATGGTGCGCAGGTCCACGGCCATGGGCTGGTCGAGGGCCAGCAGCTCCAGGGTGAAGTTGTCCAGGTTGTCCTCAAGCTTATTGATGGTCGCGTCGCCAAGGATGACCTCTTCGGCCAGGTCGGCGTCGTTCTCGAGAAACGCCTTGACCGCCTTGTGGATCGCAGACTCGGACAAGGCCGCCATGCGGAGAACTTCAATTTTCAAATCTTCAAGCTTCTTGGAAAAATGTGCGCGCTGTTCCATATATTCCTCCAGATCCTGTCCCTGCACTCGAACCGGCGTCGTTAGTCTTCAATTGCTGCTGATTGCATGCAAGCCCCTGGCTGTCAACGGGTGTCGCGGCCTAGCCGAAACGCCCGGTGATGTAGTCCTCAGTCTGTTTGTTGCCCGGCTTGGTGAACATGGACTTGGTGTTGTCCACCTCGATGAGCCTGCCCATGTAGAAAAAAGCGGTGCGGTCGGAGACACGGGCCGCCTGCTGCATGGAGTGGGTGACGATGATGATGGTGAAATTCTTCTTGAGCTCGTGGATGAGGTCCTCGATCTTCTGGGTGGCGATGGGGTCGAGCGCCGAGGCGGGCTCGTCCATGAGCAGCACCTCGGGCTGCACGGCCAGGGCGCGGGCGATGCACAGCCGCTGCTGCTGGCCGCCGGAAAGCCCCAGGGCCGAGGTGTGCAACCGGTCCTTGACCTCGTCCCACAGGGCCGCTCCCTTGAGACTCTCCTCCACGGCCTGCTCCAGGAACGCCTTGTCCTTGATGCCGTTGACGCGCAGCCCGTAGGCCACGTTCTCGAAGATGGTCTTGGGAAACGGGTTGGGCTTCTGAAAGACCATGCCGATGCGCCGCCGAAGCGAAACCACATCAAGACCGGGGGCGTAGATGTCCTCGCCGTCGAGGACCATCCTGCCGACCACTTTGGTCCCGGGAATGAGATCGTTCATGCGGTTGATGCACCGAAGATATGTGGACTTGCCGCAACCCGACGGCCCGATCAGCGCCGTGACCCGGTTGGTCTGAAACTCCAGGCTGATGTTCTCCAGCGCCTTGAAGTCCTCGTAGTAGAAATCGAGATTGGTGGAAGCCACCTTGATGGCGTTGCTCATGCCGCTCAAAACTCCCCATGTGGAATGGTTGATCCCCGCCCTGCGGGACGAGTGAATCCACGCTCTCTATCCGGGCGGGGTTACGTCTGCATGACCCGTTTGTTACGATTGCGAAACGGAGTTCCGACTACCGGGCCAACGGCACTGTCAAACGCAGGGTGGAGCCGTCGCGCTTCACGACCGGGGTTCCGGTCCGGACGCCAGCCGTGTCGCGGAAATGGACCACGAACCGCATCTTGTCCGGATGCGTGCCGATGACCACATGGACAACCGGACCGCTCTCCTCACGGATAACGTTGGGCGCGGTCAGCCGCCAGGAACCGGACATGTCGAACACAAACCGGGCGGGCGAGGACAGGGCCAAATGCGCCGTGTCCCCCGCGGGCCGGTCGCAGACAATGGTCAGGACAAAACTGTCCGGGGTGGCTTTGAGGGAGGCCCCGGTGACCGTGCCGGACACGGCGGATTCTCCGGCTGCTGACGGTTTTTGGGGCGCGGAGGGCTTTTGGGGCGCACCGGCCCTGGCCGGAACCTTGGGTGCCGGGACTTTCGGGGCCGTTGTTTTCGGGCCAGAGCCCTCTGGCGCAGGGGCAATGGGCTCGACAGGCCCGGTCTGGGCTTCCTTGGGCGCGACGGCTTCGCCCGCCCGATCGGGCAGGGCCGCGTCGGGCAAGCCCTGATCGGCAGGAACTGCTTCGGGCGGGAGCAAGCCCACGGTGTCGCCGGAGATGACCGTGCTGTCCACCTCCATGCGCACCTGGCCGGGAGAGGATGACGAACCTGCGTCCGCCCCGGTGGTCAGGCCCATTCCCCCGTGCAGGATGAAGGCCACCAGCCCGGCCACCATGAGCATGGCGGCCAGCAATATGCGTTGCCCCTTGGTCTTCTTCATATATCTTCCTTGCGGCTGCGCCTTGGATTGCGGCGCAGCGTCTTCGACTGAGGACTATACTGAAATCCGGGCCGAAAGGCAAAGGCGACAGCGAGCCGCCCGACGAAAACCGCCATCCGGCCCATGCTACAGGTGCTCGTAGAACCGGGCAAGGCGATCGGCCACGATCCGGTCCGACCACCGCTCGACCATGAACTGACGCGACGCCTCGCCCACGACCCGGCAGCGGTCGCGGTCCGCGGCCAGCTCGCGCAGCCGGGCTTCCAGTTCAACCCGGTCGCGGGCCACCACCCAGGGCAGGTCGTCGGTGCCGACGAACCGGGCCACCTGCTCGCGGTTCCAGGCATCGAGCCCGGCGATGACCGCCAGCCCCTGGGAGAGGCCCTCCAGGCTGCTCACTCCGTAATACCCCTGCATGTGGTCGAACAGGACATGGCTCCGCCTCTTGCGGGCCAGACACTCGCTGTTGGGCACGTCGTCGATGAGGTCCACGGCCAGCCGGTGCGGGCCGCCCTCCATGGCCTTGACCACGGCCAGAAAATCATCGGTGTTCTTCAGATCCTTGCGGGTCGGCGAATGGCAGACCCGCAGCGGGCCGGGGCCGCCGAAACGGCCCGGCAGGGGCGTGAGCAGCGGATCGTCCACGGGCACGAGATTGGGCAGCCAGCGCGCCTCGGGCAGCAGCCGCATCAGATCCGGGGTGCTCACCAGCAGGCTGGTGCGCCCCAGCCGCCGGTACTTGTCGCGGAAGGATTGCGGATTGGTGCGGAAATCGTGATGCCCGTGGTGGTGGTGGACCACGGCCTTGCCTGCCAGATGGTCGGCGGGCAGATACGGGCCAAAAGGCTGGCGCTCGTCGCAGGTCATGTGGAAATGGAGCACGTCGGCCTCGCGCAGGAGGATGCCAAGCTCCTCGACGCCGTCCGGCCCCAGGTCGGGCAGGTGAAGGTCCTTATCCCAGGCGTGGGTGTAGCGGGTCTCCAGGGTCGCCAGCCGGGCAGTGTGCGGGGTGTGGCGGTTGAGCGCCCGGCAGAACTGGATGGCCGTGCCTGCCGGATCGTTGATGGCGAGCATGAGGATGTTCACGGGGTCTCGCCTCCAGGTGTCTCCCCTGCGCCCTGGCCGCCATAGGTCACGCGGACATTGTCCAGGAACCGGCCCACCTCGTCGGCCAGCCGGGCCGCGCCCTCCAGGTCGCCGCCAAGGGCGGCCCGCTCAATGGCCGCGCCCAGTTCCGTGAGCCTGGGGAACCCGTAGGACGCCCCGGTGCCCTTGAGCCGGTGGCCGAACATGCGCGGCACATCGGCATCGCCCTGCGCCACGGCCTGCCCGATCACGGCCAGCTCGGCCCGCTGCAGCTCGAAATACCTGGGCATGATGGCGGCCAGTTCCGGCTCGACCACCACGGTGAAACGTTTCATGCCGTCCCCGGAAGAGGTCATTGGCTTCCCGTGGCGCCCTTTTCCACCACATCCAGCTCCCCGCTCTTGTCGCCCGTCAGGTCAAGCCCGTCGAACTCCTTGGACTGGGGCAGGCGGACCGTGAACTCGCGCAGGGTGTCCAGCCGGGCCGTGGTCGGCTCGATCGAGCAGTCAAGCACGTGGCCGCCGCCCGTGCGGTCGCTGGTCAGGAAATGCCAGTGAAAGCCGGGCACGTTGACGCCCTTGACAAAGGGGGGCGAATAATAGCCGACCAGCGTGCCCTCGCCAGAGAACTGGACCACCACCTGCTGTTTGACCGCCTCGGCCAGGGGTGCGTAGGGGGTGTTCTGCCTGGGGATGGCGCGCGCCTTGACAAAGGGGAACCGACCGTCGATGCGGATGGCGCAGAACGCGTTGCGCGAGGGCAGCCCGGCCTCCACTGCAAGGTTCAGGGCTTCCAGGGAGCCGACCCTGCCCAAGGTGAGGATGGTGTCCTCCTGGAAAAAGGAAACCGTGGCAAAGGGGGTGCGCGCCGAATCAGCCGGAACCTGCGCCTGACCGCCCGCCGCCACATGATACGCCTGCCCGTCGAGGACCACCAGCTCACCGTCCAGCCCGTTAAGGGTGCCCAGGCCGAAATCGCCCTGATATTTCAGATCCTCGATGCTCATCTGGCCATCGTACAGCCCGGCCAGAAGCGCATCGATGGTGGAATACTGGAAGAGGGTGTCGCCCGCTGCGGCCACCCCGGCGGGCAAAGCCAGCCAAAGGCACAGGCACAAGGCCGAAAGTGTTCTGCATGATGATGCCAAGCGCATGTATTCTCCTTGCTGGTCAACCGTTGTGGCTGGGCACGCATTGCCCGCGCTAGAGTTTGGTGCCCGGATTGCCGCCGTTGTCCTGGCCCTCGAACATGGTCTGGTTCAGCCGCTTGAGCCAGACTTCGCCGGAATGGGTGTTGAACATGAGCTTGCGGCCCTGGTTGCCCCCCACGTCCTGGACGGCAATTTCAAGACGGGCGAAACGCAGCAGCTTGCGAGCCATCTCCACATTGCGCCGCCCGATGTCAAAGGAGGTGTACTCCATGCCGCGCACCGCGATGCCAGAGGAACCGCCAAAGAGCTTGATCACCAGATCGCGCCTGGGCACGCCGACCTTGTCCATGGTTTCGAGCATGTTCTGCAGGGCGGTGTCCACAAAGCGGCATATCTGCGGCTCGGAGCTGCCGCGCTTGGCGTCCGAACTGTCCGGGAGAAAGGCGTGACAGATGGTGCCCAGGCCCATTTTCGGCGCATGCATGGTCGCGGCCACGCACGAGCCGAGCACCGTGGTCACCAGCGTCGGCTGAACGCCGAAAAAACAGTCTCCAGTCTGGAGGAAGACCTTGGGCAGCCCCTGTCCAAGTCCTTTCATGACGAATTCCGCATCAGTGTGACAGCTTCCTTTGGTCAGGGAAGAAACCAGCGTCCAATTTGGCCTTTGGCGCGTCCCAAGTCAACCCTTGGCCCCGGCTTTGGTCAACTCCGCATCCACAAACTGGCTGAGCACCAGGGAGGCGACGCTCAAGGCCGCCGCGCCGACAAACACGGCCCGGTAATCGACGAGCCAGACCAAGCCGCCCAGCAGGGGGATGATCACGGCAGCGATGTGGTTGATGGTGAAGCCCACGGCCATGCCCGAGGCGATGTCGCCCGGATCGGCGATCTTGTGATAAAAAGTCCGGATGCCCATGGCAAAGTTGTAGAACACGTTGTTGACCACATAGAGCGCGCCTGCCAGGAACGCGCTGTCGATCAGGGCGTAGCCCAGGAATATCAGGGCCAGCCCGGCATATTCCACGCTCAGGACCGCCCGCTCGCCGAAACGGTTGACCGCCCTGCCCGTCAGGGGCGCGGCAAAATAGTTGACCACGTTGTTGGCCACGAAGAGCATGGTCACCTGCTCGATGGTGTAGCCGAACCTCTCGACCAGCAGAAAGACGGCAAAAGCCACGAATATCTGCCGTCTGGCCCCGCCCAGGAAGGTCAGGGCGTAGTAGAGCCAGTACCTGACCTTGAGGACCATCTTCCTGTCCTGGGGCGGGATGTCGATCCTTGAGGGATCGCGGGTCACGGCCCACAGGCCCGCGGCCACGGCCACCCCGCCGAGGATGGCGAACATCTCGGCATAGCCGAGCGTCCTGGCCAGGAAATAGATGCCTCCGCCCACCGCGACATTGGTCAGGGCGGCCACGCTGCGCAGCCGCCCCAGGACCAGCGGCGCTTCGGTGCGGCTGAAATACTGGAGCGTCAGCGACTGGTTCATGGTCTCGAAAAAATGAAACCCGAAGCTCATGAGCAGGGTGGTGAAGACGAGTCCCGCCGTGGTGGGCATCAGCCCGGCCAGGGCCACCCCAAGGCCGAGCACGCAGACCGACAGCGCGGCCAGCCGATGCTCGCTCATGATCATGATGACATACAGGGCGAGCAGGGACAAAAACCCTGGAATCTCGCGCACGGACTGGATCAGGCCGATGTCCAGGCCCGACAGCCCGCCCACCTCCACGGCAAAGTTGTTAAACAGGGTGCGCCAGCCCTGAAACCCCACCTGCGCGCCCACCACGAGCACGAGCAGGAAGATGTACATGTTCCGCCGTCTGTATGAATCGTCCACTGGCACCTCTGCTGCGAGGGGCACAATAGGGCTTTGACACCACAAAAATCAAGGCTAGAATCCGCCTGCGCCGCCGGGAAACCGAACCCCGGTGCCCGACCCGTGAACAGCACGCCAACCCGGAGACCACGCCAATGATGCGCCCCGCCCCGGATCACATTCTTGATGACGCCCCGCTGCTCGTGAGCGCCTGCCTGATCGGGCAGCCATGCCGCTACGACGGCGCGGCCACCCCGACCACGTGGGTCATGGACCTCGTGGCCCAGGGCCGGGCCATTCCCTTCTGCCCGGAGATCGCGGGCGGCCTGCCCACGCCTCGCACGCCGTGCGAGCTGCGCCGGGGCAAGGTGGTGGACCGGGACGGCATCGACCACACCGACGCCTTCCTGCGCGGGGCGGAGCAGGGTCTTGCCCTGGCCCGGCTGGCCGGATGCGCCGGGGCCGTGCTCAAGGCGCGCTCGCCCTCCTGCGGCCTCGGCCAGATCTACGACGGCACCTTCACCGGCCTGCTGGTGCCGGGCAATGGCCTCTTCGCCGCCCTGCTCCTGGCCCACGGCATCCCGGTGCGCACCGAGCTCGACCAGGACCGCCCGTGACCAGCTATTGCGGCCTGCCCCTGTCCATCCGCGCCCACGCCCGCGCCCGCAGGGTGCTGGTAAAACTGGTGCCGGGCCGGGGGCTTGAGGTGGTGGTGCCGCCCGGCTTCGACCCGGACCGGGTGCCCGCCATCCTCGACGCCAGACGACCGTGGATCGAGCGCGCCAGGGCAACCATGGAGGCGCGCGGCACGGACCTGACCGGACGCGCCCCGGCCCTGCCCGAAGTGGTGGAGTTCAGGGCCGCGGGCCGGACCTGCCGGGTGGACTGCCTCGACCGTCCGGGCCGGGCCACGGTGACCGAGAACGGCCCCAGGCTGATGGTGCGCGGCCCCCTCGACGACCAGGACGCGCTCGTTGCCGCCCTGGTCCGGTTCACGGTGCGCAAGGCGCGCGAGTTCCTGCTGCCGCGCCTGGACGAGGCGAGCGGCAGGCTGTCCATGCCATACTCGGCCATGCGCGTGCGTCGCCAGCGTTCGCGCTGGGGC
This sequence comes from Pseudodesulfovibrio aespoeensis Aspo-2, assembly GCF_000176915.2. Taxonomy (NCBI): domain Bacteria; kingdom Pseudomonadati; phylum Thermodesulfobacteriota; class Desulfovibrionia; order Desulfovibrionales; family Desulfovibrionaceae; genus Pseudodesulfovibrio; species Pseudodesulfovibrio aespoeensis. Next base: position 3,312,362 of record NC_014844.1, read on the forward strand.
AGCTGCTCGGCCAGGGGCGTCATCAGCCTCAACGCCAAGCTCCTGTTCCTGCCGCCCGAGCTGGTGGACCACCTGCTGCTCCACGAGCTGTGCCACACCCGCCACCTCAACCACTCCGACGCCTACTGGGCCCTGGTGGCCGACCTGCAGCCCGAATACGCACGACTCGAAAAGGCGCTCAACCAGAGCATCGCCCTGGTGCCGCCCTGGTTTTGCTGATTACCGGACCCGGTCCAAAGCCGCAGACCGTCACGGCGCGCGGGGAAGCACGGTTGGGGTTGCCTTTTCCCTTTCTTCCGTTACAATAATCCTCCACCCTCGGACATTGCGCCCCCATCCGGGCGGCGACCGAGGGCATCAGCGAGGAGACGTTGTGGCGCACATCACACAGGATTCGGTTGTCACCGCATATTTCGAGATTTCATGGGAGAGCGCGCACGCGGCCCATGTGGAGCGGTATCTGGCCCGCGAGGTCAGCTTTGTCCGCGACATCCTGCCTCTGGGGCTGAAAAGCCGCATGCGCGGGCTTGGGCCGGGCGACTCGGTGGAGCTGGCCCTCGACCCCTCGGAGATCCCCGGATTCAAGCCGGGCAAGGTGCTGGACATGCCCATCGCCCGGTTCAAGGCCCCGTTCATCCACAACCGCAAGCTCAAGCCGCGCCTGGGCCGCTTCTACCCGCAGCACCTGATCGTGGACGTCCCCGGCACCCGGCCAGACTCGGACGCCCCCTTTCGCGTGGTGGACACGGACAAGACCGGATTCAAGGCGGACCTCAACCACCCCATGGCCGGACGCGACGTGCGCGTCAAGGCCACGGTGATGGACATCCGCCCGCCCTCGGGCAAGACCGGCACCCTGCGCCGCTGGTCTGACATCCTGTTCAACGGGCCGGGCATGCAGGCCCAGTTGCCGGACACGCCCACCGACTTCTTCAGCGAGGAACCCTTTGCCAGGGCCGACGAGTCGGACGACGCCCGCTTCTACACCCGGCCAAGGCCGGTGGCCCACCTGGACAGCCAGGCCATGGAGAACCTGACAGCCACCTACGCCGCGCTGCTGACCAATGCCACGGACCTCCTCGACCTCATGGCCGGGCACGACTCGCACTTACCTGAAGGGCTGTCCCCGCGCTCGGTCACCGGCCTGGGCATGAACGCGCAGGACATGGCGGCCAACCCGGCCCTGACCGCGTCCGTGGTCCATGACCTCAACCAGGACCCGGAGCTGCCCTTTGCCGATGCCAGCTTTGACGCCATCCTCTGCACCGTGTCCGTGGAATACCTGATCCACCCCTTCGAGGTCTTCGAGGCCGCGGCCCGGACATTGCGGCCCGGCGGAATATTCGTGCTCTCCTTTTCCAACCGCTGGTTCGAGCCCAAGGTCATCCACGTCTGGAGCGAGCTGCACGAATTCGAGCGCATGGGACTCGTCAGCCAGTATTTTTCCCATTCGGGACGATTCGGCGACGTGCGCACCATCAGCGAGCGCGGCTGGCCGCGCCCCGGCGACAGCCAAGACCGGCACTTTCCCCACCAGGCGGAAAGCGACCCGGTCTACGTTGTCTGGGCGCGGTTGGAGCAGTGATCTGGAAGGGCTTCCAGACAAACACCAGCGGGGCGGGGAATGATCCCCGCCCCGCTTGTTTCAGGCTGGTTGCCGGACAAACCGCCGGGCCATGCGTCAGGCCAGCTGGGCCTTGGACAGGGTGGCGATGAGCCGCTTGAGCAGCTCGGTGTCATAGGCCCCGCGCTGGGACTTGATCCGGGTCAGGGCCTCGAACGGAGTCAGCGCCTTGCGACCCGCTGCGCCGCGCACCAGACCGTCGTATTCGTTGCACAGGGCGATGACCTTGACATAGGAGGGGAGCATGGCCCCGGACGCGCCCGACGGGTAGCCCATGCCGTTCTCGCGCTCGTGGTGGAAGAGGATGCACTGCAACGTCTCCTGGGGCAGGGGCAGGGACGAGCATATGCCCACGCCCAAGGCGGGATGGGAGCGGATCATGTCCAGCTCGGCCTGGCTCAGGGTGTCGCGCCGCCGGGTGAAGAGCTCGCCCGGCAGCTCCAGCTTGCCGATGTCATGGAGCATGGCCCCCATGCCCACGGCCACCAGCATGTCCGCGTCGTCCCTGACATAGGACGAGAGCACGCTGACTGTCAGGACCATGACCCCGATGCCGTGCTTGTAGAGTTCGCTGCCCTCGGCGATGAACCTCGACAGCTCCTTGAGGGCATCGTCTCGCGCCAGGAACCTGAGGCTGCTGGCGATGAGCGAGCGGATCCGGGCAAAGCCTCGCTTGTCCATGGATTTTGGCAGGCTGGTTTCAAAGGCTTCACGGGCCAGCGAGACCGTGGCGTCGTTCCAGGCCCTGGCCCGCTCGCGCACCGGGATGGTCTCGTCGTCCAGGAGTTCGAGCAGGTTGTCGTGCAGGTAGTCCGCGTAGCGGCGGTAGTCCTCGGCGCGCACGTAAAGGTGGTCCACGCCGAGCCGGGAGAGCCGCTCCTTGTGCTCGTCCGTGAACAACTCGCCCTTCTCAGCATAGAGAACATAGGTCTCATCCTGCTTGAGAAACAGGGAGAAGCCGCCCACCCTGGATGGTATGACCATGTACGGGGAGACCTTGAACAGGCTGCCCGTCTTCTGCTTTCCGGTATCATTGCCGTTTCCGGCGGGTGCGGTGGTTCCCATGACTCCCTCCTGGGTCGCCGGGGAAATCGCCTGGACACCGGGAAGCCGCATAGAAGCGGCCCGCCGGCGGGTGATGCTCTGGCAACCCGGCTGTCTTTGCGTACCCCTTCGCTCCCATGTCCCGGCACCGATGCCGGACAGAGACCGAAGCGGGCAAAGACCCGTGGCTTTCCGTCCCCGTCTCGCGACGGGTTTGGCTTGTCTTACCCATGACCATACGCCCGGTCGAGCGCCCTGTAAACCTCGGACATGTCTCCCCCTGATCCGGGAAAAAATCCCGAAACAGGCAGCAGTTTATCCCAGGGCAACCGCATCTAATTTCCAGTCAGCACCTTGATAAGAAACGAGTTGTCCCAGCCAGCCATTTTGCGCTTTCTCTTCATGCTGGTTTTCGTAGACTCTTGTTTCACACAATTGAGCGCTATTTTCCTCAACATTGAGAGGTTTTCCGGCGAATTATCCTTTCGTATACGACTTTGGTCCTCGCCGAAACTGACATCGAGCACCCAATGGACTGTGTTTTCTATCCCCCAGTGCTCACGGACGGCATCGCCGAAACGTTGAGCGTGCCCGTTGATACTCATGATGAAATATCTTTTTTCTATTCGATATGGTGTTGCCAACTTCGCGTTTTGATTCAACCATGCCGATGGCATTGAGATTGTCCCACCCTGTTATTCCTGCCAGAAGACCGTCACCCACAATGGTGCTGTATTCACGGGTTTCGATTCGGCCATGGCCGGAATCGATTGTCCGGCGCGTCTGATGTAGCAAAGATGTATTGACCTTGGACTCGTTAAACAAAGATCAATATATTCATAAAGTTCTGGCTGGTTCTGTTTTACGGCAAGCACATAGTCGGCTTTTTGATCCGATCTGCTTGGCTATGGCTTTTTGGCACCCCATGGCATCAATGGTGACAATTGCACCTTCAAGATGCAGCATTTCAAGCAGCTTGGGGATTGCAGTAATTTCATTCGACTTGTCATCCACTTTCACTTGGCCAAGGATAAGGTTGTCCTGTGAAAGCCATGCGTTGACCAAATGAAGAGAGTTTTTTTGCGTTGCCCTATCGAACGATCGCCGCACCGTCTTTCCATCAAACGCCACAACTTTGCCGCGCATTTCGATCTGTAGGGCCGAAAGCCAACTCGACAGCGCTTGTTGCAATTCGATGGGCTCCAGTCTGGCAAAGACGCGCGCAAACGTGTCGTGGGATGGAATGCCATTTGGAAGCTCAAGAAATGTTTTCAGCCATTTTTCCCTCGTTATTCCAAAGCATTCTATATCCTCCCACCCCTCAGCATTGGCAATAACTGCGCAAACGGCAATGACCAGTATGTCAATAAGGTTATGTTTTTTTGTCCTGTCAATTCGCGGGTCTTTGACAATGGACAGATGGGTGATCAACGACTTGTCGCAATTTGGCATCTGCACTCCCTTTTGGAGTGCACCATACACTATATCAGACTAAAATCATTATGAATGCTTTGACACATGGCATTTGAGTCAAACGAATAAATGAAGTCAGGAGGCACTTAACCGACAAAAACGCGTCAGACGCGATCCTGAGATGCGTCAGCCCTGCAGTTTATCCCATCGGCCATTGATTTCCTGCCCGGAGCCGTATACGTATATCGACACTCAGAGTCGCGCGGCCTTGATCCGACTGAATAGTTTGTCGGGATTATCTCCTGAAACCATCATGAGGCTCCACAGACCAGCATGCCCCTCACAACAACTTTCACCGTGACCGACCGGTACCTCCTGGTCATTGCGCAGGGCGCGGCGCAAACCGCCGACGAACTGACCGAGTATGCGCTGAGCCTCGTCGAAGAGGCCCGCAAAACCGGCCAGACCCGAATCCTGCTCGACGAAACCCGGGCCGCCATCACCCCCGACACCTTTGACATCGTCCTCCTGGCCGACAGGCTCGACGCATTGCGCGTGGCCAACCTGGGCATCCGCACCGCCGCCGTCTGCGCCCCGGACAACTGCGAGGTCGAACGCTCCATCGAGACCGCCCTGCGCAACCGGTCCATCAGCTACAGGGTCTTTGACGACAAAGCCGCCGCCGAGGCGTGGCTGCTGGCCTGACCGCTCGCCAGCCCCTAAAACAATTCAGACAATTATTTCCACAAACCTTGCCGGGGGGCTTTTTCATCGCGCCCCTTGCCTTCGATCTGGGAATGTTTATCATCCGGCCATGCAAAGCACCGCCCCCAAGAACGTCATCCATATAGAAGGCGCCCGGCACCACAACCTCAAGAACCTGACCCTGGACATCCCCCGCGATCAGCTGGTGGTGGTCTGCGGGCCGTCGGGCTCGGGCAAGTCCACCCTGGCCTTTGACATCGTCTATGCCGAGGGACAGCGGCGCTACGTGGAGTCGCTCTCGGCCTACGCCCGGCAGTTCCTGCCCCAGATGGACAAGCCGGACGTGGACAAGGTGGAGGGGCTCTCCCCGGCCATCTCCCTGGAGCAGCAGACCGCCACGCGCAACCCGCGCTCCACCGTGGGCACGGTCACCGAGGTCTACGACTTCCTGCGCGTCTTCTACGCCCGGCTGGGCAAATTCCACTGTCCGCAGTGCGGCAAGCCCATCGCGGCCCAGACCACGGACGAGATCGTCAACACTGTCCTGGCCCTGCCCCAGGGGACCAAGTTCATGATCCTGGCCCCGCTGGTGGAACACCAGAAGGGCACCCACAAGGACCTCTTCGCCAAGCTCAAGAAGGAAGGCTTCGCGCGCGTGCGCGTCAACGGCCAGCTTTATTCCCTGGACGGCGCGCCTGAGCTGGAGAAGAACAAGAAGCACACCATCCACCTCGTGGTGGACCGGCTCGTCATCCGCGACGCCATCGGCAAGCGGCTGACCGACTCGGTGGAGCTGGCCCTGATCCGCGGCGATGAGCGCCTCATCGTCTCGGTCCTCGACAGCGACGGACCGGGCCGCGACATCTTCATGTCCACCCTGTCCACCTGTCCGGCGTGCAAGATATCCATGCCTCGCTTAAGCCCGCAGCTCTTCTCCTTCAACTCGCCCCAGGGCGCGTGCCCCACCTGCAACGGCATCGGCAGCGTGGAATACTTCGAGCCGGATCTCATCGCGCCCAACAAGGGCCTCTCCCTCAACAAGGGCGGCGTCATCCCCTGGAAATCCGCCTACCGCCAGACCCAGTACGGCCCCATGCTCAAGAAGCTCGGCACGGCCCACGGCTTCACCCTCGACACCCCCCTGGCCGACTACACCTCCGAGGCGTGGCACGCCCTGTTCCACGGCCATGCGGCCACGGGCTGGCCCGGCGTGGTCCCCCTGCTTGATCTGAGCATGCAGCAGGCGGGCGTGTGGGATCACTGGACCGCCCAGTTCCGCCAGAGCCGGCCCTGCCCGGTCTGCGACGGCGCTCGGCTGCGGCCAGAGGCCCTGGCCGTGCGCGTGGCCGACAAGAACATGTTCGAGTTCTCCTCCCTGTCCATCCAGCGCGCCCTGGACTGGCTCGAACACCTCGAATTCATCGGCCATGAGACCCGCATCTCCGAGCCGCTGCTCAAGGAGCTGACCCACCGCCTCGGCTTCATGGTCAACGTGGGCCTCGAATACCTCTCCCTTGGCCGCAACATGACCACCCTGTCCGGCGGCGAGGCCCAGCGCATCCGGCTTGCCTCCCAGCTCGGCAGCGGGCTGGTGGGCGTCACCTATGTGCTCGACGAGCCGTCCATCGGCCTGCACCCGCGCGACAACGAACGCCTCCTCCAAACCCTGCGCTCGCTCCAGAGCCGGGGCAACACCGTGCTCGTGGTCGAGCACGACGAGCCCACCATCCGCCACGCCGACCACGTCATCGAGATCGGGCCCGGCTCCGGCTGGCTCGGCGGCGAAATCGTCTTCCAGGGCCCGGTGGACCAACTGCTCAAAGCCGACACCCTGACCGGCAAATACCTGCGCGGCGACCTCTTCATCGCCCCGCCAGATACGCGCCGCACGGCCAGCACTGTCCTGGCCCTCAGGAACGTCGCCACCAACAACCTGAAAAATCTCGACGTGACCATCCCCCTTGGTGTCATGACCTGCGTCACCGGGGTGTCCGGCTCGGGCAAAAGCTCCCTGGTCATGGACTCGCTCTACAAGCATCTGCTCCTGCACATGGGCCAGAAAGTCAACAACCCCGGCAAGATCGGCGGTATCACCGGACGCGAACTGGTCGAAAAGGTCATCTCCATCGACCAGACGCCCATAGGCCGCACCCCGCGCTCCAACCCAGCCACCTACACCAAGATATTCGACGACATCCGCAAGATATTCGCCGGATCAAAAGAGGCGCGCACACGCGGCTACCAGCCGGGCCGGTTCTCCTTCAACGTCAAGGGGGGCCGCTGCGAAGCCTGCAAGGGCGACGGCCAGATCCGCGTGGAAATGCACTTCCTGCCCGATGTCTACGTCACCTGCGAGGCCTGCAAGGGCAAACGCTACACCGCCCAGACGCTTGAGGTGGAATACCGGGGCAAAAGCATCGCCGACGTGCTCGACATGACCGTGCGTCAGGCGCGAGAATTCTTCGCCAACCACCCCGCCCTGGTGCGCCGGCTCGACGTGCTGGGCGAGGTCGGCCTTGAGTATCTGCGCCTGGGCCAGCCCGCCACCACCCTGTCCGGCGGCGAAGCCCAGCGCATCAAGATCTCCCGCGAACTCGGCAAACGCAACCTGCCCGGCGCGCTCTACATCCTCGACGAGCCCACCACCGGCCTGCACATGCACGAGGTCGGCAAACTCATCCGCGTGCTCCACGCCCTGGTTGACAAAGGGGCCACCGTCATCGTCATCGAACACAACACCGCCGTGATCATGGCCTCGGACCACGTCATCGACCTCGGCCCGGGCGGCGGGGAACACGGCGGCCAGATCGTCGCCTCCGGCACCCCCGAACAGATCATCGCCAGCCCCGACTCGGCAACCGGCCAGTTCCTGGTGTAAATGTCTCCGAAGGCCAGAACCGCATGAACGAAATCGGCCCGGCATCCACAAGGATGACCGGGCCGATTCCGCTTCATGAGACGCGGATGAAACTCAGGAACGAAAACGGTACCCGACGCCGCGAACGGTTTCTATCCACTCGGCATAAGGGCCGAGCTTCTGGCGCAGCCGACGCACATGGGTGTCCACGGTGCGGGAGTAGCCTTCAAAATGGGTGTCCCAGACCGTGTCCAGCAGGTTGTCGCGGGTCTGGACCTTGCCGCTGCCCGAGATGAGCACGGTCAGCAGCTTGAATTCCGTGGCGGTCAGGGTCGCCTCTTCTCCGTCCACCGTGATCTGGTGGGCCTCGAAGTCGATGCGCAGCCCCTCGCGCTCCCACGCCTTGGGGGCCTTGGGCTCACGCCCGCCCGCCCGGCGCAGCACGGCCTTGATGCGCAGGACCAGCTCTCGCGGCGAGAAGGGCTTGACGATGTAGTCGTCCGCACCCAGCTCAAGGCCCACGATCTTGTCGATCTCCTCGCCCTTGGCCGTGAGCATGATCACCGGGATGCGCGACAGCGAACTGTTGCCCTTGATCTGGCGGCAGACCTCAAGTCCGTCCATGCCCGGCATCATCAGGTCAAGCAGCACGATGTCCGGCTTGAACGCCTCGGCCAGGGCCAGGCCCGATGCGCCGTCTTCTGCCGCAGCCACGTCGAATCCGGCGGCGGTCAGGTTGTATTTGAGCAGTTCCCGGGTGTCTTTGTGGTCTTCGACCACCAGTATCTTGTGGGCGGACACGGCGCGTCTCCTTGCTGGCGATGAATTGTTACGGCCTGCTATACCCAAGTCCCTTCATGCCGGTGTTACAATCCAGTAACTTTATCGCAACAAAATGTCACCTGTTCAGTGGTTGACCACGCAAAGAGAGGCGTGGCGGAACGCACTGCCCTGCCCAGGCGGCACCCCTATCACCCGCCTGGAACAAATGTCGATTTTTCCCCTTAAGCGGTTCACCAAACAGGCCGATATGGAGTGTGGAGCAGGCGCGACGCCACACTCTCGACTGGAGAAAAAACGCATGTACTACCACGGCTTCGACAAGAAATTTCCTTCGGGAAGCAAGTATTGGACGGTATACGATGACCAGCTCATCGGCATGCTGTTTTCAAAGATAGTGAACAAGACCATGAGTGTGGAGATGGCCGGAGCGGATTCGGAGGAACTGGTCGACGAGATGGTGCACAATCTGTTCGACCTGTGCTTCTACATCAACAAGGATTTCCACGACTGCTAGCAGCAGAACCCTTCTCATCCATTTGGAAAAGCCCGGCGCGAGCCGGGCTTTTTCGTGGATCAGGCAAAGCTGGCCGAGGTCAGGCGTTCAGGGTGCGCTTCACGGCTTCGATGACGTCGGCCACATCGGCGTCAGTCAGCTTGGCCGAAAGCGGCAGGCTCACGGTCTGGCGGCCTATGCGCACCGCGTGGGGCGTGTCGGCCAGGGTCCAGCCGAACCGCTCGCGGTAGTAGGGCTGCTCCGGAATGCTCAAATAATGCACGCCCACGCCGATGCCCTCCCTGGTGATGCGCGCCAGGAACTCGTCGCGCTCGACCCCGCAGGCGTCCGGGTCCACCAGGATGGTGTACAGATGGCGCGCATGGCAGGTGCCCGGCTCCTCGGGCGCGGGCAGGCCCAGCGGCAGGGCGGCAAAGGCGTCCTGGTACCTGTCCCATATCTCGCAACGGCGCACGAAATATTGCTCCACCCGCTTGAGCTGGTGGATGCCGATGGCGGCCTGGAGGTCCATCATGTTGTATTTGAACCCGGCCTCGATCACCTGATAGTGCTTGTAGCCCTCGTCCGAGAAACGCTTCCAGGCATCGGCGCTCATGCCGTGCAGGCCGAGCACCTTGACGTGGCGGATGGCGTCCTCGCCCGCGGCCACGACCATGCCGCCCTCGCCGGTGCAGACGTTCTTGGTGACGTAGAAGCTGAAGCAGCCGAAGTCGCCAAAGGTGCCTGCGTGGCGCCCTTTCCAGGTGGTCTCGATGGCGTGGGCGCAGTCTTCCACCACCTTGAGATCGTGCTCGCGGGCAACGGCCATGATCCGGTCCATGTCGCAGGAGCGGCCCGCGAAGTGCACCGGCAGGATGGCTCTGGTGCGCTCCGTGATCTTCTCGCGGATGCATTCGGGGTCGATGTTCTGGGTGACCGGGTCGATGTCGGCCAGCACCGGGGTGCATCCGGCGTGGATGATGGCGTTGACCGAGGCGCAGAACGTCAGCGGCGTGGTGATCACCTCGTCGCCGGGCTTGAGCCCCAGGGCCACCAGGGCCAGATGCAGGGCCGCGGTGCACGAGTTGCAGGCCGCGGCGTAAGGCGCGCCCACATAGGCGGAAAAATCCTTCTCGAACCGGGCCACCTTGGGGCCGGTGCCGAGCCAGCCGACCTCCATGGAGGCCACCACCTCGTCGATCTCGTCCTGCTCGATGCGCGGGGAACCGAAAATGAGAAAATTCTCTTTTGAACGAACGGGCATGCTCGGGAGTGCTCCTTGTGAAGGTCGTTTGCGGACGCGCGAGATTTAGCAGATATCGGACGGGTGGTAAATGGCGGCGATGGGCTAGAAATCCCAGGCGACGCCGGTGGTCAGCGCTATGTCGGGCGCGGCGTAGTGCTCGTTGCCCAAGGCGAAGGTGATGCGGGAGAAGGTCTCGGTGTGCCGGTTGGGCTTGTACTTGAAGCCGCCGCCCACCTCGGCCCAGTCCTGATCCACCGGGCCGCCGCCGTAGCTGAACCGGCTCATGCCGATCAAGTCGCCGTCCATGGAAGGCCCTCTGCGTTCGAAGCGGTGTGACCATGCGGCCCATGCCCACAGGTCGAGGTCGTCGCTGGCGGCATTGGCCTGGGAATTCGCACCGCCCAGGGTGCCAAGGCCGACCGCCGCATCCTTGCTGTCGCCTACCACGGCGCCACCTGTCGAGACGCTGTATCCATAGGTGTCGCCAGCGATCAAATACCCTGGCTGGACCAGCTCGGCGGCGTGGGCGATGCCGCCGCTTGGCGCGAGAGAGAGGTTCAGTGCGAGCAGGAAGACGAGCGCGGCCCGAGCGGGCGCTCCGGTCATGAGCCAGCCTCAAAAGGAACTGTCTGCGAGATGAGAGCCATCAATGCCCCTGTTCCCGTTCATCTCCATGGGTGCGCACCGGGTGTTGCCTATCATTCTCACACCATAGTACGAGGGGCGTTATCAGCATATTGCCGGGGAGGTAAATCCGGCGGCCATTCTTCAGAGTGGCATCCGGGTGACACATATCGCCGACGGTTGCGCTTTATTGGGGCTTTCGCTATGTAACTCGCCCGGCCCGCACCTGGACCGGACCAAAACCATCTGATACGAGGTACCGCATGATCAGACCGGATTTTGAAAAAATGGACGGGCTTGTCCCGGCCATCGCCCAGGACGCCGAGACCGGCGAAGTCCTGATGATGGCCTACATGAACGAGGAAGCGTGGAACAAGACCCTGGAAAGCGGCGAGGTCCATTACTGGAGCCGGAGCCGTCAGGAGTTGTGGCATAAGGGCGGTACCTCAGGCCATACCCAGACGGTGAAGTCCATCCGCATCGATTGCGACGACGACACCGTGCTCTTTCTCATTGACCAGATCGGCGGCGCGGCCTGCCACAAGGGCTATCGCAGCTGCTTTTATCGCGAACTCAAGGACGGCGAGGTCCGGGAATGCTCCCCCCTCGTCTTCGACCCCAAAGAGGTATACAAATAATGTCCACTCAGTTTCTTCGTCTCGGCGTGCCCAAAGGTTCCCTTCAGGATGCGACCATCAAGCTGTTCGGCAAGGCCGGATGGAAGATCAAGCTCCACGACCGCAACTACTTCCCGGATATCGACGACGAGCGCATCAAGTGCTCCCTGGCCCGCGCCCAGGAGATGTCCATGTATGTGGAAAACGGCACCTTTGATGTCGGCCTGACCGGCATGGACTGGATCAAGGAAAACAAGTCCGATGTCGTGATCGTCGATGACCTGATCTACTCCAAGGTCAGCAACGGCAAGGCGCGCTGGGTTCTCTGCGTCAAGGGCGACTCGCCCTACAAGCGGCCCGAAGACCTCGAGGGCAAGAAGATCGCCACCGAGCTGGTCGGCTTCACCCGCGAATACTTCGAGTCCCTGGGCGTCAACGTCGATGTCTCGTTTTCCTGGGGCACCACCGAGGCCAAGGTGGTCGAAGACCTGTGCGACGGCATCGTGGAAATCACCGAGACCGGCACCACCATCCGGGCCAACGGCCTGCGCATCATCGCCGAACTGATGCAGACCAACACCCAGCTCATCGCCAACAAGGCCGCCTGGGAAGACCCCAGGAAACGCAAGCTCATCCAGGAGATCAACCTCCTGCTCCAGGGCGCGCTCAAGGCCGACAGAATGGTCGGGCTGAAAATGAACCTGCCCAAGCACAAGCTGGCCGAACTCAACGGCTCCCTGCCCAGCCTCAACTCGCCCACCGTGGCCGAGTTGCAGGACCCGGCCTGGCTGTCTGTCGAAGTCATGGTGGAGGAGAAGATTGTTCGGGATCTGATTCCGCGGCTCAAGGAGTTCGGGGCAGAGGGAATCATCGAGTATCCGCTGAACAAGGTCATCTGATCCGTTGGGAATATGTTTGAAGCGAAAGCCGGAAGATCCGAAGGGGTCTTCCGGCTTTTTTGATTGAGCCAGAGCAGGGAGCGGGAAGAGAAGCGGGGAAAAGATACGAAAGCCGCCTTCCCTATCCCTCTTCCTTCACACCGCCCTTGCGAATCCTCGCCACAAACCCGGTGGTGGAATACCCCGGCAGCAGCGGCAGACTGCGCACAACCCCGCCAGACTGCTCCACCACCTCGCGCCCGACGATAGCCTCCGGCGTCCAGTCGCCGCCCTTGACCAGCACCTGGGGCCGGACCGCCTTGATCAGCTCAAGGGGCGTGGATTCATGAAACACGATGATGCAATCCACACAGGCCAGACCAGCCAGGACAAAGGCGCGCTCCTCCTGGGTGTTGAGAGGGCGGTCGTCGCCCTTGCCGAGCCTCTTCACGGACTCGTCCGAGTTGAGCCCCAGCACCAGGGAGTCGCCCAGGGCGCGGGCGCGCGCCAGCAGGTCCACATGGCCGGGGTGCAGGATGTCAAAGCAGCCGTTGGTGAAGACCAGCCGGTGGCTTGGCGGCAGCTCCGCCTTCTTCTTGAGAAAGGTGCGGATGGACATGAGCTTGGGGTTGGCGGGCAGGGCCATGCGCTATCTCCTGGGCTTGAGGTTCGGGGTGGCATGAAAAAGCATCAGCTCGATCCAGTCCATGGCGAATTCCAGGGCCGTCTCCTCGTCCTCCAGTATCGCCTTGTGGCGGTTTTCGTCCAGGTCCAGACGGTCGAAGAGGTGCGTCTGAATGATGAACCGCTGGAACTCGTCGAGCTTGTACAGGGCCAGGGTGGCCAGATGGCCCATCTTCTCGGGCACCGGGGCCCCGGTCTGGCGGATGCGGGCCAGGATGTTCATGTAGCGGTCGTTGCTGGCCGTGTAGGCCACGAACCCCTGATCCTGCTTCCACGACGCGCCGGTCCACTCGTCCTTTTCGTTGAAGCCGAGACAGTGATCCTCCCGGACGATGAAGAACTGCTCGCTCACCCCGCCAGCGCCGTCAGGCCGGGTGGCGCGGCCCAGGGGATACATGCGGCAGGCGCCGGGCCTGTCGGCGTAGACCGAGCATCCCTGTTCGCGGACAAAGGGGCAGGCGCGGGCCTCGTTGTCGGTCATGCGCAGGCGGAATTCGGGAAAGTTGGTCTCCGGGGCCATGTGCATGGTGGTGTGGCTGCGCAGGAACTCGACACTGCCCATGTTCAGGCTGCGGCGCAGGCGCAGTATGTCGTAGGGGGTGAGCACCAGGTTCAGGTCGCTGCAACAGGCGTTGAAGCAGGCGACGCCGGGGCGACATTTGAAATGGTATGTCTTTCCTTCTTCCAGCTCAGGCAGGCTGGCCAGGAATTCCTTGGTCTGATCGTCGCTCATGATGTCTCCTGGATGGGCCGCCCCCATGCGGGGCTGCCGGCGGCAGGAAAATTCCCGCCGCCGGCAGGGGTGTCCTAGCACGGTGTCGGCCTGAAGGCAAAGTGTGCAAAGGCATGGCCCGCGAAGACGGCTTTGCATTCGCCCGGCTCTCTGATAGGACGGGGAGGCAAAGGAGGGCACATGCCGAAGCTGAAGCTTGTGAGCATGGTCAAAGCGGCCGGCTGAGCCGCCAAGATCGCTCCGGGGGACCTGGAGCAGGCACTGTCGGGCATGTATGCCCGCAAGGACGACCGCGTGTTGGCCGGAGGCCCCGGCGACAACGAGGACGCTGTGGTGTTGTCCTTTCCCCCTGGCAAGGCCCTGGTCCAGACCGTGGACTTCTTCACCCCGGTGGTCAACGATCCCTACCGGTTTGGCCGCATTGCCGCTGCCAACGCCCTGTCCGATATCTATGCCATGGGCGGCACGCCCTTTTCGACCATGAACATCGTCTGCTTTCCCATGAAAAAACTCTCGGGCGCGGTCTTGCGCGAGGTCTTGCGCGGCGGACGCGACACGGTGGAGGAGGCCGGGGCCATCCCCTCGGGCGGCCACAGCGTGGAGGACGACGAGATCAAGTAC